>DLVV01000165.1 GCA_003445035.1 Planctomycetaceae bacterium | reverse complement strand
GACGCCAAAATTCACGTACCTTTTTCAGACCCTTCAATCGAATGGACAGCCCGTCGCCGACCTCTTAAACCGAGCAGATCCATTGAGGGTATCGAAGGAGGTAACGAGGGAACTGAACACTTCTGCTGCGTCTCACGGTGGCCGTTTAATCGAATTTAATGTCGTTCGTCATTTCGGTTTTGTATGGGAAATCCCGAACAACCGGCAATAGCTGCGTTCACGACGTCATTGATAGCCGAGTTGAAAGACCAGGGAAGGAAGCCGTCCGTTCCACCACCTGGACAGCCGTGGACAACTCAATGACGTGGCAGTCCCACATCTTAGTTTTCTGTAGAACGTGACCGCCAAGGGTCCTTGAGTTGTCCGATGGTCTGGTTCAAGAAGTCCAGGATGTCCTGTTCGAGTTGAGGTACCGCTCCCAGCAAGTCGGTGCCCTGCTCCTTTACGGGAAAGGCCTTGAACCTCAGGTTGACATCCCTCGAGTTTCCCCGGGAAAACATCTCGTAGATTTCCTTCGCCTTGGTAACGGGAGCGCGTGAACCCGATTTCCCCACGCAGACCAGACACGCTGTTCCAGCAGGCGATAAAACCGACAGCTGTAAGCTGCGGTCAAGGGAACGCATCTGCGACTGCCGAACCGTGTTGAGAAAACGCACAGACTTCGCTAGCGCAACCGCCCTGTGCGGTCGCTCGGGACTTAATAGGATCAACGTTCTGACGTCTTGTCCACGAGCGACCCAGAGAAATCTTCCAAACAACTTGTCCAAAGCGATTTCATCAAAAAGTCTTCGACTGCGATTCCAGTAAATCCCGTTCGGCGGTCGGATGACAACGTTATTTCCATTTCTTCCAAGCGGGGCTTTGGCCCAATCCCTTGAGGCAAATGACACCGCCAGCGGACCACTCATTCCAGACGCGATGATTGACATTTTACGCATGTTCAAATGTCGTTTTTGGTGTTCCACAAGGAGGAACCTCTTGATTGCCTCCATGTCGCCGTTGAACGTCAGGTGGTCCTTCGCTTCTGGCTTGGGAGTCTTTTGCCGGGTTCTTTTTTTCGCGTTCTTGCCGGTTTTCGTCTCGAGTGTGCTCGTGCGGAAGTCCGCAGCGATGACTGCGTAGCCTTTGGCCTGCAATTTCTCCGCGAACCCTCCTCTTCGGCACCAGACTCCACGGTTTTCACCGTGTGAATGGAACAAAACGACGACCGCAGCAAGTGATTCCAACCGGGACCGGTAGTACGTCACGTGAAGTGGCCGTTTGCCAGTGTCGAGTTTGTGATCCTTGGAAACTTGCGCCCGCAATGCTGGTGACGGAATCACCACCGACGCCGCAAGCAGACAGCAGGCCAGTCGGGCGCAACGGTTCCGGTTCATTCGTTGTCTCCAAAACCCACTTCATTTCCTCATCGACCAGAACCTCCAACCTAACTATTCTTCATTCCATTACAAATGGCCTCGTTGCTTGCTCGGTCACATTCGAGATGGACACGGGTGATCTCCAGCAACCCGTCGGTGGCGTGTGTGCTCCGGATCCGGCGGTTGAACGCCCGTTGCCCAACTGCAAGATGAAGAAGTAGAGGCCATCCCGACGGCTCCAGGATCATCGGGCTCGGGCCGGCTCAAGCTAATACCTCAGAAATGGCGGACAACATGCTGGCCCCAAGAATTCTCCTTTGCCTGTGTTGCCTGGTGACCACCGGATTTTCCGAGTTGGTCAAGAACCCGAGCTTCGAAGTCGATGCCGACAGTGACGGGGTGCCCGACGGATGGACCCACGGAGCGGGTCACTACGGCCGCTGGCAGGAGAAAGTGAAAAAGCAGCTGGGCAAAGGCATGCTGGTGGAGGGCCCAGCGGCCAGCGGCAAACGCAGCATCCGGATTTCGGTGCCCAAGAACAACGAGGGCAAGAACTGGAACCAGGGATGGGAGGGCATGTCCTACCGGCAGACGGTGCCGACCAAGCCGTTCACGACATACACGATGTCGATGAAGGTGCTGAACAAGGACGCCGAGGCCCTGGGCGATTACGCGTTTCTCTACGCGATGGCCGGCGAACACCGCCAAAGCGAGGCGTTTGCCACGATCCGCTTCGAGGAAAAGCCGACCGGAAAGTGGCTCGAAAAATCCCTGGTGTTTCAGACCGGTCGCCACTCGCACTACACGGTGTTGAGCATCGAGACCCGCTGGAACATCGGCACGCTCTATATCGATGACGTGCGTCTCGAAGAAACCGGAACGCTGGAACTGGGTCCCTGGGATCAGCCGGTGTCGATGAACCGGCTGCTGCCGGTCAAACACAAGTTTGACCGTCCGGACACCGCCGGGGTGGTGAAACGGTTCACGGCCCATCATGCCGCCTCGGAGAAACGGTATCGCGGCAACGGGGCCTGGGAGAGCCGGGGCACGCTGTCCGGAAAACCCGGCGGCGAAAAGCAACCACCGGACCTGCGGGCCACCTACCAGCGGGTCGAGGGATACCTGGGAGCGTACGCCCACACCGGTCGGAAGATCTACCTGCAACGTGCCACCGAGGGAGCCGAACACCTCACCAGGGTGCAGCAGGAGAACGGGATCATCGGTGACGCGTATTACAGTTCCGGCCAGGCCGGCGTGGCGCTGATCCACACCTGGCAGAAGACCGGGAACAGGAAGTTTCTCGATCCGGTCAAGCGGGTCGTCGGCCACTTCAACAAGGTCGAGCCGTCCTGGAACTACAACTACAACATGATGCTGACCGAAGCCGCCCTGGCCTGGGCCCGGTCAACGGACAACTTCGAGTCGGTCTCGGCCAGGCTCAAGACGGAGATGCTGCAGAGCACCCTTCGCGAGCAGCGTCCATGGGGTGGCTGGGCGGGACACAACTCGCGGATCGGCTACCACTGCGCCAACATGTCGGCTTTGTGCCAGTTGCACGAGACACTGCCCAAACAGAAACCGTTCGATGACAAGAGAGCGAATCTCCGGCGTCACGTCATCGCCGCACTGAACCGGATGATCCGCGAGCAGGTGCCCGC
>DLVV01000055.1:23891-24146 GCA_003445035.1 Planctomycetaceae bacterium | reverse complement strand
AACAACGCCGAAATCCCCGTGC
The DNA here is from genome assembly GCA_003445035.1 of Planctomycetaceae bacterium. Lineage (GTDB taxonomy): Bacteria > Planctomycetota > Planctomycetia > Planctomycetales > Planctomycetaceae > UBA8437. Next base: position 24,124 of record DLVV01000055.1, on the reverse strand, counting down.
CGCAGAAGACGATCGACAACGCGGTGAAGTACATCAAGAGTTGCGCACATCCCAAGGGTGGGTTCGGCTACACCGGCCCCGCCCAGGGACCGCACACCACCGCCGCCGGAATCCTCTCGCTGCAACTCCTGGGACACTACAACGACCCCACCGTCATCAAGGCCCTCGAGTTCATGTCCAAGGTGCCGGTGACCTGGGGCAAGTCCGGGGGAGTCACCTACTTCTATTACTTC
>DLVV01000055.1:21698-23789 GCA_003445035.1 Planctomycetaceae bacterium | reverse complement strand
CAACGCCGTGAAGTACATCAAGAGTTGTGCACACCCCAAGGGCGGCTTCGGCTACACCGGACCGTCACAGGGGCCGCACACCACTGCGGCCGGAATTCTCTCGCTGCAACTCCTTGGGCACTACAATGATCCCACGGTCATCAAGGCACTCGACCACATGGCGAAGGTCCCGGTCAAATGGGGCAAGTCCGGTGGGGTTACCTACTTCTATTACTTCCATTACTATGCCATCCAGGGTAACTACCAGGCTGGTGGCAAGTACTGGAACCAGTGGCACCCGCAGGTCCGCGAGATGTTTCTCGAAAAGCAGAACGAGGACGGCAGCTGGGACGTTCCGCCGGGAATGTCCGAGAAGGCCAGCGTCGTGGGACGCAACAAGGTCTACTGGACCGCCATGGCCTCATTGGTGCTGGAGGTGTACATGCACTACCTGCCCGCTTACCAACGGTGATCTGATGATTCACAAGGGTGTCGTCCGTTGCGGACTGCCACTGTTGCTGGCCGTCGTGCTTGGTTGGCCAAGCCAGGCCGCCGCCCAGGTCACTCCACGGATCACCGGCCTGGTCAGTCCCACGAAGGGACTGACGGGTGTTGCTGCGATCGAGCGGAAGACTCGCAAGAAATTCGTCGGCAAGATCGTGGATGCCAAGACCGGCCGGTTTGCCGTCGCCGGGCTCACCGAGGGCAGGGTCTACGACCTGCAGGTCGATTTTGGACCGCGGTGTCGGCTGGAGGGCATCAATCTCAAGGTGCCGAGATCCGACTACGTCGAGGAACAACCGTTGGCGGCTGAGGACATCAAGGTGATCAACACCAAGGTCCGGCGGCTCAACAAGTTCGAAGACGAAGTGCGGATCCTGACCATCCAGGGCAACATTCAGCACGCCGCCATCCTGATCACCAAGCTCAGAACCCGACCGTTTTTCGGCTCAAAGCCCGGAGAACTGATCTGGCGAGCCGAGCTCTGGCACTTTGAACGTCCCGAGGAAACGTGGTTGAAGCGCACAGATGAGCTTTTTACGGTACTCTACCGCGAACGCATGCAGAAGAGTCGATACGTCCAGAAGGCTGTGACATTTGACGGTTCGCTGGGAGGGATTGCGGTAACATCGAAGAACCCCCGGGTCGAGCTGGGCCGAATCGCGGCACCGTCGACCAAGCCCGGCGTACGACTGCGTGGAGCAGGTTCTGATGTGGACAAGAAGAAAGATGCCGAAGGGGCCCGGGGAGCGAAGACTCCCTGAGTGTTCTGGAGAGATGTCGTCGGGCGGTGGACCAGGATCCTTGAGAAGAGGACGAGGCCATGAAGAAGTTGACGAGTCTTGAAGCGGGAACCGGTGGACGCGTTGTCAGGATGGCGATCGTGCTGTCGGTGGCCGTCGGGCTGGCGACTTTCGCCATGGCCCAGCAGCAGAAGAAGACCCGGCGTTTGGGCACCTGCGGTCCGCCGCCTCGCAAGAATCCCCAGCGGCAGACCTCCGCCGAGGGCTTCCCGCCTTTGCCCCTGCCAGTGACGCCCCTGCGTCGCAGCGAGCCGAAGGCCGAGCCGGCACCGCCCCTGATGATTGCCAAGCTCGAATACGGCACGACACAGGACTGGAACACCGATCCCGGTGATGTTGACAACCTGATGCGGCACTGCCGTTACGAGTTGGGCCTGTGGTACGGCTGGCGCCACCTGTCGATCCAGGAAGTGGTGGCCAACCACAAGGCGGACAAGAAGACCAAGATTCCGATCCTCTACATCAGTGGCCACGAGATGTTCGGGTTCAATCCCGAAGAGCGGGCCGCGCTGCGACGCTACATTCTTGACGGGGGAACGCTGCTGGGCGATGCCTGTTGCGGACGCGAGGAGTTTCGGCGGTCGTTCATGGGCGAAGTGAGCCGGATGTTCCCCGACCGGGCCTTTGACAATCTCGAGTTGGACCACCCGGTTTTCCGCGCCTACCACAAGTACACCAACGTGCACTATCGGAAATTCGAAGACGGTGTGCAGCACGACTTCCAGGGGCCGCCGCAACTGCTGGGAATGAACATCGGATGCCGCACCGCGGTGATCCTGACCCCCTGGGACATGAGCTGCGGCTGGGA
>DLVV01000055.1:19482-21326 GCA_003445035.1 Planctomycetaceae bacterium | reverse complement strand
ATCAACATCATCAGTTACGTCGCCGGACTGCGACAACTGGGCGAGGTGCAGGCGGTGACCCGGGAACTGCAGGCCCCGATCCGTCGGTCTCGCCAGCGGTTCCAGATGGCCCAGCTCAAGCACGACGGTGACTGGAACCCCGACCCCAACAGCACGCAGCAGTGGCTACGGCACCTGGCGGTCGATTCGAGCCTGGCGGTTCATTTCGATCTGAAGGGTGTCGAGGCGACTCCCGAACGGCTCGTCAACTATCCGTTCGTCTACATGACGGGCCACCGGAATCCTCGCCTGGGCAATTCCGAGACCGTCTCGCTGCGGGCTCACCTGCAGGCCGGGGGATTCCTGTTCATCAACAACTGCTGCGGTCGCAGCGCCTTTGACCAGCACGCGCGTTCGCTGGCCGGCACGCTGTTCCCCCAGCAGAAACTCGAAAAGATCTCGGACGACCATCCGTTGTTGCGTTCCTTCTACAAGGTGTCTGGCGTCCGTGATCGCCAGTCGGGAGGCCAACGGCCCCTGGAACTCTGGGGGGTCACGGTCGGCAAGCGACTCGTGCTGGTCTACTCGCCTCACGACATGATCACGCACCTCAAGCAGGTCAGTGATCCCTACGGCAACGGGTACGACGCCGAGAGTTGCCGGCGGCTGGCCGTCAACGTTGTGGCCTACGCACTGCAGAACTGACAAGACAAACCCAGTGATTTGATTCCGCCGCCCACGGATGGCCGGCGGTCTCCTGCCCAGGGACGGGTGCCTGACGAACGACCCGATTCCTGGACCCCGGCTGTGGTCGGGCGTCCTCGATGGACGACACGTAAGGAGACCCAGATGTCGGTCGACTCGAACGACAACCCGTCGCAGTCACAATCCAACGCCTCTCCGGATGATCTGAAGGCGATCGAGAAACTGGGCACGGCCCGCCAGACGCTGAAGACCGAGATCGCCAAGGTGATCGTCGGCCAGCAGGAAGTCGTTGACGATCTCCTGACAGCGATCTTCTCCCGGGGTCACTGCCTGATGATCGGCGTTCCCGGCCTGGCCAAGACCCTGATGGTCAGCACCATCGCCGCCGCCATCGACCTGGATTTCAACCGGATCCAGTTCACGCCCGACCTGATGCCTTCGGACATCACCGGGACGGAGATCATCGAGGAGGACAAGTCGACCGGTGGCCGCGAGTTCAAGTTCGTCCGCGGGCCGGTGTTCGCCAACATTCTGCTGGCCGACGAAATCAACCGGACACCTCCCAAGACCCAGGCGTCGCTATTGCAGGCGATGCAGGAACTGGAAGTCACCGTCGGGGGCCAGACCTACCAGCTGCCCCGTCCGTTCTTCGTACTGGCCACTCAGAACCCGATCGAGCAGGAGGGCACTTACCCGTTGCCCGAGGCGCAGCTTGACCGATTCATGTTCGATATCCGCATCAGTTATCCGACACCCGAGGACGAACTCGAGATCGCCAAGACGACGACCACCGATGTCGAGGTGAAGATCGACACCGTGCTCAACGGTGAAGAGATCCTCAACCTGCAACAGATCGTCCGCCGGTTGCCGATTTCCGACCACGTCGGCCGCTACGCCGTCGACCTGGCCCGGGCGACGAGGCCCGAGGACGAGATTGCTCCCGGGTTCACCAAGGAGTACGTCACCTGGGGTGCCGGCACTCGTGCGGTGCAATACCTCGTACTGGGTGCCAAGGCTCGGGCAGCGATTTCCGGACAGTACAACGTCACCTGTGACCACGTTCGCGAAGTGGCACCGATGGTGTTGCGGCACCGGATCATGACCAACTTCCATGCCGAGGCCGAGGGGATTTCTCCGGACCGCATCGTCGATCTGCTGCT
>DLVV01000055.1:1542-19113 GCA_003445035.1 Planctomycetaceae bacterium | reverse complement strand
CAGCCCGACTCAACTCAAGTACCTCGATCCCGAGGCCTTGGGCCGACTGAAAAATCTCTCGCTGGCCGCACGGCTGGAGGTCGAGGGGTTCTTTGCCGGGATGCACAAGAGCCCGCACCGTGGGTTCAGTGTCGAGTTTGCCGAGCACCGCGAGTACACCCCGGGGGTGGATCCCCGCCACATCGACTGGAAGGTCTTCGGGCGTCGCGACAAGCTCTACGTCAAGCAGTACGAGGAGGAGACCAGCCTGCGGTGCTACATCGTGCTCGACAAGTCGAACTCGATGTCCTACGGCCAGGTCGGCGGGATCAACAAGCTCGAGTACGCCAACTTTCTTGCCGCAAGCCTCGCTTACCTGATCGCCTTCCAGCACGACGCCGTCGGCCTGATCACTCTTGATGACGAGGTCCGCGACATGGTGCCGCCCCGACAGGGGGCCGGGCATCTGAAGGTGTTGATGGACCATCTCGAGGCAATCGAGCCGGGCGGAGAGACCAGCCTGGCGGGTTCGTTCCACCAGTTGGCCGAGACGATCAAGCGCCGCAGCGTGGTGATCATCATCTCGGATCTCTTCGACGATCCCGACGCGGTCGTCAGCGGGCTGAAGCATTTTCGGCATCGCAAGCACGACGTGATCGTCTTCCAGACGCTCGATCCCGACGAATTGTCGTTCCCCTTCGACGACGTCAGCCGGATTGAGGACATGGAGACCGGGCGGCAGATCACCAGCGATCCGCGGGCCTTCCGCGCCAGCTACCTCGAGGAACTCGAACGTTTTCTCGACACGATTCGCGAAGGCTGCCTGAGTTCTCGCATCGACTACTCGGTTGCCGAAACCGGTACGCCATTCGGCCAGTTCCTGGGCGCTTACCTCGCCCGACGTCACCAGATGCTCTGATTCCTGCCCATGTTCTTCCAGACACCCATCTACCTGGTCGGCCTGCTTTCGGCAGCGATTCCGCTGCTGATTCACCTGAGCCGTTCGCGGAAGACCCGCACCTTGCGGTTCTCAACCACGCGGTTCCTCACCGACCAGTTCCTCCGCAGCTACCGGATGAGCCGTCTCAAGGAACTGCTGTTGCTGGCGGCACGGATGGCGTTGTGTGCTTTGCTGGCGATGACGTTTGCCGAACCGTTCCTGCAGGGATCGGTCGCCACCGGCGACCCGACTCTCAGCCGCAGCGTTGTGATCGTGCTCGACGATTCGGCGAGCATGCACTACCGCGATTCCGACGGCGGCACACTGCTGTCCCGGGCGGCCCGTGAGGCGGTCGAGATCATCAAGGGGCTCAAGGCCTCCGATTCTGCCTCGGTGGTGCTGGCCGGCCGACGGGCCGACGGGCCACTGGCGGTTTATTCCGAACCGACCACTGACCTGGTCGGGATCGAGAACGAACTGCTGGGCCTGGCCGAGTTGTCCAACAGTGCCGAGGGGAGACCAGAGGCACTGGGAACCGACCTTCCCGGAGGCGTGTTGTTGGCCGAGCGAATGCTGGCCGATCGCGAGGAGTCCAGCCACGAGGTGTACGTATTCAGCGACATGCAGCAGCGCGGCCTGGCCGCACCGGTGCTCGCCGGCGAAACCGAGGGTTCGTTCGATTCCCGTGTCGTCTTCGTCCCGGTGCAACCGACCGAGCCGGTCAGCAACCTGGCGATCACCGCCGTGCAGTACGGGGCCTCGAGGCCGATGGCCGGCATCCCGTTTTCGATACGACCTCACATCCGCAACGACGGGTCCTCACCGCGGTCCTGCACCATCAGCCTGCACGTGCGTGCGGGTGCCGATGCCGCGGACGCCGACGAAGAGGGATACCGCAAGGTCGCCGAGCAGGTCGTCAATGATCCGCTCGAACCGGGTCGCTGGACTGTCTTCACCCTGCACCACATCTTCCATTCCGGTGGCTGGCAGTCGGGGTATGTTGCTGTCGAGGACGAACGCCTGGTGGCTGACAATCGCAGGTACTTCTGCTTCGAGGTGCTCGATGCGGTCAACGTCATCGCCGTCAACGGTGCCCCCTCTTCGATTCGACGCAATGATGAACTCTTCTTCCTGCAGGCGGCCCTGGCGGCCGGTGGGGCCGAGACCAATCCGATCAAGGTGACCAGCGTCCGGGCCAATGCCTTCCAGGGGGCCTCTCTGGATGACGTCCGTCTGGTGATCCTGGCCAATGTTGAGACACTGCCCGAGGCGGCCGTCGGAAAACTCGAGCGGTTCGTTGATCGAGGGGGCAGCCTGCTGGTGTTCCTGGGGGACCAGGCCGGACCGGCGTTCTACAATAACCAACTGGCCGATCCGTCCCGCAGCCGCGGACCGCTGCTTCCGGCACGCCTGGCCGGCAGCGGACCCAAGGGCAATCCGGCAGCCGGGGACGATCAGGCTCCTGTGGCCGGCGTGGGCGACTTCGCCGAAGATCACCCGGCGCTGTCAGGATTCGGCAGCGGTGAGACCGGTCGCCTGGGAGCCGTGGGCTTCAATGCCTACTGGGCACTTGATCCCACACCCAACAGTCGTGTCGTGATGGCCACCAGTGCCGGAGAACCCCTGCTTTGTGAACACCTCTACGGCCAGGGACGAGTGGCCCTGTTCGCCTCGAGCTGCGATCGCGACTGGTCCAACTTCCCCGTCCGTCCGGCCTTTTTGCCGTTCGTTTACCGGCTGGTCGGGTACCTCGCACAATCGGCCGGCGGCCAGAGTGTCGAGGCCCCGGACGAGAACTCCGGAAACAGCACGGTCCCGGCAGCCGTCGCAGCCGGAAACTTCTTCCGCACCGGACAGGCGATTCGACAGGCGGTGCCGGTGGGTAGTCCATCGCAGAGGCTGCGAGTGGTGAAACCGGATCGCACGATCGGGGTTTTCGAGGCCATGGCCGATCCCACGCTGCGGCAGGTGGCCTTCAGCGAAACGGACCAGCCGGGTGTCTACCGGTTTGACGAGAGTGGCACCGACGGCAGCAGTCGTGCGTTCGCTGTGAACCTGGAGGCGGGTGAGAGTGACCTGGCGGCGATCGAAATCACCGAGGACCTCTCCGCCGCGTTTGGCGACGCGCTTCCCTGGGTCGGTTCGAAACGCCTGGTTGTTGTCGACGACGCTGCGGCCCTGGGCGCCCAGGCCGGGGTCGGACGTTCGCGGAGCGAGTTGTGGGAAATCCTGATGTGGGTCGTGCTGCTGATCGCCGTGCTCGAACCCGCCCTGGCCAACTGGATCACCTCTCGACACTATCTCAAGCCCCGTTCCGACCCGAAAACGATCGCTGTTCCCACCGGCCGCATTGCGCTGGGTGGTGACATCGATTCGGTGAACTCTTCACGAGAAGCTGCAGCTGCACCCGAACCCGACGAGGCGTCTGTCACCGTTTCCCAGTGACCTGCTGTCGCCGACGGGTTTTCCGTTAGCCCACGCTGGTCCTCATCGACGATCATCACATGCTCCAACTCGAAAATGTCGGCTCGATCTGGCCGTGGCTGCTGGGCATTGTCGCGGGCGCGGCGTTGTTGTTCGCCGTGTACCACAGCATTTTCCTGCGGACCGAGCACCGGTTGACGTGGGTGTTACTGGGATTGCGAGGGGCGGGCATCCTGGCGTTGCTGCTGGCATTGGCCCGGCCCGTCTGGACCGAGGACAGCAGCGTGGTGGATCCGGGCCGGTTGGCGGTTGTCCTGGACGATTCGCGATCGATGTCGCTGGCTCACAGCGGAGGCAAGTCCCGCTACGAGTGGGCCCGTGAGGCGGTTGACCGGTTGACACGGCAGGTGGAAGAGGGTGAAGGAGCGGAAGTGCGGGTCGAGTTGTTCGGGATGGACGGCAAACCGATCGAGGGTGAGCCGGCTGCCGAGCCAACCGGCCAGGTGACCGATCTTGTCCGAGCGGTTGGAAAAGTCGAGAGCCGTTTGCGGAGCCGTGAATTGATCGGGATGGTGCTGGTCACCGACGGCATGGACAACTCGGGACGCGACAGCGTCCTGCAACTGGCCGACAGCGACACGCCGATCCACGCGATCGGTTTTCCGTCCGATCCGTCTTCGGCGGAGTTCGATCTTGCTCTCCGTACGCCGCAGGCTCCCGAGCAGGTCCTGGTCAACAACACAGTCACCGTTCGCGTGCCCGTGGTTCGGGCCGCCGGCCCGGCCGACCGGCGGGTCGCGGTCACCGTGACTCTCAGCAGCGATCAGCCCGAAGCCGAGCAGCAGGTGATTCTCGAGGCCGGGGCCAACCAGGTCGAGGCGGTCCTGACCTTCGAGCCGACCGTTGCCGGACGGTTCGTGTACCGGGTCGAGGCCAAGGCGGATGGTGGTGAGGGGGTGGTGGAGAACAACGTCGAGCAGTTCGCTCTGCAGGTCAACGCCGAGGCCATCGGGGTGCTCTATCTCGAGGGGTTTCTTCGCTACGAGTACACCTTCCTCCGCAAACGGCTCGACGACGATCCCGACATCAACCTGGTCACCGTTGTGCGGACGGCCAATCCCCGTCGCCCCAGTCCCGAAGCCTCGAAGGTCCTGCTGACCAAGACACAGCTCGAGACCGTTGACCTGGTCATCCTGGGCGACATGGAGTTCGATTTCCTGGGTGAGGCCGAGTACGAGGCGTTGACCGAGTGGGCCGGTGGAGAGGGGCACGCGATCCTGGTGCTGGGTGGCTACCGCTCGTTCGGTCCCAACGGTTTCGTCCGCACGCCGCTGGCCGATGTGTTGCCGGTGGAGTTTGTCACGCAGGAGGACGCCGGCCAGGCCAACGAGCCATTCACGATGGACCTGACCAGCGTGGGCCAGGCACATCCGATCTTCCAGGTCCGGAGTGACCGCGTGCAGAACAAGGCCCTGTGGGACCGGGCGGCCCAGTTGGCCGGGTGCAGCCTGGTCAAGCGGGCCAAGCCGGGAGCCGACGTGCTGGCCACCAATCCGATCACATCCGTCGACGGCAAGCCGGCCGTCGTGGTGGCGGTGCAGAACTTCGGACAGGGCAAGTCGATGGTCGTCACCACCGACACCACCTGGCGGTGGAGCCGCGTGGCGAGATTGAAGGGACAGGGCGACGTGCTCTACGCCCGGTTCTGGAGCCAGGCGGTTCGCTGGCTGACCGGCCGCGGGCTGAACGATGAACAGTCGCCGCTGGTTGTCACCACCGACCGACCCGGTTACGGGCACGGCGAACCAGTCCGGGTGCGGGTCGTCAGTCGTGATGCTGCGGCCTCCGAGGGCCAGGGACTGGTCGCCACCATCACCAATTCGGGGGGGGGCGAGCGGAATGTGCCGCTGCGACCCGCCGCCGACGGATCTGGTGACCAGGTTGCCACCGTCTATCCCGACGGGATCGGTCGCCACGTGATCGTGGCCCGCTCGACTCTTGACGGCAAGATGGTGGCCAACGCGAACGTCGAACTGCTGGTCCACGGTGCCGACATGGAAATCGCCGACACGCGTACCAATCCGCAGGTGCTCAGGCAGATCACCGCCGAACGCGGCGCGGGGTTCTACGTCGACATCAACGAGGCAGAAACGCTCGGCGAGCGGCTGCAGCCGGATCGCCGAGAGCGAACGATCACCCGGGCACGTGATGCTCGCGAGTACTGGAATTCCCCCTTCCTGTTCTGCTTTTTCCTGGTCGCCGTGACCGGGGAGTGGTGGTTGCGACGAAACAATCGGCTCGTTTAGCGAGACGAGGAGAACGACGGCATGAGCACCGTAAAGACCTATCCGCGGTTGGTGTACGCGATGGACGAACTGCGGCGGGCCTGGCGTCAGCGGCACCTGTTGGAGGCCGCACTACTGATCGTCGCTGCCGTGCTGGGGGTCCTGGTGCTGGCCGTGGCTGCGGACAATCTGATGGCCCCCGGTGTCGGTGGCCGCGTGGTCGCGCTGCTGGTGCTGTTGGCATCCGGCGGGATGCTGACCATGGGACTGTTCGTCAAGAGATTTCTCGAGGACGAGCGCCGAGACGATTTCTTCGCAGCACTGTGTGAAAATGAATTCCCGGAACTCAAGAGTCGGTTGATCAACGCGATGCAACTGGGACGCGGCACAGAGCCGGGTTCTCCACAGATCGTGGACGCGATCGTCAGCGACGCCAACCAGGCCTCCATCGATCTCGATCTCACCGATTCGCTCGACTGGCAGCCGGTTCGCCGGGCCGCGTTGGCCGGGCTGGGAGTTCTGCTGGTGCTCGCGATGTATGCCGGGTTTGGCAGCGAACGCTTCGGCAATGGGCTCTCGAGGATCCTGATGCCGTTTGCCGAAATCGAACCGTTCACCGCGACACAGATCATCGAGAAAACGATCAAGCCGGCCGATGGAAGCAACCGCTACGCGGAAGGGATGTCGGTGAAGTTCGTCGTGGGTATCGAGGGCGTGTTGCCGGCGAACGCCGAACTGAGGATGCGGCCCGACGGCGAGGAGCACTGGACGACCCTGGTGATGAGCCCGTCGAAGAAAAGTGATCGGAAGGGACGTCGCGAATACACCGCGACGCTGGAACGGGCAACCCGGACGCTGGAATTCTTCATCACCGCGGGTGACGACCAGTCTCGCGATCGCCAGGTGGTGGTCCACCGGCGGCCCCGTGTGCAGGCGGTCCAGCTGACCGTTACTCCGCCGTCCTACACCATGCTCGAGGCCACGGCCGCTGCGGGGGATACCGGTGAGGTGGCCGCACTGGCCGGCAGCCGGGTCGAGGTCGCCGTGACCGCCTCGAAGGACCTCCGGTCAGCTCGCCTGGTCACCGAGTCGGGACAGGAGTTTGCGCTGACGGGAAGCGGCTCGGACTGGAAGACCGACTTCATTCTCAAGGTCCCCGAAGCCCGGATCGAGGGTGGTTCTCTCTCGCGCAGTCTGGTGGCTCCGGATCGGTATCAACTCGTGCTGGAAGACACGTTGGGTCACGCCAATGGAGATCCCGTCTGGCGATCGATCGCCGCCGTGCCTGACCAGCCGCCGACCGTGGCGATTCCCCGGCCCGGAACAGATCGGCAGGTCGTCCCCGAGGCGACCGTCGTGCTGAAGGTGGCCGCCAAGGACGACTACGGTGTCGCTCGCGTGCGGGTGCTGTACCGGGTCAACGACGATGAGACCGTCCGCGAGTTGACCGGTTTCGAGCCGGCCGTCGGAGCCGAGAACGAACCGATCGTGGCGGAGTTCGAGTGGAAGTTGGACGAGCACGACATCAAGGGGGGAGACCTGGTCCGGTACTGGGCCGAGGCGGTCGATCGCAACACGGTCACCGGGCCCGGCAAGGCGAGTTCGAAACGGTTCACCATCTTCGTGCTCACGCCCCAGCAGGAAGAAGCCCAGGTGGCGATGCAACTGGAGGACTTCGCGCAACTGCTCGAGGGCCTGATCCGGTTGCAGAAGGAGAACCGCGCCCGCACGACCAACGGTGACGCCTTTGACTCGCTGTTGTCCCGGCAGGGCCGGATCCGCAAGGGGACCGGGCAACTGGCCGCGTTGATGCAGAGATCGACTCTGCCCCTGAAGACCGTCATCGGCTCCCTCAACGAGCTCGCGATCGGTCCGATGGCCAAGGCCGTGAGCCTGTTCGAGATGGCCCGCGAGACAAAGAACCAGGGGAGGCAGCAGACCCTTCGGGACGACTCGTTGCCGGTCCAGGACGAGATCATCAAGCAGCTGATGGAACTGCTCGCCCGACTCGACAAGAACCAGCAGGCTCGCAAGGACCTGAGGCGGATTCGCAAGAAGGACGAGGCCGCTCACAAGTCGATCACCACGGCACTCGAGAAGTTGATGAAGGGCCTGGAGCGGATGCAGGCCGACCAGACCGAGTTGGCCAGCAAGCTGGAAAAACTCCCCAAGCGGAAGGTCGAGGAACTCAGCGAAGAGGAACTCGATGCGCAGAAGGAGTTCGACGACATGGTCGCCAAGTGGAACAAGTGGAAAAAGGGGACGATCGACGAACTGACCAAGCTGCCCACCGGGTTTGTTGACGACTTCGGACTCCGCAGTGACATCAACAGCGTTTTCGAGGAAGTTGAGATGGTCGCCAAGCGGCCGAAGAATTCGAGTCTCGAAGTGGCCCTGGAGGACCTCGGGTCGAGCAAGGCGACCAAGATGCTCGAGAACCTCGAGATCTGGCTTCCCGACTCCCCGGATGCGCTGAAGTGGTTGATGGAGGAGCCGCTGGATGCCAAGCGAATGAAGATGCCGGAGATGCCGCTGCCGGACGCCCTCGAGGACCTGATCGGCGAGTTGTTGCAGGAGGCCGAGGAGTTCGAGGACGAGGCGGACGACATCACTTCGGCCTGGGGCGACAATCTCAACCAGGCCGGCTGGGGCGTTTCCGACGGACCGATCAGCAACTTCTCGGCCAAGGGTGTCACCGGCAACGACCTGCCGAACAACAACGAGGTCAGTGGTCGCTCCGGTGACGGCCGCCGCGGCAAGTCGAGTGGCCAGATGGTTGGCGACACCGCCCGCGGTCTCGACGGCCGCAAGACCCCGGCGAGGCTCAACAACGAGCGTTACGAGAAGGGGCGGCTGAAGGAGGAGGGCCGCCTGGACCCCAACGGTTCCACCGGCGGTGGAAAACGGGCCGGCGAAGGTCGCAAGGGCCTGCAGGGCGGAACGCCACCACCGTTCAGCAAGGACATGAAGCGGCTCTCTGAGAAACAGAGAGGTCTCCGTGAACGCGCCACGCAGGTCGCTCGCAAGCTCGATACCAACAGCGTTCGTGGACGGCGGTTGCAGGGCGCGATCCGGTTGCTGGATTCGATCGAGGACGACCTGAAGAACAACAAGTTTGACGACGCCTTCCGCAAACAGAAAATCGCGTTGCGACAGATCCGCGACGCGCTGGGCGGAGTCGATCAGACGACTGTCATCCGGCTACAGCAGGCCCGGGACCTGCCCGCCGACCTGAGAGATGAGCTGCTGCAGTCGGCCGGTGAGTCGTATCCCAAGGGGTACGAGTCGTTGCTGGAGCGGTATTACCGGGCGTTGTCCGAGTCGGAGAAGTAGGGGGCGACCGCGATGCGGGGGATCACCGGATGGTTGACCGTGGCGGCCGTGCTGCTGCTGCATGGTGGTGGGGCGGTGGTTGCCGCTGACCCGTGGCAACTGGATGGCTGGAAGGCCCGGGCCGTGGTCACCATCGCCAAACCTCTGCCTGATGCCAGCGTCGACTCCGCGTCGGTACGGGTGGTGCACCAGGGACGTGCCAAGCCGGATGGCTCGGACTTTCGTGTCCGTGACGCTGCCGGCAAGACCGTGCCGTTCCAACTGACGTGGCACGATCCGGATGGCTACTCGTTGATTTCGTTTCAGGCCGGCAAGCCGTCGGCGGGTGCGAAGTTCTTCGTCTATTTCGCCAACCCCCAGGCTCCTCGTGCGGCCGAGATGGTGGTTGCCACTGACCGGCCCGGTGCCGGCCCCCCCAAGGGAGGCTGGGTGCCCAGGCAGGGGCTGGTGTTTGCCACGATCAAGCGCCCCGAAGGAGACAATCCCAAGACGGTGGCCGATCTCCAGCAGTTGATGGCCGCCAGCACCGAACGGTACGGGGCCCGGTACCAGCAACGGATTGCCGATGGCCACAACCCCTTCGGACCCTCCGACTACTACATCAGTGTCTACAAGGGCTGGATCCGGATCCCCAAGGATGGCCTGTACCGCTTCTGCACCGCTTCGAACGAGGCCAGTTTCTCGTTCCTGGACGGAAAGCCGCTGATCCACTGGCCCGGTCGGCACACGTCCGAACGTGGCGCGCGGGGCGAATTCAACCAGAAGGTCGAACTGAAGGCGGGGTTGCACTACCTGGAGTACTACCACGAAGAGGTGATGCTCAAGCAGGTCGCTTTCCTTGGCTGGAGTCCGCCCGGATCCCAGAAGGGGCATTACGCCGGAATTCCCGGCAACCTTTACCCGATGCCGCATTCGGCACAGGTGGTCGCTTACGAATCATCCACCGCTCCGCTGGCATCATTCGTTCCGATCTATGTCGACACGATCTGGCCCGACCCGGGTGTCCGCGCCAGCGGACAGTACACGAGGGTCCGATTGGGAGTCGAGGCGGCCGGGTCGTTCCCCAAGGGGACGACGTTCGCCTGGGACTTCGGTGACGGACAATCGGGCTCGGGCGCGACGGTGGATCATGTCTACCTGTCGCTCGGCCGTTTCCCGGTGAAGTTGATCACCACGATCGGTGGCAGTCAGCAGGCCGTGGGGTGGCCTGTTGAGGTGTTCGAGGTGCAGCACGTGGCCGGAGACATTCGGCAAGGGCGTTATCCCGACTACGTCAAGCTGACCGCCGGCTACGACCTGGCCAAGCTCGATGCCGCCAGTCTTGGGGAACTGGTTCACCTGCACGGCGAGGGCGGGGACGCCAAGCGGGCCGTCGAGGTCGGGCGGAACTGGGTGAATCGATTCGGCAAGATCCGTCCCAAGCTGGCGCCGGCCATTCGCCGGGTGCTGGCCCTCGCATCGCTTTCCAGCGGCGAGGAGGGCATCGATGAGGCGATTGCCAACTTCCAGGCATCGATAACCGACAAGACCCCCGCCGCCGAGTCTCTCGATTCGCTGGCCCGGCTGATCCGGCTGCTGGGGATCCGCCGCAACCAGCCGGACAAGTCGCCGGAACTGCTCAAGCGGGTCCACGATGTGGCCGTCAACGCCAAGCCGCCCCTGACCCAGGATGCCAAGGCCAAGACGTCCTACCGGCGAGCGATCAACGCCGCCGGAGACGTGGCGCTGTGGCACGGCAAGAAGGCCGAATCACTGGAGTTCTACCGACGGGTCGAGGCGCTGCTGGGACGTGTCGTTCCCAGGTCGGTTCGCTCGGCACGCATCGGGTCATTTCCGAACTCGATTCGCGAGTACCTGCAGGAGAACAATTACGGGGCGGCGATCGAGACGGTCGATCGCTGGGAGGATCAGTTCGCGACCGAGAAGATCAAGGGACACACGTTCTTCTGGCGGGGGTTGGCGCTGTCACTGAGGGGCCAGCATCGGGAGGCCAGCGAGTTCCTGGACCTGGCATTGACGCTGGGGACCGGAGCCCTGTGGGAGAGCCAGGCCCGCTGGAGGTTGGCCGGGGCGCTCGAGGCGACCGGTCGATCCAAGCGAGCCCGGACCGAACTGGCCAAGCTGGCCGCCACCGGAATCCGTGACCGGTGGACCGAGATGGCCCGCGAGAAG
The DNA here is from genome assembly GCA_003445035.1 of Planctomycetaceae bacterium. Taxonomy (GTDB): domain Bacteria; phylum Planctomycetota; class Planctomycetia; order Planctomycetales; family Planctomycetaceae; genus UBA8437. The sequence goes on along the minus strand of DLVV01000055.1, from coordinate 7,980 downwards.
CTGAAAACGCCGGCCGATGGAAAGAAGGGGACGACACCGTGAAGAAGACACTCGCATTCTGTCTGCTCGCCCTGGTCGCCACGGCCGCCTGGGCCGGCCAGGCCGCCGAGACCAAAAAGCCAAAGGCCAAGCCGGCCGCCAAGGCTCCGTCCAAGCCATCGGTTTCGCCCGATGGCAACCTGTTGCCCAACGGCAACTTCGATGCGGGCAAGATCACGCCCGGTCACTGGCAGACCGTCGACGGTCTCTCGAGCTTCTGGGTCAAGGATGCCGATGCCAAGCGAGGCCGGGTGCTGAAGTTCGACAGCGACGTGTTGCAGAGCCAGGCCTACAACTGGTGGCTGAAGATCGACGACGGCGCTTCACCGCTGAAGGCGCCCAGGAAGGTCCCCACCACGCCGCCCAAGTACGACACGCTCGCCGGTCTGGACGGGGTCTGGTTCTGGAGTCACCCCATTCCGATCAAGAAGGGCAAGCCGTACTGGTTGACCCTGGACGTGAAGGGGCCCGAGATCCTGGTCTGGCTGGTCGGGTATCCCGAGAAGCCCAGCGTGTCATTCGGAGCCGACGCGGGGGCCGTGCAGCAGTACTTCTCGAAGCGTCGAGGGAAAGCGCAACCCAACAAGCGGGGCCGCAAGGCGTTCATCCACAAGTACGTCTGGCGGGGCCAGTTGAAAGCCGGCGGGGCGAACCAGTGGCGGACCTATTCGCGACGCAAGAAGCCCTTCCATCCGACCAAGTACACGCCGAAAGTGAAGTGGGTCCGGGTGCTGCTGTACCCGTTCTGGCCGCCTGGCAAGTACTTCGTCGACAATGTTCGCCTGGTGGAATACGATCCGAAAACTCATGGCCAGTCCACCGCCAGCCGTTGACGAATGTCGGCCGTGCGTCTTCCCAAGCCCGCACCTGTAGTCGTGCCGCCGGTGGAAGCGTTACGTTCGTGGAGGACCGTTGGCGAGGTGCGACGGTTCCTGAGGAATCTGGAATTGGAGATCGGGTGATGGCCAGGACATATCGCGTTGGAATCATCGGGCGGACCGGCAAGGGCAATTACGGCCACGGGCTGGATGTCGTCTGGAAGGGTGTCCAACAGTGCCAGGTTGTCGCCGTGGCCGACGACAACAAGTCGGCACTGCCCGGGGCGATGACCCGCACCGGGGCAAAAAAGGCCTACGTTGACTATCGCGAGATGCTCGAGAAGGAAAAACCGGACATCGTCTCGATCTCGCAGCGGTGGCTCGATCGGCACCACGAGATGGTCATGGCGGCGGTCGAACTGGGTTGCCATGTTTACATGGAGAAGCCGTTCGTCAGAGACCTGGTCCAGGCCGACGAGATCGTCAAGGCGTGCGAGATGAAGCACATCAAGCTGGCGATCGCACACGGCAACCGTTACTCGCCCCAGGTCGCCATCGCTCGCAAGTTGATTGCCGACGGTCAGATCGGCCAGGTGCTCGAACTGCGGGCTCGCGGTAAGGAGGATGCGCGACGAGGTGGAGGCGAGGATCTCTGGGTGCTCGGCACGCACATGCTGGACCTGATGCGGGTCTTTGCCGGAGACGTGACCAGTTGCTACGCCCGCTGCTTTGAAAAGGGCCAGCCGGTCAACAAGTCACACGTCTACAACGGCAACGAAGGGATTGGGCCGTTGGCCGCCGACACGATCGATGCGATGTACCGGTTCAAGAACGGCGTGACCGGGTATTTCTCGTCCCACCGTGGCCACGGCAACCGGTTCGGACTGAAGGTGTTCGGGTCCAAGGGTGTGCTCGAGTTTCAGTCGGGATACCTGAAGACCGCCTGGTTGCTCAAGGATCCCGCCTGGTCGCCGGGTCGTACGGGTGCGAAGTGGTTGCCGATCTCCAGTAACGGCGTCGGCAAGGCCGAGACCCGCGACACCAAGCACGGATCCAACCACGCCGCAGTGCTGGATCTGATCGAAGCGATCGAGAAGGACCGGCAGCCGGTCTCGGGTGTCTACGACGCCCGGGCGGCGACGGAGATGATCGCGTCGGTCTTCGAATCCCACCGGCAGGGCGGCCCGGTGGCGGTGCCGCTGAAGAACCGCAGGAATCCGCTGACGCTTTTGAAGAGCTGATCGCGTAGACGGGATCAGTACAGCCGAACGTTCAGGCCGTTTTGCTGGAAGACCGGCTGGGGTGTCTCGGTGAGGTGGCCCCGCCGGGCCCGTTCGGCCGGCCACCAACGCCAGGCCTGGAGGTCGCGGCGGATGCCGACCCGGGGGAACGACGGCGGTGGACCGCCGTCAAACCAATCGTCGAGAATCTGTTGCCAGGCCGATTCGATCCAGCGGCTGCGAATGTGGATGGGGTCGAGGCCGTACCAGTGGCCCTGCGGTTCGGTCAGCGGTGTCGAGTACCGTTGGGCCAGTTCGACCACGCCGGCATCGAGCTTCCTGGCCTCGCGGCTGACGTCGGCCAGCGAGAGCCCACAGCGAGGGAAAAGGATTTTCCTGGCGAGCGTGAAGCGGATGCGTGACAGCGTCTCGAGGCTGGCCAGCGGGAGGCGAGTCATCACGACTTTTGCTCCCAGGTCCTGCAATCTTTTCAGGCAGGTTTCGACCCAGTCGAGGATCTGGTCGGTGTCGTGGCCATAGAGAATGTCGTTGCCAATGTCGGTGACCAGTGCCCGTGGAGGAGCCGAGCTGTCCGAGGGTGCCCAGTCATCCCAGAAGCGGCTTTCGGTGATTCCCGGCAGCGCCCGACCCAGCACCTTGCTCCAGGCCCCGTAGGATCGGCCGTGGCCGTGGACGCCCCAGATCTCGAGCGGTTCATCCACCCACTCGGCGAGTCCATTGACCAGCCTCGGGAAGGCGATCGTAACGTTGCTGGCACCGATCAGGATCAGCTGGTTCATCAGATCGACGGCCGATTTGTGGATGGGGCGTGAATGGACGTCGGTGAGTTCTTTGATGGGATTCTTCGGTTTCAACAGCCGTCACTATTCACTATTCACGCCCTGATCCCAAGTCCTCGGATTTGTCACAGGTCCCCATGCCGGTGGAATTGCCGTCCCGACGCTGGTTGGTGGTGCTGTTTGGCACCACGATTTTCCTCAGCGCGCTTCTGCTGTTCGGTATCCAGCCGCTGCTGAGCAAGGCCATCCTGCCGTGGTTCGGAGGTAGTTCGGCCGTCTGGACCACCTGCATGCTGTTTTTCCAGGTCGTGCTGTTTTCCGGTTACGCCTATGCGCATCTGCTGGTCGGACGGTTGAGGCCGGGGGCCCAGGCGATGGTCCACCTGGTGGTGTTGGGACTGGCACTCGGCTGGCTGGGATACGGGCTGGCCGGTGATGCGGCTGCTCCCGTTCTTCCCGGCGGATCCTGGAAACCTTCGGCCGAGGCCGATCCGACCTGGCAGGTGTTGCTGTTGCTGGCGGTGACGATCGGCTGGCCCTACTTCGTGTTGTCGACCACCGGTCCCCTGTTGCAGGCGTGGTACGGCCGATTGAGGCCGGGGACGGTTCCCTACCGGTTGTACGCTCTGTCAAATGCCGGGTCGTTGCTGGCGTTGCTGGGGTACCCGTTCGTCGTCGAGCCGGGATGGGACCTGGGTGGACAGGGGTTTGGCTGGAGCGTGCTGTTTGTTGGCTTCGTGGTACTGGCCGGCATCGTGGCGTGGTTGAGTCGTCGGCCCGGTGGAATGATGCCGGGTCCCGAAGAGGCGGCTGGTGGGAATGGTGTGCCCGGGGCAGGTCCTCCACCGTTGGGAACGCTGGCGGCGATCTGCCTGGTGGCCGGGGTTCTGACCTGGGGCTGGTTGATCGGCATCCTGTCGGGGCTGGTGGCGATCGAGGAGACACTGGCGTTGCGGGCGGTGACCGGACCCGGGCTGGTTGGCCTGTGCCTGTTACCGGCCGGCTGGGGAATGTGGCGGGGTCGCCGCTGGGGCATCGAATGGACTCGCGGAGCCCTGTGGCTGCTGCTGGGCATCTCGCTGGTCGCCTGGTTGTGGCAGGATGGACCGAGCCTGGTGGGAGGAGGCCGGGGCTTCGACTGGACGTCCCTGGTGCAGTCCCTGTCTCCGGCGGTGCTGGCCGGGTTCCTGTTGTGGTGCCTGGATCTGCCGTCGATGAGAGCCAGGTTCGACAACGACTGTCCACCGCCGCAGCCTCCCGCGATTCCAACGGTCGGTGTCCGGACGCTGTGGTTTCTGCTGGCCGCGGCGCCTTCGGTGTTGCTGCTTGCCGTGACCAACCACGTCTGCCTGGACGTCGCAACGGTTCCTTTCCTGTGGGTGGTGCCACTGGCGTTGTACCTGGTCAGTTTCATCTTCTGCTTCGAGGGCGAGCGGTGGTACGTGCGGCCGCTGTATCTTTTGCAGGCGGCGGTGTCGCTGGTGGCTGTGCTGGTGGCTCTTGGAGAAGAGTCCGGATTGCCCGTCTCGATCCAGGTGGCCATTTTCTTTTCGGCACTGTTCGTCCTGGCCATGGTCTGCCACGGCGAGCTGGCCCGGTTGAAACCCGATCCCGCTCACCTGACCGGTTTCTACCTGACCATTTCGGCCGGCGGTGCTGCCGGCGGGTTGTTTGTCGGCGTGGTCGCACCCCGGGTGTTCTCCGCGTACCTCGAACTCCACGTCGGCCTCGTCCTGGTGGCGGCGCTGGTGATCGGAGTGCTGAGCCGGGAGGCGTGGGCCAGGCGACAGGCGGCCGACGGATCTCGCCCCCCGTCATCGAACCGAATCGGTGTCGCAGCGATCGTGGGTTGGACGGCACTGACGGCCGCGATGCTGTTCGTGCTGGGTCGTATGGGCGAGAGCACCCGGAGAGACGTGATCGAGGTATCGAGGAATTTCTACGGAGTGCTGCGGGTTCGCGAGGAGCGATTGCCGGGAAGCGGCGCTGCGATCAGAAGACTGGTTCACGGTCGCACATTTCACGGACTGCAGTTTCTCGAGGGACCGGGGCGAGAGGAACCCACCAGCTATTTCGGCAGGCACACGGGGGTCGGGATGCTGCTGGGGACCAAGTCGCAGAAACCGCGGCGGATCGGCATCATCGGACTGGGCGTCGGAACGCTGTCGGTCTACACGCAGTCGGGTGATCGGCTGACGTTCTACGAACTCGATCCGGATGTTCACCAGATGGCCGAGAAGCATTTCGACTATCTCGAATCGGCCCGCCGACGCGGTGTGGAACTGGACGTGGTGATCGGTGATGCCCGCCTGAGCCTCGAGCGGCAACAGCCCCAGGGGTTCGACGTGCTGGTCCTGGATGCCTTTGCCAGTGATGCGGTGCCGGTCCACCTGTTGACCCGGGAGGCGTTTGCAATTTACCGCCAGCACCTGGCCGAAGACGGCCTGTTGGCACTGCACGTGTCGACGGCCCACTTCCAGCTGCAGCCACTGGTGACGGCGCTGGCCGAATCGATCGGGATGCAGTCGTTGACGGTTGTTTCGGCTCCGGACCTGAGTCGCGGCCAACAGGCCTGCCAGTGGATGCTGGTGGCATCCGGAGATGTCGTGGCCCGGGTTCCCTCGCTGGCCGATCTCGACACGGTTCGCCGTCGTGAGGAGATCCCCCCCACGGCCGATTCGGCGATTCTCCAGCCCACTGCCCGCCGCGTCCTCTGGACCGACAGTTTCAGCAATCCGTTTGCGATCCTGGTGAAGTAGCGTCGCGACGCGAGACGGTCCGTCAGGTGGTCTTCTTGTCGGCCGCCTTCTTCGGGTCCGGTTTGTCGGCCGCCTTTTCGGTCAACTGGTAGATCCGTACGTGGCCGAAGTGAGGCTGGTACTCTTCGGGCTTGGCGTGCCGTCCGTTTCCGGCCCGTCCGTTGCTGATCCAGATCGGCGTGCAGATCCGTCGGCCGTCGGGGTGGATATCGAGATCGTAGCCCGAGGGGGTGTCGATGGTGTGCAAGACCTTGCCGTCGTCGGGGTTCCAGAACTCGAGCGAGCAGACCGCGTGCAGGCGTTCGCCCTGCCCGGCAACCGTACCGTCCTCCAGGAACGCCAGTCCCGTGATCGGTCCGTCGTCGACTTTTCCCTTCTTCATCCTCAAAAGTTGCGTCTGCTTGCCACTGGAGAAGTCGAAGACCAGCACACCGGGATGGCCCGGGCAGAACGAGTTGCTCTTGGCGTCGGTCATTCCTCCGCAGGCCAGTCGCTTGCCGGGCTTGTCGAAGGCCAGGCTGCGGACCCCGCCGACGTCGGCGAGGAAGTTCTCCTTGCGGGAGTGCAACTGGGCGGCGTCGAACTGGCGGACCGATTTGCCGGCCGAGAGGTCCCACTGGTGGACCACCCCGAAAATGTCCCCGCTGACCAGGGTCTTGCCGTCGGGGTGCATGGCCAGGCTGAAGATGTCTCCGGCATGAGCTTCGAGCGTGCCGGCGGGCTTGCCGTCGGCGATGGACCAGCGACGGATGATCCCGTCGGTGCCGGCCGTCAACAGCGTCTTGCCGTCGCCGGTGACGGC
>DLVV01000055.1:0-1155 GCA_003445035.1 Planctomycetaceae bacterium | reverse complement strand
TGGGGGGATCGGCGGTGAGGTCCCAGCCGATCAGGGTGCCGTGAAGGTCGCTGCTGATGAGCCGGGAGCCGTCGGGTGTGAGCACCAGGCGGCTGACCCATGCGGGGTGACCCTCGAGCACTGTCGCTTCGGGTTCTGGTGGCTTCTTGGCCGCCTTGTTCGCTTTCGGTTTCTCTTCCGGTTTGGGCTCAGGAAGCGAGGCCAGCGACCAGCGGAGGATCTTGCCGTCCTGAGTCCCGGCGAACACGTGATGTCCGTCGGGGCTGAAGCGGCAGCAGTAGAGTTGGCGTTGGTGTTTGAACGTGGTGTGGATCCATGCCTTGGTGACGTCGAGCGGGGCCGGAGCGTTCAGGTTGAGGTGGTTCACTTGAGCACCTCCGCGATCACGTCCATGTCGTCGTGGGCGATCGGAAGCGGTTGGCCGTTGTTGAGGTATTCGGTCGTCTTCGCGTCGATGCCCAGGCAATTGAAGATGGTGTGAAACAGGTGCCCGATGTCGTATTCGGCACCGTCACAGAACGCTCCGTTGGCGGTGGTTTTGCCGGCGACCAATCCGGGCTTGAGGCCCAGTCCGGCCAGCATCACCGACCAGGCCTCGGGCCAGTGATCACGTCCCAGGCGGCTGTTGATCTTCGGGGTCCGCCCGAACTCGCTCATCAGCACCACCAGGGTGTGGTCGAGCAGGCCACGGTCATCAAGATCATTGACCAGGGCGGCGAACGGCCGATCGACCTGGGGAACCATCACGCGGTGCATGTTGAAGTTGTCGCCGTGGGTGTCCCAGTGATAACTGGTCACCTTGACGAACTGGACACCCGCTTCGAGGAGCCGTCGAGCCTGGAGCAGGTGACGTCCGAGCGGGTGTGTGCCGTACCGCTGGGCGTCACCGGCGGGGAGCTTGGAAGGGTCGAACAGGTCCTGTCGCCTGGTCAACTGCCGGGCCATTTCGTACGAGTAGTCGTAGGCGGAGATGAATCGGTCGAGCCGGCCGGTCTTGAAGCTCTTGTTGGCCTGTTGCCTCAACCGGTCGCGGACGGCGGCACGATCGGCCGTCAGCGAATCGGGCCGGCGGATGTGGATCGGCGGTTTGCCGTCGCCCAGGCCGAGCGCTCCGTAACGGGGACCCAGGAACCCGGCGTCCTTCCACATGTATCC
>DLVV01000236.1 GCA_003445035.1 Planctomycetaceae bacterium | reverse complement strand
GCTCTCGCCCGCCGATGGGACGGTAGTCGAGATTCGCGAGATCGAGCACGACGAGTACATCGAGGGGCCGGCCGTCCTGATCGGCATCTTCCTGTCGCTGTTCAACGTTCACGTCAATCGCAGCCCGCGTCCGGCCCGGGTGATCGGCCTTTCGTATCGCCGCGGCAAGTTTCTCAACGCCGGTCGTCCCGAGGCGTCCCAGGAGAACGAGCAGTTGGCGGTTCGGCTGGAGGAGACCGGCGGATCGGAGCGTCCGTTGATCGTTCGCCAGATCACCGGGCTGGTCGCTCGGCGGATTGTCTGCTGGTTGAAACCCGGCGACACGTTGTCGGCGGGTGAGGTGTTTGGGATGATCAAGCTGGGGTCTCGGACCGAACTGGTGCTGCCCCGCGAGGAGGGGCTCGAACTGTCCGTTGAACTCGGCCAGGTGGTTCGGGCGGGCACCAGTGTGATGGCCAGTTTCCCGTCGGCCCCGAAGGAAGGACACGCGTCATGAAAAGTCGCCGTAAGGTCTTTGCCGTGCTGCCGACGATGCTGACGCTGGGCAACCTGGTCTGCGGGTTCGGCTGCATCACGTTTGCCGCCAAGCTCGGACCCTCCGACTCGACACTGACCTTCGCCGCGCTGCTGGGACCCAACGCCGCCCAGGAGGGCCAGGGCCTGGTGATCGCCGCGGTGCTGATCTATCTCGCGATGGTCTTCGACGCCTTCGATGGCAGCGTGGCGCGTTTGACCAACCAGACCAGTGAGTTCGGAGCGAACCTCGACAGCCTCTGCGATGTCGTCAGTTTCGGAATCGCCCCGGCATTCCTGATGCTGCAGTTCACTCGCATCTACGCTCCGCACGAATTGTGGGCCGAGCAGGGTAGCCAGTTGCATCGCCTGCTTTGGGTCCTGGCGGCGTTGTACGCCGTCTGTGCGGCGTTGCGGCTGGCGAGGTTCAATTCCGAGACCGACGAGGAGGACTCGCATGTGGAGTTCAGTGGGCTGCCCTCGCCGGCGGCGGCCAGCGTGGTGGCGAGCATTCCGATCTCACACCAGTTGCTGGTGCGGTCCAACGACGGCCCGACCCTGGCGGTGGCCGAGTGGCTCGGACCGATCCTGCAGCTCTCGTTGCCGGTGGTGACGCTGGCCCTGTCCTGCCTGATGGTCAGTCGAATCCCCTACGTGCATGCGGTCAATCACCTGTTGCGGGGCCGCCGTGGTCGTTCACACATGATCCAACTGGTCTTCGCCCTGGCGGTGGTCTACTGGCAGCACGAGATCGCCATCCCGTTGATTCTCTGCTGGTACGCCTTTTCCCCTCCGGTGAAGGCGGTCTGCCAGTCCCTGGTCTCTCGCCGGCTCCACAAGCCGACCGAAATCTGACGGATTCTCCATGTTCACAGGCCTCGTCGAATCTCGCGGAACCGTCAGCGGCCTGCTTGACGATCCGCCGGCATGTCGCCTGGAAGTCGATGTCGGGGAGGGATGGGTCGGTGAGGCGTCGGTGGGCGACAGCATCGCCATCAACGGCTGTTGCCTGACGGTGGTGGAGATCGGTGCGGCGACGCTGTGGTTCGAGGCCGGCCCCGAGACCCTGGCCCGCACCAACCTCGGCGAACTGGTCCCGGGGGCCCCGGTCAACCTCGAGCGGCCATTGGCGGCCGGTGGGCGGCTGGGAGGGCACTTTGTCCAGGGCCACGTCGATGGAACGGCCAGCGTGGTCGATGTCAGTCGCGACGGTGAGTGGGTGACGATGTGGTTCGAGGTGTCCGGAGATCTGGCACCACAACTGGTCCCCAAGGGATCGGTTGCCGTCGACGGGGTCAGCCTGACCGTGGTCGACGTGGTCGAGACCCGTTTCAGTGTCGCGCTGATTCCTCACACGCTGGAGGTGACCACGCTGGGGGTTCGCCAGACCGGGGCGCGGGTCAACATCGAGACGGACATCCTGGCCAAGTACGTGCAGAAACTGGTCGCAGGGGGATCGATCGACGGGGTCGTCGGAGGTGGTCCCGAATGAAACCCGCCGTCCGGCAGACTCGCAGTTACCTGATGGATCTCTTTGCCCGCCACGGGTTCCATCCTCGGACCGATTTCGGTCAGAACTTTCTGATCGATCTCAATCTCATCGATGTGCTTGCCCGTGAGGGGCGTCTCGGTCCCGAGGACGTCGTGCTGGAGATCGGAACCGGAACCGGTAGCCTGACGACCCAACTCTCGGCACTCGCCGGAACGGTGATCACCGTCGAAGTGGACACCAACATGGTGAAATTGTCCCGGGAGGTGGTCGACGGGTTGTCCAACGTGACGCTGTTGCACCGGGATGCCCTGCAGAACAAGAACCATTTCGCGCCCGAACTGCTCGAGCTGATCGATAAGCGGCTTGGCGAGATGCCGGGGCGGAGACTGAAGCTGGTGGCCAATTTGCCCTACAGCATCGCCACCCCGGTTGTCTCGAACCTGGTCGCGACCGATCTCGACTGGGAACGGATGGTGGTGACGATCCAGTGGGAACTGGCCGAGAGGATGACGGCCTCACCGGGCGGCCGCGACTACGGGGCGCTCTCGGCCTGGTTGCAGGCCCAGTGTCACGTGAAGACGCTTCGGCGGTTGCCACCGACCGTCTTCTGGCCTCGACCTCGGGTTCAAAGTGCCATCGTGAGGCTGGCACCGGATCCGGCCGGACGTCGACGGATCATCGATCGGGCATTTTTCCAGGACTTTCTGCGACGCGGTTTTCATCAGCGGCGAAAGCATTTTCGCAGCGTGCTGGCCGGCATGTACCGCAAACAAATCTCCAAGGCCGACATCGACGACGTGTTTGCCGAGATGGAGATCGCCACCGGGACGCGTGCCGAACAAATCGACGTGGCTACTCTGGTGGAATTGTCAAATCGGTTGTATCACAGGGTCAATTCCGCATAGGAAGCTCGACAGGGAACTTAGTGCCATGGACAGCCAGATCGCTTATCGCGGTTACACGTTCGATGACGTTTTGCTCGAGCCGCTCTACAGCGGCATCCTGCCTTCGGAGGTGAATGTCTGCAGCCGCTTGACCCGGAACATTCCTCTGAATCTTCCGGTGGTCAGCAGTCCGATGGACACGGTGACCGAAAGCGACATGGCGATCGCGTTGGCCCAGGAGGGGGGCATCGGGATCATCCACAAGAACATGACCGTCGAGCAGCAGTCGCTGGAGGTCGACCGGGTGAAGCGGAGCGAGCACGGTGTGATCGTCGACCCGGTCACCCTGCCCCCGGATGCGACCGCCGCCGAGGCCGCTCGGATCATGGACGAACGCAACATCGGCGGTGTCCCGATCACCGTCGATGGCATCCTGAAGGGAATCCTCACCCGCCGCGATCTCAGATTTCTCGATTCTCCGGAGATGAAAATCGAGGAGGTGATGACCCGCGAGAACCTCGTGACAGCTCCCGAGGAGACGTTGCTCGAGGACGCTCAGAGAATTCTGTTGGAAAACAAGGTCGAGAAACTGTTGCTGGTGGATCGAGATTACCGATTAAAGGGATTAATCACGATCAAGGACATAGATAAGAATCACCGGTTTCCGTTGGCTTCCAAGGACACGCGGGGCCGTTTGCGGGTCGGTGCGGCGGTCGGGGTATCGGATTTCGACCGCGTCGAGGCGTTACTGGAAAAGGGAGTCGACGTCCTGGTCGTCGACAGTGCTCACGGGCACTCGAAGAACGTGGTTGAGACGGTCAAGGAGATCAAGCGGCGGCACGAAATCGACGTGATCGCCGGCAACGTGGCCACCACCGCCGGGGCCCGTGACCTGCTAATGGCGGGAGCCGACGCGATCAAGGTTGGAATCGGGCCGGGGTCGATTTGCACCACGAGGATCATTTCGGGGGTCGGAGTTCCCCAGTTGACAGCGATTGCCAACACGGCCAAGGCCATCGCCGACACCGACGTCCCGATCATTGCTGACGGAGGGATTCGTTACAGCGGAGACATCACCAAAGCCCTCGCTGCCGGGGCACACGTTGTCATGCTCGGAGGTCTGTTTGCCGGGCTCGACGAAAGTCCCGGCGAGTTGATCCTCTACCAGGGACGCAGCTTCAAGCAGTACCGCGGGATGGGCTCGCTGGGGGCGATGGTCAAGGGCAGCAGCGAACGATACAGGCAGAGCACCAATGAAGCGGGCCGGCAGGAGGCCGGGAAACTGGTACCGGAAGGAGTCGAGGGACGAGTGCCTCACAAGGGACCACTCAACAACTTCCTCTACCAGTTGATCGGCGGATTGCGGGCCGGCATGGGTTACTTGGGAACACGGACGATTTCGGAGCTGAGGACGGAAGCGCGATTCATTCAGGTATCGCCAGCCTCCGTTCGGGAGAATCATCCCCATGACATCGCGATCACGCAGGAAGCACCCAATTACACGGCGGAGCATTCGCCGATGGAAACGACCTGACCGGCTGACCGGCCGGTTGGTGGTCGCCGTGGCGATGCTGACGCTGGCCTTCGGGTCGGCCACGGCAGAAGACCCCGGACCCTCGCCATCCTACGCCCTGCCACGGGTCGTGATCCGGAAACCTGCGAAGCCGAGATCACCGGGGCCCGCCAGGCCTCCTCTTGCCAGGCCGGACAAGGTTCCCGAGCGGGACCGGACGGCGGGTCGGGCCGTTCCGCTCTTGGATGTGGCACCCCGGAAGTCGAAGGTGACGCCCGTGTCGGCCACGCAGAAACCGGCGGCCGTCAAGGATTCGAAGCAACTGCGGAGGATCACCACGATCCGTCCGTTCCAGGACTACTCGCCGATGGGGCGGCCACCGGTGGCCCGCAAGCCCGAAGAACTGAACCTGGGCGGCGGCGAGTTGACCAAGCGGGTTTTCGAATCTCAGGTCTACCACTGGAAACCCACCGATCTCTACCATTTTCCGCTCTACTTCGAGGACGCCCCTCTCGAGCGGTACGGGCACACGCATCACGAACTGGTCCAGCCCTTCGTGTCGGCCCATCGCTTCGGCATGCAGTTGTTCGGGTTGCCGTACCAGATGACCATCGATCCGATCCTGAAAAAGACCTACACCCTGGGCTGGTACCGTCCCGGCGAACCGGCACCGATGCTCTTGTACCAGGTGCCGTGGAACACCGAGGCCGCTGCGGTCCAGGCCGGCGTGACGACGGGACTGTTCTTCCTGGTTCCCTAGGTTGTTAGGCTGGAACGGTCCCGGTTGGCATGGTTCAGCGGGACATTATCCCGAATTGGGGCTACGCGCGTGAATACACCACATACCGGACTTGGCAACCAGGAGACGGGCTTGACGGCTCTTGCCGGAGACATTGTTGATCGTATTGAGTCCTTGTTGATCGATGCCGAGGCGACCACGCGGCCGCTGGAGCTCGACCCCTACAGGGACAAACTCTTCGAGTTGTTCGTGACGGCGCATGCCGCCGGCCTGGTCTCCGAGGACGCCGATTCCGACCTGACGGCCGACGGCATCAGTCGGCAATTGGCCTCCCGTTGGAATCTGGCTGACGTGGCCCAGGGCTCGGTCTCGCGGCAGGAGAAACTCCCCTCGGAGTCGCTGGGTCGGATGAGGATGCTGTGGTCGTTCCTGCGGATGTGGATGGAATGGGCCTACGCCTGGGAGCGTTGGTCCGAATTCCATGACGCCTAGGGCGAAGCGTCCATTTCGGCCAGCGTCTCGCGCCACGCGGCGACCAGCCCCTCGGCGGCTGCGTTGATCGGAAATCTCTCGGCGATCTGTTCGCTGGCCGCCGTTCCCAGCCGGGTTCTCAGGTTCGGGTTGGCCGCCAGTCGAGCCAGTTCATCGGCCATCGCGGCGGGGTCGTCGGCGGGTACCAGGATCGCCGTGCGTCCATCGGTGAGGATCTCACGGGTGCCGCCCACGTCGGTGGCCAGGATCGCACGGCCTGCGGCGGCGGCTTCCAGCAGCACGCGGCCGAGAGGTTCCTGGCGGGCCGGATGAATCAACAGGTCGATTTCGGCCAGCACCTCGGGGACATCCCGGCGGTAGCCCAGCCGGTGGATCCGGCCTGACGGGGCCGAGTCCGCAAACCTCGTGAACACCGCGTCTTCGAACACCACGCTCTCGGCTTTTCGGGACAGCCTCTCGCCGATGACCACGTAGTCGATGTCGGTTTCGACTCGGGTTGCGGCTTCGGCCAGCACGTCCAGGGCCTTGCGGAGACCGATCTGGCCGATGGTCGCGACCAGCAGACCGGGTCGAGTGATTTTCAGTTCGCGTTTCAGCCAGCCGGAGGGCCGTAACGGATTCCGGAATATCGCCGGATCGATTCCGTTGTAGACCACCCGGGTGCGGTCGGGGTCGAGTCCCGCGGCGACGTGGTGGTCTCGGGTGGCGTGCGAGACGGCCAGCAGGCGGCGATTGGCGTTGATGTCGTCCAGGGCGGCAGCCGAGAGATTGAGAATGTCGCGGAGGTGTCCGGTCGTGGGACGGCCGGTTCGGCGTGCCAGCCGCCCGGACAGCCGACTCATCGACAGGCTGTTGGCGTGCAACAATCCGGCACCGCACCTCTCGAGGAGTTCCTCGAGGCGTTCGACCGCGTTGTCGCGGTTGTCACTGACGGAAAAATCGACGTGCTCGATCTTCCGAGCCGCCAACACTTCGGCCAACTCGCCGGTGGCCGGTGCCACGACGACCGGATCCCAGCCCCTGTCCCGGATGGCCGGGACCAGGGCCAGCAGCGAGTGCTCGCCTCCGTTGACCGAGCCGAATTCGCAGAGGATGGCGACGCGGTGAGAATCGGACGGCATTGGCTGCGGTTCTGGAATCCGATGCCTTCAGCGACCACGACGCTCAAAGCGGCTAGTAACGGGCCAGGTCGGCCGCCTGGGTCTCGAGGCTCAGGTCGGTCACGATCTGCTGGGCCGAGTTGAGCATCATCTTCAACTCGCTGCCGATCGCGATAAACTGCCAACCCTCTCCGATCCGTCGCTGGACGTCCTCGGCTGTTTGCACGTGCAGTCCGACCGGCGTTCCGACGTCCTTGCCGGTGGCCAGCACCCGCTGCATCATCGCTTCGTGTTCCTCGGGCGTCGGAAATGTCCCGTCGTCGTCCCGCATCTGGAACCTCAGGTCGTTGGGGCCGACGAAGATCGCGTCGACTCCCGGGAGGCTGTAAATGTCCGGTGCGTTCTCAACGCCCTGTGGCGATTCTGTCTGCAGCACAACCAGGATGTTGTCATTGGCCTGTTCGTAGTAGTCACCTGCCGAGGCGTCGAAGTTGATTGCGTGCAGGCCGCCACCGACCGACCGGTCACCGACCGGGGGGTACTTGGCCGCGGCGATGGCGGCCTTGGCCTGTTCGACCGTGTCGACCATCGGCACCACGATTCCGTGTGCTCCGGCATCGAGCACTCGCTTGATCAGGTCGTGGTCACCTCTGGGCACCCTCGCCAGGGGCACGCAGCCGGCATCGGCAATCGCACCAAATACCAGGGCCGCGTCGCTCCAGTCGATCGGTGAGTGTTCGATGTCGAGCGTCAACCAGGGGAACCCCACACGGGCCATCAGACGGGTTGCGTAGACGTTTCCCAGGCTCAGCCATGTGCCCACCTGGGGCTGGCCGGCTCGAAGGGCCGCTTTCACCGGGTTCTGTTTCATCGGGAGTTCCCATCGGAAGAGAGTGTGTTTCGGATGCCCGGGTGACCAATGCCAACGCGGCCCCGGTGGCTCAGCACAGATTCTCGCACGCGACCCACGGAGGTCAACCGAGGGGGACACTCGAGACGGTGGTGGCTATACTCGGCCCGCCTCGGCTCGGATGCCGGGGCCGACGAGACCGGTCGTGGCGATCAGCGAGGCGGGCACGATGGCGGAATTCCAGGCGGTGGCCAAAACCGGCGACATTCCCGAGGGCGAGGGTCGTGCGTTTGCGGTTTCGGGCCGAATGGTCGCCGTCTTCCTCAAGGACGGACACTACCACGCCATCAACGACAGCTGTCCCCACATGGGGGCTTCGTTGGCGACCGGCTGGGTCGAGGACGACCAGGTCACCTGCCCCTGGCACGCCTGGCGGTTCTGCATCACCGATGGCACCTGGCTGGACAATCCCCAGTCGGAGCTCAAGAGCGACTGCTACGAGGTGCGGGTGGTTGAGGACGAGATCCAGGTGCTGGTGCCCAGCCGCCAGGACCCCGAGACCGGCACCCCAGCCAGCGACGAGTGAACCAGCTGCTGGGACGTGGTCAGTTCAACTCGCACGACTCGCCGGGCGCCATCACCAGTGGTTCGGCCGACGTTTCGGCCCGCACGCGTTCGGCCCAGGCCCCGGCGTCCTGGGCGATCAGTGGCCAGGTGTCGTAGTGGTCGGGAATCACCCGTTTCGGCTCGATCAACTGGACCGCTTTCAGAGCGTCATCGGGGCCCATGGTGAAGTTGTCACCGATTGGCACGATGGCCAGGTCGATGCCGGTCTCGCCGATCAGCTTCATGTCGTAGAACAGCCCGGTGTCGGCGGCGTGGTAAATGGTGCCGTCGGAGAGTTTCAGCAGCACGCCGGCCGGATTGCCCCCGCAGGATCCGTCGGGCAGCATCGAGCCGTGGTGGGCGATTGTCAGCTTGACGGTGCCCCACTCGAATGCGTGTTGCCCTCCGATGTGCAGCGGGTGAGTGTTCTCGATCCCCTGGCCACCGAGCCACTCGACGATCTCGAAATTCGCGATCACCATGGCTCCCGTGCGTTGGGCCACCGCGATCACGTCGCCGACGTGGTCACCGTGGCCGTGGGTCAGGATGATCACCTCCGCGGGCACCTCTTCGGCCGTCGTCGATGCCACCGGGTTATCGGTCAGGAACGGATCAATCAGCACGTGCGTTCCGTTGGTCTCGACCAGGAAGGTCCCGTGTCCCAGGAAGGTCACTGTGGTCGTCATCGGCTACTGTCTCCCTGCAAATCGCCTGTGCCAATGGTCTTTCATTGGCCCAACTCGTTCTGCATGTGTCGCTTGTAGGCTTCGACCCCGGGCTGCCCAAAGGGGTTGATGCCCGTGGCGTAGCCTTCGAGGGTGACGGCTAGCATCAGCATCTGCAACAGGGCCCCCATGGCGAACTCATCGAGCCGGGGCAGGTGGATGTCGGTGGTCGGGCGTGCGTCCTCGGCGTAGGCCAGGTTGGTGCCCCGGATGGCCGCACCGAGGACCTCGTCGAGCGTGCGACCGGCGAGACGGTTCAGTTCGTCCGTGTCGTCGGGCCGTGAGGGGATGACCAGGGGGATGTTGTCGGGTTCGTCGACCAGGAGATTGGTGATCAACTTGTCGCGACGGCCGGCCTGGTGCTGCTGGCCACGGCTGTGCAGGTCGCGGGTGTTGACGGCCGTCAGCGGTGTCGCCCCACGTCCGTCCTTACCTAGGCTCTCGGCCAGGAGCTGATCGTGCCACAGTCCCAGCGGTTCCAGCGACTTGCTCCAGACCGACAGCACTCGCACGTGCATGCCGTGGTGCTCTTCGGCGGTGATGGACGTGGCGGCGTGGTCCAGCGGCGGGTTGTCACCCGGATCGGCCTCGCCGAATACCCGTGTCATTTCCGCTGCTCCGGCCAGCAGCGAGCGGATGTCGAGTCCGAGGATCGCCGCGGGCAGCAGTCCGACGGAGGTCATCACCGAGAACCGGCCGCCAATCCTCTCGGGCAGCGTGAAGATGTTCGAGCACCCCAGTGTCACGGCCAGCTTTCTCAACGGGCTGTCGGTTCCCGTCATCACCGCCAGCGACTCGGCGACCTCGACCGCATCACCCAGCCTCGCCTCCAGTGCGGACAGGAAGACCCGCAACGCGATCGCCGTCTCGATGGTGTTGCCCGACTTGCTGGTGACCAGCAAACGCCATCGTTGGTCGGTGATGTGTGCCAGGCGGTCGAGCAGTGCCACCAGGGAATTGTTGTCGAGGTTGTCGCCTTCGAAGTAGATCCGGGGGGCATTTCTGCGAGCGTCCCGTGGTCGTTCGTTGTGGTAGGGATCGCACAGGGCCGAAAACACCGCCCGGGGTCCCATCGACGACCCTCCGATGCCCAGCAGGACGATCTCGTCTGCCCGGTCGCGGAATTCAGCCCCGGTTTCTTCGATCCGTGACAACTCGGCCTCGTCGTCCAGCAGACGCGCGGGCCAATCCACGAAGTCGGCATCGAGCGGTTCGAAGACTCCCGAACCCGATGATCCGGCGGCATCGCGGCCAAGATCCGTGCGGGCCGTCAGCAGCCGGTCGACAACCGCTCGACGGGCGTCGGCGTCGAGCACCGCGTCGGCGGCGGTCGAATCGTAGTGTGGCAGCAGGTCGCCCATCAGTTTCTCGCCAGGTTACCGTCCACCACCGGACCGGCGTGCCCCGGTGGTCACACGTCGTCGGGTGGCGAGATTCCGAAGTCTTCGATTGTCAGCAGGGCCTTGAACGGCAGGTCGCGGGCCGCGAATGCCGCGGCGCCGCCTTCGAGCCGGTCGACGATTCCCACCACCTGCACCACCGTCGCCCCGTATTCCTCGATCCGGTCCACCGCCTGCAGGGAACTGCCGCCAGTGGTGACCACGTCGTCGATGACCACAACCCGGGCATCCGCACCCGCCGGACCCTCGATGTACTGCCCGGTCCCGTGTCCCTTGGACTCCTTACGGACCAGCAGCCCTTCCATCGGTCGGCCCCGTTCGGCCGCGACGGTCAGCAAACCGCCGATGATCGGGTCGGCCCCGATCGACATCCCGCTGACGGTGTCGTAATCGACATCCTCCAGCAACTCCAGCAGCCCTTCACAGACCTGTCTCAGTCCGTCGGCGTGCAGCGTGATCTGTTTGCCGTCGAGGTAATAGGTCGAGGTGCGACCGCTGGCGAGGGTGAATTCACCGAATTTCAGGGCCCGTTCGTGGAACAAGGCAATCAGCGACTCGCGGTCGTACATGGTGGCACCGGCCACGATGGGCCGGGTGATCGCAGGAGGTGGCGGGACTGACAGCCCGCCATCTTAGCGGTGGATCACCACTTCACAACCGGTCACCAGCATCCCGTAGAGCTGTTGGATGTCGGCGGCCTGCATCCGCATGCACCCACGGGACTCGGCCCGGCCGATCGAACCGGGGCGGTTCGTCCCGTGGATCCCGTATCCCTCGCCGATGTCGATCCAGTACCGGCCGAGTGGATTCTCGGGCGTCGCCGAGGCGATCACCCGGCCGTTGGGATCGGTGTATTGTGGATCGGGGACCTTGCGAAGCACGCGGAAGCGTCCGATCGGCGTCGAGTGGTCGCGGCCGATCCCGATCGGAAACCGGCAGACGTACTCGGTGTCGGTGCGGACCAGCAGGGAAAACTCGCTGAGGTCCACGACGACGCGGAACGGGCCCCGCAGGACTTTCAGGGCCTGGCCGGCACGGATCCTGTTCGGCTGGACCTGGTTGAGTTGCGAGAGGTACTGCCAGCCGATCTTGTAACGAGGGGCGATTTCGGCCAGCGAGTCGCCGGGCTGGATGGTGTGTGCCGGCAGGACGTGGGGCCGCGGAGAGAAATAGACCAGTCGTGCGGTTCGCTCGATCCGGGACCCGATCTGGGCCCGTTGGCCGGGTTGCTGGAAATAGATCCACGAGAGTGCCCTGTGGGCCGCAACCACATCGCCACCGGCGATCAGCGAGTCGATCTCGGAAAGACTCTTCGGCCCGGGCGAAACCGGTTGACGGTCGGCAACCGGCTGGATTTTCGGTGAACCTTCCGGATCGTTCGATTCCGCGGGGATCGTCGCGACCGATGCTCCTCCGATCGGACGCCAGCCGTCGGTGGCCGCGGCCGCCGGAAACGAGGAGGCCGTATCGGTGGCGATCGGTGCGAGTTGAGTTCCCGCGACGACCGGGGGCTCGAACTGTTCCGGCAACGTCACGCGATTTTCGAGTGCGGCGGCACGACGGGCCTGCTCGAGCGACGAATTCTCGACGGCCACGGTGGTCTCGGCTGGAGCCACATCGACCGGCCACCAGCCGCTGCGCCAACCCATCCAGCCGACGACGACCAGGGACAGCAGGCCCAGCCACATGACTCCGAAACTGCTCCGAGTGTTCGGTCTTCGACGTGCCATCGTCCGGGGCTCCTTCCCTTGAGGGCATCCACTGACAGGGGCGGGGATCGTAGCAGAGGGCCTGGTTTTCGGCGATGCGAATTGCTGCGAACTCATTCCCCCCGGACCATGTAGGAGCCCGGCAATCGCCTCACCAGCCGCCTGATTTCCAGGCCGGTCAAAACCGCCAGGGTGGTCGAGTCGTCCAGCGGGGAATTGCGCAGCAGTTCGTCGAGATGTCGGGGGTCGGGGCCGACCAGCCCCAGGATCCGGCGTTCCCGTTCGTCGAGTGACAGTTCGCGAGGGACGTGGATTGGCGGAGCCGAGCCGACCTGGACCGGATGCATCAACGGGCCCAGTTCGGCCAGCACGTCATCGACGCAGCAGACCAGCGTCGCCCCGTCGCGGAGCAGGTCGTGGCAGCCCTGGCTGGCGAGACTGTCGACCGGTCCGGGCACCGCCAGCACCTCGCGACCCTGTTCGATCGCGTGCCGTGCGGTGTGCAACGCTCCGCTGCGGCGGGCCGCCTCGATCACCACCACGCCCAACGACAGCCCGCTGATGATGCGATTCCGTTGCGGGAACAGTCCGGGCAGGGGGCCCTGGTCGAGGCGAGCCTCGGTGACGACGGCTCCAAACCGGGTGACCTGGTCGGCCAACTCGGCGTGCTCGGGCGGGTAGATGCGGTTCACGCCGGTGGCCAGCACCGCGATGGTGCGGCCTCCGGCGTCCAGGGCCGCCCGGTGGGCTTCCCCGTCGATGCCCCGGGCCAGGCCACTGACGATCGTCAGTCCGGCACGGGCCAGGCCGCCGGCCAGCAGGCCGGCCATCCGTCGCCCGTAACTGGTGCAACGGCGGCTGCCGACGATCGCCACCGCCACCTGGTCCACCGCCTCGAATCCCCCGCGAACATAGAGCAGGTCGGGTGGGTCGGGGATCTCCGAGAGCAATGGTGAATAGGCCTGGGTTCCACGTTCGACCAGGTTGACGCCGTTGGCCCGGCAGCGATCCAGGATCCCGTTCGCCTCGGCTCGACTGGTCGCCCTGGCGATCGCGTCGGCCACGTTCGGTCCGACCCGGGGGACCGCCAGCAACCGTTGACGGGATGCGGCCAGGATCTCCGTCGCCTCACCGACGTGTTCCAACAGCAGCTGGAGAATCCGGGGACCGATTCCCGGCACCAGTTGCAGTCGCAAGCGGTCCAGCAGTGCGGTGTCATGTTCAGCAGGGACTTTCACCATCCGGTGTTCTCCTCTTCGTTTGTCACGAGTCGAACACCGCAGCACCCGGATTCTATCGACCCGATCGGTGGCCGGGTATGATCCTCTGCGAAATCCGTCACGAAAAACCGCGAGGCAAGGAATGGGCATCGGGGACAGGCGGTCGAAAGACCAGGAACTGGCCGAGACGATCGGACTGGTCGGGGTGGGATTGCTGGGACAGGCACTGGCTTCGAGATTCGTCGCTGCCGGGTTGTCGGTGATCGGATGGGATGTCCGTCCCGAGGCGCGGCGAGCGGTGGTTGAACTGGGAGGAGCCGCCGCCGAAAGCGCCGCTGACGCGCTGGGTTGTCGCCGTGTCGTTCTCTGCCTGCC
>DLVV01000149.1:3295-6959 GCA_003445035.1 Planctomycetaceae bacterium | reverse complement strand
GCGAACCGTGCGTTATACGTCCGCGTCCTGCCTCGCAAACGTCGCTTCACAACGATCGTGTGCGGGTCGATAAGCCCTGAAACACCGCGGGGCAACAGCGAGTCGAAATCCAGGTTCACCCTTACCGGTGTACTTTTCCCGGCCCGTTGGTCGAATTTGATCTCCAGTTCCACTCGCGGTTGACGTCCCTCGCGATGTTCCTCGCCGGACTCGTCGGCGAACCCCATGAAGCGGGGAACCACTGCGAGCAGGCACACACAGACACCGGCAGCCTGGACGAGTGCGCCCCTGGATAGATCCATGAAATTCTCCGCAGGTCACATGCCACCCGGCTATCACTCGCATCGCCCCAGACGCCCCGGTCGCGGCTTTCCGGTGCAGTGACACCCAGATCACTTGATTCTCTTGGTCCCAAATCCCTTCCACACCCACTCGATAGCGTGCGGTAAGAATTGTGACTTGGCATTTCCGATGCCATGGCCCGAACCGCGGCAGAACAGGTACTGATACTCATAGCCCTTGGCTTTGAGCACCTTGGCCATCTGGTGGTTCGCTTCGACCCAGTCATGCATGTCGTCGCGCATCACGTTTGGGTTGAGCAGATCGCGATCGCCCACCGAGATGAACAAACGGATCGGCTTCTTGGGACTCTTGGGAATGATCGTCTTGTGGAAGCCCCAGGCACCATCAGGGAACCGGGGATCGAATGGCCACGCCTGGTTGACGAATGTTCCCGAGGTGGTGAGCACGCGCCGGTAAAGATCGGTGCGGAACCAGGCCATGATGAGTGCTGCCGAACCGCCGGAACTCGATCCCATTGCTGCACGGCCTTCGGGATCTTTGGTCAGCTTCACCTTGCAGTGTTTCTCGACACGGGGAAGCACCTCGGTTTCGATGTACTTGGCGAACAGTCCGGACATGTTGTCGTACTCTTTGCCGCGCTGGTGTCCCTGGGCGTCACCGCCGCCGTTGGCGATCTGGATGAGAATGATCGGGGGAATCCGCTCCTCCGCAATCAGGTTGTCGAGAATCCGCGGCAGGCCCATGTTGGGTTTCCCCTTGGGGCCATCATGGCTGACCATGAACGGCGCTTCGCTGCCACGCTTGTACTGTGCCGGAACGTAAACGGTGATCTGCCGCTTGTAGTCGATCTCGTGCGTGTCGACGATCAGCGTCTTGGGATTCTTGGGATCGACCGTGCCAAATTTCTTTCTGGCAATCCCGGGGTTGTAGATCTTGGTCTGTTTTGAGTCGATCGTGAACTGCTGCACCTTGCCCCGCGCAACGCCCTCGACCGGCTTGCGTTCCGGAGCCCGCACATACTTCGGTCCAATCACGAAATTGTCATACGCGTCCAGCGGCGGACTCTCGCCGGGCTTCAGCACCTTGAAAGGCGGTGCACCAGGGCCATCGAATTGGCGTACGGGTGGCGCCGCCAAGGCAGTTGCCAGAAACGCGAACGTGCAGACCAGGAACGTCGCCACAAACTTCGACATCACACACACTCGCAAGACGTAGGATTCTGTAATTGCCGCGTCGGAGGTCGACGCCCCAGACGACTGGTACTTCAGGATAGTGGGACGGTTCATTTTGTGCGAACCGCGGCTTCCCACTACGGCGTGACCCGAGTTCGAAAACGCTGCCTGCCCAGGAATGGTCGCTCCGAATCAGCCCGCGTCGGAAGTCACGACTGTCAGTGATGATGAACGTACCGTGTGACTTCTTTCGTCGGCGCCTTATTCGCTTTCAGGTGGTCTCGCTGGTAAAGCGGATACCCCATCTCCTTGTTCAATTCGGTGAACTTGCCGTCGTCCGAACTGATGCGTTTCAGGCTGAATTCTTTCGGCCGTGGCGAGATGTCGATCAGCGTGTTCCCTTTGAAGCGGCAGGTGAACGTCGTGTTGTAGGTGCGTTCGGTGTGCTTCTCGATTGTTTCCACCATGGGGAACGTGATGGTGACCGTGTCACCTGGTTGCAGGTCTTCGATCTGCAGTTGACGTCCCAGCCAGCGAATCGGAACCTTTCGACCGTTTACCTCGCAACGCAACGCCGTCCTGTCGACCCACAACGGTATCCGCACACTCATACGCTCGGCCTGCTTGTTCCTGAGAACAACCTTGCCCTCGTACGGCAGGTGGCTGTCGATGTCGACCCAGGGGGAAACGCGGTTGAGCAACAGGTTGACCTGGGCCAGTCCGTTGTCGAATCGCACCGTGGCATCCCATGCCTTGTGAATGGCAAGCATCATGTTGGCGTTGCAGCACATGGTCCACCACGCGTACATCTTGGTCGGCTCGGCACAGGACGCGAACGCGCCGATGTTTCGTTCAATCACGTTCTCGGTGTTATTGATTTCGGGTCGCATCTCGGACTTCGGCGAATGCGAGACAATGTGCTTGAGGCGTTTGCGGTCGAGCATTTGATGTTCGACCAGGTGATTGCGGACCATCGAGTCAATGTCGTCCCAGTAGTCGCCAACTCCCGCTTCGGACAACATGAGGGCGATATCGAGCATGTCGACCAGGGCACAGCCTTCGTCGTTCTGCCCGGTTCCACCGTAGATCTTCTGGCTGGCACTCCGCCGCTGAGCCAACGGTGTGACGACCGCCGGAAAGAACCCGATCCGCACGATGCCGAACTGCCGCGAGTACTCGTAGTAGGATTTCAGGTATCGCAGCAACTGCACGTCGTTGGTCGTCGTCGCGTAGTCCGCCAGCCCAACCACGCCGGTGGCAAACCAATGAAAATGTCCCTGCCATCGCGCGTGCTCGTAGGAATCCGCCATGCTGGGCCCTTCGGCCGTGCTGCCCCAGGGTCCGCGTTTGGTCATGAAGCGGGCGACCTTTGCCGCGAGTTGTCGGGAGCTTTTGTCTCCGGTCTGTGCGTACCATCGTGAGAGAGCGCGTAGCGGATTCCCGTTGACCTGCATATCCACGCCGCCGGGTTCGCCAGGGAGTGTCCCCTTACGAGCCGTTTGCCAGCTCTTGCCATCGCGAAGGTCGTATTCCCAGAGAACGCCGGACTTTCCACCAAGTGTAATCCGAATGGCATAGTTCGAGTTCCGCCCGCCAATGTCGACGGGCACGTTGAAATCGGACCTCATCGGATACAGCAGTCGCTCTTCCCCCGCAGACTGGTGAAAACCGAAAGGGGGTTTTGGTGTCTCGCCCCCCGGATACTTCTTGAACTTCGGGAGCAGACCAACGATGAAATGTGCGTTCCGGTTGCCCTTGATATGTAGAGTCACCCGCAACCCGTGACCCTTTTCCGTTATCGGGAACGAACCACGACTGTGAACAATCTGCGTGTTCCAGCGATAGCGGCTCACAGACCGATTCTCGAACCGCAGCACACCGTCTTTCTGCAGAATCGACGCACCATCGTCATTGACGATGGTGACCCAATTCGACGTCTTGATGTTTGCCGAACTGAAGTCGTCGTCGAGAGCCACTTTTTTGGCGCCCGGATACTCCAACGTGACGCGATCGACGGACCAACTGCCACCGCCCTTCCGCGGGGCGGCTTCCAGAAACAGCTGATACCGCATCGCGCTGCGATTGGATTTCTCGTAGCTCTCAGCAAAACCCGCCAGTGCCAGGTCAAGCGAACTGCTGTTCTGGAACCAGGCCCACTGTTTGTTTTGCCCAGCGACCCGGTGGAGTCC
>DLVV01000149.1:1246-2892 GCA_003445035.1 Planctomycetaceae bacterium | reverse complement strand
CCCTGCGGAAACGGCCAGTACGTCTTCTCGCCAAACCGATGCCGCCACGGCCGCCCCTCCCCCTTGATCCACCACAGACCGTTTTCGTCGACATCCCTCAGCATGCTGTTGACGATCTTTCGATCGAAGTCTTCATTCTGTCGACTGCCGCTCATCCGTCTCATCCGCGGAATCACGTCGATCGCCTTCGACAGACACGGCCCCCCGTGGTTGTGGTTGAAATTCGCCGGCTGCTGATCGCAGTGTCCGCACTGAAACACTTCGTAGTTGTTGTGCGGGTCGGCCGCTCCGGTAATCGCGTTCACAGCCAGCCGAGCCCGTTCGGCCAGATCCAGCGTGTCCGGCACAATGGCCTTGTAGTAAGTGCCTTTGAGCGACGAGCCCTTTTGTTCTGGAGCCCTGATGCCTTGGGCACTCACCACCGAACAGAATAGAGCAACAGCCAGAAGGCAATTTGCCGAAAGGGATCGAGACAATACCACAGATCTCTCCAAGTCGATTTCGGAAGGCGACGCGCTGACAGCCAACTCCTGTGGTGCGCAATGGCCATGTGACGCGCCACCAGGATCGATCGCCTCAGGATAATCCGACCAGGCAGAGCCGTCGAGCAGGCGTCCGGGGTCTACCCGACCTGCTGATCGGTGCAAGGGTTGTGGAGTGACTTCCCGACCATGTCGTCGGACACAACATTTTTCCGTTTGACGGTGGTCTGGTCGCTGACCGGCGTGCCCAAGGGGGATGATCTGTGTCTAATCGTGCGGGGAACTTTCGAAGGGTAAAGGCCACAGGAACATGATGTCGCGACTCTCACTTCTTTCTCTCGTTCTGGCCATCTTGTGTGGTCCTGCCAATACAAAGGCCGATGAACCGGCGCCGTTGCCACTGAGGTCCGGGCCTCATTTGCTCATCGACGATCATCTCATCGGGGAGCAGTCCTTCCTGCTACGCACCGTCAACAATCCGAAGAAGCGGCCAAAGCCGGTCATACCGGGCGGTGAGACCTTCCGCATCAGTCAGCCGTACGTCAGCGTCGTGCGGGATGCACAGAAGGGCATTTTTCGCATGTGGTATGAGGTTCCCGCCCCAGACCGCGACAAATCTCACGTGGCTTACACGGAGTCCAGGGATGGCATCACCTGGCCGCCGCCCCAGGTCCTGCCGAATTTCTTTCGGGACAAAGATTACACCCACAACTGCCGTCTGAGCGTCGTCGATCACGGACCAGGCTGGCCGGATGCAAGCAAACGATTTGTGATGGCCGTGGATTCCCAGGTCCGCTCCGGGACGCGTGTTGCCTACGTCAGGATCTTCACATCTGCCGACGGGCTCGATTGGACTCTGCTCACCAGGAAACCGGACCTCGCACACAACAACGACATCACGTCGCTGCATTGGGATCCGATTCGCAGGCAGTACATCGCCATTGCCAGCCAGGTGATTGCGGGAATCACCGGACTGGCCCGTGTTCCTCATCAATCCGAAAGCAAAGATCTGATCAACTGGTCTCCCAAAAGACAGATCGTCCAACCCAGCCTGGCGCCGATCGAAATGTACGCGAGAAATCTCAACGACGGCACAACACAGTTTTACGGCATGTCCGGAATTGTTGTTCGCGGCGATCTGATGATCGGCCTGGTCAAAGTCCT
>DLVV01000149.1:687-848 GCA_003445035.1 Planctomycetaceae bacterium | reverse complement strand
GTTCTGGCCTGGAGCCGTGACGGACGAACGTGGCAGCGGGATCACGAACCGTTCATTCCGAGAAACCGTGTCCCCGGCACGTTCGACTACGCGATGTCCTGGGGAGACGCGCAGATCATCACGGAGAAGGAAACGCTCATTTACTACGGCGGCTACAAACG
>DLVV01000149.1:0-301 GCA_003445035.1 Planctomycetaceae bacterium | reverse complement strand
CGCGATCGTTATGTGAGCCGCCTTGCAGGCCCGAACGTCGGCAGACTGCTGACAAAACCGCTGGTGTTGAAGGCCCGGTCCCTCACCGTGAACGCAAACGTCAGGGGGACAGGCCGTGTCCGGCTGCTCGACACCAAACGGAAGCCACTCGACGGCTTCGGGTGGGTTGAGTTCAAGGGAGATTCGGTCGAGCACAAGATTGACTGGAGCAATCGTTTGTCGAGTGTTTCAGGCCAAGTTGTGCGGCTGGAGTTTCAACTCAAGGATTGCCAATTGTTTGGCTTTGACCTGCACTAACTTC
>DLVV01000019.1 GCA_003445035.1 Planctomycetaceae bacterium | reverse complement strand
AATATCACGGTCGGGCCATAGCCCGGTCGGGGTCACTTGCGGGGGTTCTCGTACCAGAACACCCCCAGGTTGGCGACCTCCTCGCAACTCATCACGTCCAGGTCGCCGTCGCTGTCGACGTCGACAAGCTGTACGAGGTCGAACTTCGATCCTGCCGCATCGCTGATGCGGGTGGTGGTCCAGTTTCCGGAGGTGGGTGAGCCGCGGTAGCTCATCCAACTGACGGCCCGCTTCTTCGGATCGCCGCGGTTGGCCATTACCACATCGGGTTGCCGGTCGCCGTTGATGTCGCCGATCGCCACGCCCTTGCCGTAACGGAACCTGTCGGGCAACGGGATCGAGTGTTCGGACCATCCCTGGCGGGTGCGGCGGCAGTAAGAGAGCCGGCCCTGGCGTGCGGCGGACAACACGTCGGGCACACCGTCGCCGTCCAGGTCGCCGACGGCCAGGAACAGCACCTCGATGCCGGTGGCACCGATCTCGTGCCGCGGCCAGGTCCGGCCGGCTCGGGAGGATTTCGCTCCCGGATTCTCGAGCCAGTAGACGCCCCGCCGTGGGCCCCGGCGGTCGGAGACGACGACGTCGGTGTCGCCGTCTCCGTCGACGTCGTGAGGTTCCAGCGACATGATCCAGCCGGCATCGACCAGCCGGTGGTATTTCCATCCGGACAGGTCACGGGGATCGGCGGGCGATTCGAGCCAGCCGACTCCGGCGGCCTTGCCCTTGGAGCCGACCAGCAGGTCGATGCCGTGCCGCCGGTCGATGTCCAGTGGCAGGGCGTACATCCAGGCCTGCTTGCCGGCCACCGCCGGGATCGCCCCGGTGGTCCAGGCCTTCGGGTCCCGCCACCGGTTGCTGTCGGCCGGAGCCCAGTGGACGAAGATCGAGCGGGTCTTGCCCTCGCATGAGCTGACGACATCGAGCCGGCCGTCCCCGTCGAGGTCGGCGAAAACGGCATCCTCGGGTGACTGGACCTTGCCGACGGTCACCGCCGGCCAGGGCCTGCGGGCGGCGGCCGGCCCGGGGTTCACGCAGACGCGGATGGCACCGCCCTGCTCCCAGCCGGTGGTCACGTCGAGTCGGCCGTCGCCGTTGATGTCGGCCAGGCGGACACCGTCGGCCCCTCGCTTGAAGGCGGCCCGGTCGGCGGCATCGATCGTGTGACGGCGCCAGGGCGGGTCGGCGGCGGCGGAAGGAGCCGGGCACGCCGCGGTCACCAGGGCCAGGCAGCAGATCCCTCGCGTGACGGGTGAGACCGGCATCAGATATCGAACTTCCAGCCCTGGCGACTTCGCTTCTCGTACTCGGCGTTGTTGAAGCGGTAGAGCCGTGCGGCGCGGTGGCGAACGTCCGATTCGGTCTCGCCGGTGTCTTCCAGCAAACCCATCTCCAGCAGCTTCTTGCGGAAGTTCCGCTTGTCGACCTCCTGGCCGAGGGCGGTCTCGTAGAGGTGCTGGACCTCGCGGAGCCGGAACTTGCGAGGGAGCAGCTTGAAGGCGATGGGGTCGTGGCGGAGTTTCTCGAAGAGCCTGTCGATGGCGTCGGAGAGAATTGTCTGGTGGTCAAAGGCCAGCTTGAGACTTCGGGCCTGCTGGATGGGGTACCAGTCTGCGGTGTCGGCGTCGGTGCCTCCGCGAGGCGTATGATCGATTCGGCGAACCAGGGCGAAGAAGGCGACCGAGATCACGTGGTTCCCCCGGTCGTCACGTTCGGGATCACCGTAGGCGTGGAACTGCTCGAGATGAGCGTTG
This sequence comes from Planctomycetaceae bacterium, assembly GCA_003445035.1. GTDB lineage: Bacteria > Planctomycetota > Planctomycetia > Planctomycetales > Planctomycetaceae > UBA8437. The sequence continues at coordinate 4,613 of DLVV01000019.1, read as the reverse complement.
CTGACACCGGTCTCCTCTTCGAGTTCTCGGCGGGCGGCGGTTTCGAGGTTCTCCTGCTTGGCCCGGACGAAACCACCCGGCAGCGCGTGGCCGAAGGGCTTTTCGCCCCGTTCAATCAGCAGTACGTGCAGCCCGTCGTTGATGTCCCAGCCGAAAACCGCGCAGTCGACCGCCACCGACACCATCGGAAATTCGTAACAGTGGGGCAGATTTGCCCCCGTCTTGGCCCGCGCCATTGTTGCTCCCGATCTGTTGCCGCCATCAGTTAGTGTGATTGAAACACTCGGGATCGGGCTCGGTCAACCTTGCGCGTGTTCCTCCGCCAGCCATCCCGGAGATCGATATAGTGTGAATAATACACTTATTGAGGTGGGGCAACAGCATTGTTGATCTCTGTCTTGTTGCGGGACGGAAGAAGCCGTGGCAGCCTCAGGCTGGGCAGTTGCCCGTTCGGTCAGGGCACCGAGGTCTCGTCGGTGAACCACTCGGGGAACCGTCCCGTGACGGTGATCTTCTTCCCCTTGCGCAGCACGGTCAGCCGGACCTTGTCCCCGGGGCGGTGTCGCTGCAGCAGGTGGCCCAGGAACGTGTCAAAGATGCGGACCCTGCCGATCGGTTCGGGAATGCCCACGACCACATCCCGTTTCTGCAGGCCCATGTTGCGGCCGAAGCCGTCCGAATAGACGCTCGAGATCTTCACCCCAAGGGTCTTCTCGGAGATCCCCAGGTCTTTCCTCTGCGAAGGCGCCAGGCTGTAGCCTCTCATCCCCGTACGGAACGGAGCACTTCGCAGGGACATTTTCCAGCCGATGTCATGGACCCACCAGCCACGTTTCGGGGCCAGCGACAGGGTCACGGTCCGGGGATCGCCGGTTGCAACAGGTCGCTGGACGGTCCAGGTGATGGGCCGGCCGCCGCGGCTTTTTTCTGTTGTGCGATCGAGTGCGAAACGGATGTCGTACTCGGAGTGCACCGGCACGTTCCCGACCCGGGTGATCACGTCACCGGGCCGGATCCCGGCCGCGGCTGCCACCGATTTCGGACCGACCGCTTTGACCTGGTGCCCGTGTTTGTGGTCGATCCGTACGCCCAGTGCTTCGGGTGGCGGAAAGCGGAACAGTTCGCGTCGGGTGAAGGTCTTGTCGTGGAAGGACTGCAGCAATTGGTACTCGCGGGCGATGTGGCAGCGGATGCATCCGCGGTGGTTGGCTTTCAGCAGCGGGATATCCCGGGGGACCCGGCGTCCGGCGCGAACCGGTTGGAATCGTTTTGCGGCGGTCGCACGCCCGTGTTCGACCAGCACCTCGTCCATCGTTCGCAGCAACGACGTGACGCTCATCCGCGCGTCGGGTTCACCGCCGTCCCGTCCTCCGTAACGGCTGTAGATGTTCAACTCGGCGTCGGTGAAGAATGCGTTCCAGGTCACGTCCATATCGAACGCAAACCGGTTCAGGTTGATGCCGGCGAGCCGGGTGATTCGCACGCAGACAAAACGACGACGCTTCGCCGCGATGTTTTTGTCCCCGTGAGCAACCTGCTCATCCCAGACCCAGCATTCCGGTCAGGTCTCGCATCGGAACACCACGAACAGCGGCCGACCCGAATCACGGGACACCTTCCGGGCCTCGGCGAGACTGCGGTACCAGCCATCCGACGGAGCGGCCGCCAGCAGGGGCGAGGCCAGCAGCGTGGCGGTGAGCAGAGTCCGTGCGTGGCGATGCATGAGAGTCCGTGCGTGGCGATACCTGAGGGGCTGCGGTGTGTGGGGGACAGGATAGCCGGATCGGTGGTGCGGTGTCATCCCGACCCGGTTCCCACGACACCCCGCCCAATGTGTTAGACTCGCCACCGATGGCTCGTTCGTTCCTCGTGATGCTTGTGCTGCTGGCCACCACGACATCGGCCGCGACTCCTGTTGCGCGGATCCGTCGGCCGGTCGACATCGTTGTCTCACCGACGGGCCGTCAGGTGCTGGTGGCCAACCGTCGCAGCGGATCGGTGTCGGTCATCGACCGTCGCTCGCACCGGGTCCTGTCCGAGACGACCATCGGCAAGCGACTCTCGGCCCTGTCTCGAGTGCCGGGTCGGGACTGGGTGCTGGTGACCGACGAATCCGGGAACGAGTTGATCGGTGTCCGTTGCGGAGAAGGGCTCGAGGTGGCGTGGCGAGTTCCGGTGGCCGGGTACCCGGTCGCGGTGGCTGCAGCGGCCGACGGGCGGCGTGCCGTGGTCGCGTCTTTGTGGTCGCGGCAGTTGACACTGGTCGACTGGTCTGCCGACGGAGTGGCCCGCCGGGTGCGAACACTCGATCTGCCGTTCGCCCCGGGTCGATTGATCGAGCTTCCCGACGGTCGTTGGCTGGTCGCGGCCATGTTCGGTGGCCGGTTGGCCCTGTGCGATCCGCGTCTCAGGCAGCGGCCGCTCCTGAGGAACCTGTTGGGCCACAACATCGGACGGATGACCGTCACCGCCGACCGCCGCCACGTGCTGATTCCGCACCAGCTGCTCGATGCCAAAGCCGAGACGACCCGCGGCGGCGTCCACTGGGGCGGCGTGATGCTGAACGTGATCCGCACGATCCCGATTGCCGCAATCGCCTCCGGATCGGACCAGTTGGAGTCCCGGCTGGGGCTGGACTACGTGGGCATCCCCGACCGGGCCGCCGGCGATCCGGTGGCCATCGCCCTGGCCGACGACAATCTCCGCGTGGTCCTGCTGGCCGGCGTTCACGAACTGGTGACCAGCACCGACGGAATCCAGTACTACGGTCGCCAGGCGGTTGGCCTGGGTCCGTCGGCGATGGCCCTGGACGAGGGCCGCACACGGGCCTGGGTGGCCGGCCAATTCTCGGATTCGGTTTCCCTGGTCCGACTGGCGCCGCTGGAGGTGTTGGCCGAGGTTCGGCTGGGGCCGCCGGCAAAACCGACGGCCGTCGACCGTGGCGAGCAGTTGTTCAACGACTCGCGTCTTTCGAGTGATGGCTGGATCAGCTGCCGCAGTTGTCACACCAGGGGCCACACCAACGAGGGTCTCAGCGACACGCTGGGCGACGGAGGATTCGGGGCTCCCAAGAAGGTGTTGTCGCTGCTGGGCAGTGGCCAGACCGGTCCCTGGGCGTGGAACGGCCAGGTCAAGTCGCTGGCCGACCAGGTGAGCAAGTCGGTGAAGCTGACCATGCGAGGTGGCGAGATCCGATCACGGCAGGCCTCCGACATCGCCGCCTACCTGGTGTCGCTGCCCGTGGCCCCGTCATTGGCTCGGGCCCGTGGCGGGTCGGACAGGTCGGCGGTCACTCGAGGCGAGGTGGTCTTTCGGCGTGCCGGCTGTGTCAAGTGCCACGCACCGCCGCTGTACACCTCGCCACGGACGTTCGACGTGGGATTTCAGGACGAACTGGGACGACGGCAGTTCAACCCTCCCTCACTGCGAGGTGTCAGCCAGCGGGATCGGTTGTTCCACGACAACCGTGCGGGCAGCCTGGGCGAGGTGATCGAGCGGTTCGGTCACGGGTTGGACAAACCGCTCGATGCCGGTGACCGGGGCGACCTGCTGCGTTTTCTCGAGAGTCTCTGACCGGTGGCCGATCGGCGAGACCTGCTGCTGCTGGATGCCGAGCTCCGGGACGCCTGGGGCATCGACCTGGGCTCGATGGAGGATCCGGGTTGGTGGGAGAGCCTGGAACGGGACTGCCCGTCCGAACTGGTGACCCGGTTTCGGGAAATCCACCAGGCGTACTCACAGGCCGAGATCGGTGGCGGTCCACAGGCGGAACGTGCCGAACGGTCGTTCTTTGACCTGGCGGCTGACGACAGGCTGCTGGGCCGGGTCCATTCCCACCGTCGTCCGGTGATCATCGACTGTGCGGCGTTGGTGGACGACCTGCTGGTCAGCAGGGGGATCGTCGGACCGGTGCTGGATGCCGGATGCCATGCCGGGTACCTGTCGGCGTGGTGGGCGCGTCACGAGTCGCTGGAGGTGGTTGGCTGCGATCTCAGCCGGCCGGCCCTGGAACTGGGTCGGCGGCGGTGTGCACGGTTGGGCCGGGCGGCGGAACTGGTCGAGGGGGACCTGTTGCCCGAGGGAGACGAAGGGCGGTTCGAGTTGATCGTGGCGGTGGACGTGTTGCCCGAGGAGATCGGGAGCGGATTGCGGGGCCTGGAGCGGCTGGTGTCGGGGCTGTCCGAGAACGGTTGGCTGGTGCTTTCGACCGGCCACCGGCTGGACGTGGCGTGGAGTCCGCTGGAGAGGGTGAGCGGGGGATTGGCCGAGCTGGGATTGGGGTTTGTGGACGCGGGATGCCTGGGCGGGGTGGTCTCGCCCGAGCAGGAACCGCTGGGTCAGAACGTGTTCGTCTTTCGACGAGGCGGAGGCGGGGGATTGCCCGGGGACTGCGTCGAGCGGTCCCGACACGACTGGCCGGGATTCCTGGAACACGCCGGGGATCCGGACGTACCGGACCGTGAGAAGAGCGTGGCGTGGTACCGGGCCCGCCGCCGCTAGAGCAGTTCGCGAATCGGCGCCGACCCGTCGGCGACCAGGTAGTGGGGCCGACCCTGGAAGTCGTCGACCGTGGCGGTCGAGACGTCGAGTCCCAGGTGGTTGTAGAGCGTGGC
>DLVV01000281.1:774-4871 GCA_003445035.1 Planctomycetaceae bacterium | reverse complement strand
CTGGCCGGGACGTATCAGCAGGCCGGGGCGACCTGCCTGAGTTGCCTGACTGACGAGCCGTTTTTCCAGGGGCGGCTCGAGCACCTGGAGTCGGTGCGGAAACACGTGGACCGGCCGGTGCTGCGGAAGGACTTTCTTTTGGATCGTTACCAGTTGCTCGAAGCCCGGGTCGCCGGTGCCGATGCGGTGTTGCTGATCGCCGAGTGCCTGGGGGACTGTGAATTGAGGGAACTGTATTTTGCCGCGGACGAACTGGGACTCGATGTGTTGCTTGAGATCTATGAGCCCGAGAATCTCGACCGGGCACTCGATCTCGACCCCGCATTGCTGGGTATCAACAATCGGGACCTGAAGACGTTCGAAACCGACCTGGGACACACGTTACGGATCGGGGCGGGCGTGCCCGAGTCGACGATGCTGGTGGCCGAGAGCGGGATCCGCAGTCGAGCGGATGTCGAATACCTGGCTGAAGGAGGCGTGAGTGCGATCCTGGTCGGCGAGACCCTGATGCGGTCCGAGTCGGTCCTGGAGAAGACAACCGAACTGGTCGGAGTGCCGCGGCGTTGAGCCCGGAGGCGACCGAGGGAGACAAAGAGGATGACAAGCGACTTTCCGGTCGAACACGTCCTGGTGGTTCCCACCAGCCTGTTCCACGAGATCGGGCACTTCCAGGGGTTCTGCCCCGACATCGATGACTACCTCGAGCGACTGCTCGATCCGGCCCAGATGAGCTTCCGACCGAGAGACACGGTGGAAGAGGATCCGAGCCTGAAACAGTTGATTCCCTACTGCGTGTTCCGGCACGAGGGCCGGGTGTTCCATTACCGGCGGGGGACCGAGCAGGGGGAGGGGCGGCTGCACAGCAAACGGTCAATCGGCATCGGCGGTCACATTTCTTCCGAGGACACCCAGGCCGGAAGGTCCCCTTACGAGGAAGGGATGCGGCGTGAGATCGCTGAGGAGGTGTTCCTGGAGACCGGGTACACCGAGCGGTGCGTGGGGCTGATCAACGACGACTTGACCGAGGTGGGCCAGGTGCACCTTGGCGTGGTGCACGTCTTCGATCTGGATGAGCCCAAAGTTCGTCCTCGTGAAGAGTCGATAATCGAAACAGGATTTGCCGCTCCCGGTGACCTGGTCGACGATCACGAGTCGTTCGAGACATGGTCGCAGATTTGCCTGGATCACCTGCTGGGCGAGTCGGATACGGGCAGCGGATAGGGGAATCAACGGCGGCGTCGGCAAGGGAGTGCGGACGATGATGACTCGCGTAACGATCGCTGTGACGGGAGTCCTGTTTGTGCTGGGCGCCTGGGCGGTCGACTGGTCCGATGCGGCCGATACGTCGACCAGCACCGGGGCGATCGACTCCGAGGGATTGGGCCGAATGCTGCGATCCCTGGGTGTCAAGCCGCGGGCGGCGGGGTCGCGGTACGACTTCGAGTTCCACTCCAAACAGGGTGGCCAGGAGTGGGATTTCGCCATGTCGGCTGTGATCAGCCAGAACGGCGGCACGATCTGGGTGATGGCGTGGCTGGAGGAGATGCCCGCCAAGGCGTCCAAGGTGCCGGCAGCGGCGTTGCTGAGAATGCTGTCCGAAAACGATCGGCTGGGGAACGGGAAGTTCTTTGCCTACGACCGACGGAACCGGCGGTTCCTGATGCAACGGGTGGTCCGGAACCAGCGGATCACTCCGGCCAAGTTGCGGGCGGTTTTCGAGGACGTGGCCAAGGGGGTGATGGGCAGCCATTCGATCTGGTCGGTTGCGCGATGGGACAAGAAGGCTCCGGCACGGCAGTCGTCGGTTCCACCGGCACCTCCAGCCGAGCGGCGGCGGCGTTAGGGCGAAAATCGGCCGATTGTCAATTGGGCGATTTCGACCGACGTGTGGCCGGCCTTGCCGTTGTTGGTGGTCACTCCACGCGGTAAAATGGGCAAACCAGCGGTCGGTTTGCGGCCGTTCCCACCGGCGTGCCGTCCCGGCATCGTCTCACAACCCGTTCCTCTCGCCACCACGGTTCTCATGAGATTCACCTGGTTTTTGACCTGGTCCCTGTTGATCAACCTGCCGGTGTCGGTCCAGGCGGCCGACCTGTTGCCGGCAGACCAGCCGATCAACGTAGCGGTCGATCATTACCTTCGTGCGGGGTGGGTCGAAGCCGGGGTGAAGCCGGCTCCGTTGCTCTCACGGGCGGGGCTGGTGCGTCGAATGACACTCGATTTGGCCGGGCGAATTCCGACTCTGGGCGAGACGCGAGGGTTCGTCGGATCGTCCTCACCCCTGAGATGGACCCAGTTGGCTGACCGGCTGTTGGCCAGTCCGGATTTCGCCTACCACCATCGCAACGAACTGGACCTGTTGTTGCTGGCCACGAAGAAGAACGATGGTGAGTTCCGCAAGTATCTGCTTGCCGCGGCCCGGGAGAACCGGTCGTGGGACGAGTTGTTTCGCCAGATGATGGTGGGCCGCGAGGGCAACGCATCCGAGAAGCCGGCGCTGGCGTTTCTGAAGGCCCGGGCCGGCAGCCTGGACGACCTGACCGTCGACACCAGCGTGCTCTTCTTCGGCGTCAATGTCAGTTGTGCCAAGTGCCACGATCATCCCCTGGTCGACGACTGGAAACAGGATCACTTCTACGGCATGGCGTCGTTCTTCACTCGCACGTACATGACCAAGAAGAACACGTTGGCCGAGAAGTACAGCGGGTCGATCAAGTTCAAGACGACCGCCGGCAAGGAGAAGCAGGCCCGATTCATGTTCCTGACCGGGACCGAAGTGGCCGAACCCAAGGTCGAGAAAACGGCCAAGCAGCGTAAGGCCGAGGACGCCGAGGTCAAGCGGCAGATGAAGGACGCCAAGGCCCCTCCGGCCAAGGTTCCCGGGTTCAGTCCTCGCGAGAAGCTGGTCGAGGTGGCATTGCGGGCCAAAGACCGGCGGTTCTTCTCTCGGGCGATCGTCAATCGGATCTGGCTGCGGCTGATGGGCCGGGGGATCGTCGATCCGCCCGACCAGATGCATTCGGCCAACGACCCCTCGCACCCCGAACTGCTCGACTGGCTCGCCCGGGACCTCGCCTCCAACGGGTATGACCTCAAGCGGTTGATCCGTGGCATTGTGCTCAGCGACGCCTACGCGATCTCGAGCCGATTCAGCGGCAAGGGTGAGGCACCGCCGCCGGAGACGTTCGCGGTGGCCAGCGTGCGGCTGCTGACTCCGAGACAGTATTCCCTGTCGCTGCTGGTGGCGGCGTCGAATCCGGCTCAGATCACCACCCAGGCGACGACGGCCGCATGGGCCAAACGCCGGGAGAGCCTGGAGAACGAGTCGAACGACCTGGCCGGTCAGATCGAGTTGCCCAGTGACAATTTCCAGGTCAGCGTCGATGAGGCCCTGCTGTTCTCCAACAACGACCGGATCCAGAACAACCTGCTCAGGGACTCGGCCGATCGACTGGTCGGGTCGCTGAAGTTGATCACCGATCGCCGCCAGTTGATCGCGCGGGCGTTCGAATCGACGTTGTCCAGGGCACCGGATGCCGACGAGATTGCGGTGTTCGAGGCGTTTTTGACGAAAAGAAAGAAAGACGGGCGTGTGGCGGCGATCCAGCAGATGGTCTGGGCGCTGCTGACAAGTCCCGAGTTGCGGTTCAACTACTGATAACCGACGATACCCCCAGGCCCCCGTTCCGTGGGCAATAAGGAGTGGTTGGAATGACGCGTTCGAAAAGCGATTCGATTCGCAACTTGTCCGCCGGAGTGAGCCGGCGCGGGTTCCTCGGTGCGGCGGCTGCCGGAGCTGCTGCGGGGGGATTTGCCCAGGACATGACCGTGCTGGACGTGCTGAAGAATCCGGCGATCGCCGCCGAGATCAAGAAGCAGCAGAAGCACGTGATCCTGCTGTGGTTGGCCGGTGGAGCGAGCCAGCTCGAGACGTGGGATCCGAAGCCGGGTCGTCCGACCGGTGGCCCGTTCATGCCGATCTCGACAAACGTTCCCGGGGTCGAGATCAGTGAATTGTTGCCGATGATGTCTCAACGGATGCAGGACACCGCGATCATTCGCAGCCTGAGCACCGGGATCGGTGACCACGGTGGCGG
>DLVV01000281.1:0-398 GCA_003445035.1 Planctomycetaceae bacterium | reverse complement strand
GCGATCATCGCTCGCGAACTGGGTCGAGCTGACAGCCAGGTGCCCGATTACGTCAGCTTCTACACCTCGACCGAGGGCCGCCGGAAGGGCACCTCGGGGTTCCTCGGAGCCCGTTTCGCTCCGATGTTCCTCTCCGACAGCATGATCCCGCCCAACATCCGGCGTCTCGAGGCGGTCAGCGACATCGATCACAGGGAACGTGCCGACCTCCGCGATTTGCTCGCCCGTCGTTTCACCCAGGGCCGCCAGAGCCGCAACAACGTGCTGGGCAGTCATACCAGTGCCTATCAGCGGGTCCGCGGAATCATGGCCAGCGAGAAGCTGTTCAACATCGAAGACGAACCGACCGCGGTGCGGGAGAAGTACGGTCCGACCCAGTTCTCCCAGCAGTGCCTGGT
>DLVV01000036.1 GCA_003445035.1 Planctomycetaceae bacterium | reverse complement strand
AGCGCAGAAGCGGACCTGGCCACAGAAACTGATCCTGGTGAGGAGAATGCGGTTGAAGAGGCTGTCGAGGTGGCGACGGCGTCGACCCACGGTCCGTCAACCCGGTTGGCACTGTTCGTGAACGTGGCCATGCTCGAAAAGGCCGAGGCGGTCCTGGCGGGATTGCCTGGCTACACCGCGACCTTCAGCAAACAGGAGGTGGTGGCGGATGAGTTGAGCGACGAGCAGGTCATGCAGGTCAAGATTCGACACGAACCGTTCTCGGTCTACATGAAGTGGGTGACCGGTCACAAGGGGCGTCAGTTGTTGTACGTCAAGGGTCAGAACGAGAACCGGATGCTGGTCAAGCTGGGGGGCTGGAAGAAGAAACTGCCGGCCCTGAAGCTTGACCCCTCGGGCTCGCTGGCGATGAAGGAATCGCGGTACCCCATCACCAAGGCGGGATTGCTGGAACTGGTTCGGGAGTCCCTGGCGATCCGTCGTGGTGACCTGGCCCGGTCCGAGGGCATTCGCTGCCGGTTGATCGAGAACCAGGAGTTCGATGGTCGGCCGTGCTACGGGTTCGTCGTCGAATACGCCGGCCCCGGGGCCTCGAAGCGATACCGGAAGACCGAGATGCTGATCGACTGCAAGCTGGGTGTGCCTGTGGTGGTCCGCAACTTCAACTGGCCGACCACGGGGACCAATGCCGCCGACCTGGATGCGGAGACGCTGGTGGAGTGCTACACCTACCGGAACATCAAGTTCCAGAGAGAGGTGGCCAGGGGCGACTTCGATCGAGGGAACAAGGCGTACCGGTTCTAGAAACGGTTCGGCCCGCAGATCGCTACAACTTCAGGTGGGCGATCGCGTCGGCGGCCGACTGGATGTAGCCGATGTAGAACGGTCCGAATTCTGCGTAGCGGGCCGAGGCTTCGTCGAACCGCATCGTGTAGACGATCTCCTTGATGTGCTCGGGAGCCCGTCCCCACAGTGTGACGCCCCACTCCCAGTCGTCGAAACCGGTCGAAGCGGTGATCAACTGGCTGACCCGGCCGGCGAACTGGATCCCGCTGGTGGCGTGTTCGGCCATCAATTTGGATCGTTGCTCGAACGACTCGGTGAACCAGTTGGCCTGGGGATGCCGGATCTTGTTCATCGGGTAGAAGCACTGGATCGGCAGTTCAGGGAAATCGGGATAGAGCCTCTGCTGGTTCATGGCCGGCAGTCGCCCGGCGTAGGCGTTCAGCTTGGCTTCGAACGTCGGGTCGTCCTCGGCCAACCCCTCGCCCTTCAATCGTTCGGCGTACTGTTCTGCTGTCGGCACGTATTCGGAGACCTCGGTGATCGATACGAACGACCACGCCGGCTTCAGAACCGATCCGAACGTGGTGGAACGAACCGCCTGCTTCACCCGGTCGATGACCAGCGGGTCGGGGTCGAGCAGCATCAGGCCCAGGTCGGCACGGTGGCCGGAGATGACCGAGACCTGGAGTCGCTCGGGTGCCCCGTCGGCTCCGGGGTCGAGGGCCGTGATCAATTCGTCACGTCCGCGGGCTCGAGCGTCGGCGTCAAGACCGGCCAGCGCGGCGGCGTCGACCTGGTAGTACATGTGGAGGCAGTGCCAGCCCTCGCTCATCCGGATCGTGGGATCGGGCAGCGAGGCGGCGGCGTGTGGGGGACGGTTCACTGTGGAGAGTCCTGGTGGTGGGGCTCGAGATCGATGTGGGCTGGAGCCGGTCGACTGATCCGACAGGATCATCTTAGAGAGCCTGCCGAGGTCAGCGGAAGGCTTGCTCCGGATCAGCGGTCGGCCTTGGCCGGTGACTTCAACACACGGACGGCCAGTTGCTTCTTGTCCCATTTCAGAGATTCGGCGACCTGCAGGGGGTACTCCCATCCTCCGGCCTTGGCCTGGTAGATCCGTACCGCCGATTGCCCGGCGGCCATGGCAATCGCCTGGGGCATGTCGAGGAAGCGGAGCACGTTGAGGTAGATCGGCCCGTTGCGGTGAGACTTCGGCAGGTGGTGGAGGTCGAGGCGACGGACGTCGTTGACGAACAGGGATGCGTAAAGAGTGATGCCGGCCATCGTCTTTTCGCCCTGCATCCACAGGGGCACCCGGTCCAGCCCGTCGACCAGTCTCAAGGCCCCGGCCCCCCGGACCACGTCCCAGGTCCTCATGCCGTCGAGTGTCTGTCCCAGCAACATGAATCGCCGACGCACCTGTGTCTGTCGACGCTCGGCCTGTCCCCAGGCAGTCGGTCCGATTCCCCGCGGAGCGACGTATGCCATCCCCCACTTGAATGACTGGAACATCTTCTCCGTCTGCGCGAACTCCGTCTTGTCGGGTTCGACCCGGGCGATCCCTGCCATTCCGGGCAGGGCCAGGCCGCCGCCAGCGAGACTTGCCAGCAGGGACGCCCAACCGTCGTCGTCGACATTGTTGAGTACCACCAGGTCCAGGGACTCCAGCGGCAGACCCTTGCGGTGCAGCACGATCAGCGGCAGGCGGATTCCGGCCTGGGAATTGAACCAGAAGGTGCGGACTGTGACATCTCCGGAGGTCGCAGTCGGGCCCTGTTCGAGATCGAGTCCACCGGGGCGTGATGGCCAGCCGCGAAACGACCTGGTTACCAACGCCTCGCGCCACGAGGCCGTCTGCCTGGCCCAGTCGTCGGCCGATCCTGGCACGGCGGGTGTCTCGGCCCGGGCCGTGAACGTCTCGCTGATTTCTGTGTTCTTCTCGTCCCCGGGCAACTGTTTTCCGAACACTCGCAGTTGCTCGGGAGTGAAGAACTTGACCGCCGTGTTGGTGATCAGCGGATCCTGTTTCTTCAGGAAGCGGTTGAACCAGTGGAAGGCGTGGACGCGGAGTTCCTGGGTGTCCTTGTGAGGACCTTCGGTGATCTGCAGGCCGAGTTGCTTGGACTGGCCGTGAAGTTCGTAGATGCGACGGACCTGCTTGTGGATACGGACGACGCCGTCGAGCGGAAAGATGCCGTCTTTGTCGGAGTTGGAGATCAGCAGGGGCCGTGGGGCGAGCAGCGCCGCGACCTGGGCGTAGTCCCAGCCGAACGTGTTGACCTGGAACATGCAGTCGCAGTGGCCCTCGACGCAGCCGTCGACAACGTGATTGGTCAGGTCTGTGATGCCGGCCACCGGGACGGCGACTCGGATCCGGTCATCGAGTGCACCGATCCACCAACTGTAGGCACCACCGCCGGACCGTCCCGTGACCCCGATCCGCTCGCCATCGATCTCGGGCCGCGTTTGCAGGTAATCCAGCGCCCGGATGCAGTTCCAGGCTTCGACTCCGGCCGGCGAGTAACCGCGGGCATTCCACCACCACTTCGCGTACCGGTAGGTGCCGTGGTGGATCCCTTCGATCTCACCCAGTTGCAGGGTGTCGATCGTCAGGCAGGCGTAGCCGTTGCGGGCGAACCAGCCGCCGTGGTGCTGATAGTGCACCTTGCTGCCGTAGCTGACCCCGTCCTTCTTGACCTGGCCGTGGCCGCAGACATAGAGGATCGTCGGCAGGCGGCCCTGGCGTTTTTTGGGCAGGTAAAGATTGCCGGTGACATACAGCCCGGGTCGGGACTGAAACTGGATCTTCTCGACGGTGAAATCCGGGTGATCGACTCGACCGGTGATGACCGGTTTGAGCGGTGTCCTGGGAGGCCGGGGCGAGAGTCCGAGCATTTCGAAGAGTTGCTCCCGGTACTCGCCACGACGGGCCTTCCAGTCGTCCAGCGATTTGATGTCGCCGAGACACCGGTCGGCCAGGCGACGGGTTTCGGACTGGAAGTAGGCATCGATCACGCGGTCACCAGACGAGGTGTCGGTGGTGGCGCGGGCGTCGTCGGCGAGAACGGGGGTCGCCATGGCCAGGAGGATGAAAAGGAAACGGATGCGGCGATGCATGGGCGGACGTCCTGCTCGGTGTGACCGGTTGCAGGCACTCCACCAAGAACACCGCGGTGATGCAAGCGGCGGCGGCAAGTGAATCTCGGGGACCGGTTCTGCTATAGTGCCCACCGCTCGGCACATGCCGGGGCGAGGCGAGTTGCCGCGGATGAGGTCCACAGATGAGCCGGCTTGACCAGATCGATGAATTCGAATCGCTGTTCCGGCGATCCGAACGAGAGCCATTTGTTTTTGCCGATATCCCGATCGAATCGGTGGCCGTGGTCACCGGTGACGAGTCCAACCAGGCCGTGCAGGATTCACTGAAGCGGTTTCTGCCCCGAATCGGTGAGGCCGCATCCTGGCATTCGATCGGCGGCGGCGATTTCAGCAACGTCGCCGAGTTGCTCGAACGGATCGACGCTCAGCAGGTCGACTTGCTGGTGACCCGACGTCATTTGCAGGAGGAGAATCTCGCTCCGCAGCACAGCCTCGGCGTCTACCTCGATGAACTCACGCAACGGACTTCCATTCCGGTCCTGGTACTGCCCGGGACGGCACGCACACCGATGGAGTTGTCGACCGAGCCGTGCCGTCGGGTGATGGTGGTGGCCGATCACATCAGCGGGGATCACCGCCTGATCAACTACGGTACACGGATGTGCACCGAGGGAGGCAGTGTCTGGTTGTGCCACGTTGAGGATGACATGATCTTTCAGCGTTTTGTCCAGGCGATCGAGCAGATTCCGGAGATCACCAGCGAACCGGGTGCGACGTTGCTGGAGGAGCAGTTGTTGAAGGAGGCCCACGACTTCATTGAGACGTGCTTCGGGACACTGCGAGAGACGGGACCGAATGTGTCGTTGAAGAGCCACGTGGCGATGGGTCATCACGTGACCGAATACCGCCGGCTTGTCGACGAGAACGAGATCGAGTTGCTAGTGGCCAACACCAAGGACGACGACCAGTTGGCGATGCACGGCATGGCTTATTCGTTGTCGGTCGAGTTGGTCGACGTGCCGATGCTGCTGCTGTGAATGGCCTGGAAGAGACGGACGGATCAGAATGAGTTCGATGACCGGACTGCTGTTGGCGAACGTCGAAGCGGCCCAGCATGCGGGTGGCGACCACGAGGTGTCGAGTGGCGTGACGGCGCTGTTTGCCGTCCTGTTGGTGGCGATGATCGTGGCGCTGGCGTTGGAGGAGAAGATCCACGCCAAGAAGTCGGTGATCGTGGGGGTTTTCGCCGGAGCCTGCCTGGTGCTGGCAACGGCCCTGGAGCTGCTGCCTTTCGGCGCGGTGACCCTGCCGCCACTGGCCGGTGGATCGGCAGGACACGAGATCGAAATGCCGGTTTATATCCCGGCGATCGACTGGGGCGTGATCACGATCATCCTGGGGGCGAGCCTGTTCGTCGAGGTGACCAGCCGATCGGGGGTTTTCACGTGGATGGCCATCAGCCTGACGAAGAAGTCCGGAGGCGATCCGTGGAAACTGCTGCTGGCCTACGGGATCCTGACCGTTGTTTTCTCGGCGATGCTCAACAATGTCACCGCGATGATCATCATCGGCAGCCTGACGGGTGTGTCGCTGGCGAAATTGAAGCGTGCTGACCTGCTGCTGGGGTTCCTGGTGGTCGAGGGGTTGTTGACCAACGTCGGCGGGTTGCTGACGCTGATCTCGAGTGTGCCGAACATCATCGTGGGTGGGATTGCCGGGATCGGATTCGTCGATTTCTTCCTGGTGGCGGCACCCTACGTGGTGATCGCCACGGCGACGACCCTGTGGATGGGCCGTTGGAAGTTTGGCATCCGCGGATTGCGTGATGATGAGGAGCGAGCGGCGGCCGAGGCGCTGGTGGCGGGGTTTGACGAAAACGAGAGTGTGCCAAGCCGGAAGTTCTTCTGGTTCTCGATTGGTGCGTTGGTCCTGTTTGTCGCCTTCCTGGCCGGCCAGAGCGTGTTGCCGGTGCTCAAGGAACTGGGCATGGGATTCGTGGCGTTGTCGTTTGCCGGGTTGGTTCTGATTGCCTACAAGCACGAGGTCGACAAGTTCTACCAGGCGGTTGACTGGGACCTGCTGGCGTTTTTTGCCGGCCTGTTCGTCGTGATCAACACCATGGAGCACGCCCAGGTCCTGGCGGTGATCGGGTCGGGTATCGAGGCGATGATCGGGGCGGGGGTGAACCTGGGGACGGGCCTGCTGCTGGTCGCTTCGGCGGTGGCCAGTTCGGTGACCGACAACATCCCGCTGGCCGCGATGCTGGCCAAGATTCTCAAGAACAACCCCGCCGAGTACTCGGCCAATGCCCCGTACTGGTGGAGCGTGATCTTCGGGGCCAACCTCGGCGGGAACATCACGCCGATCGGATCGGCGTCGACGGTGGTCGCGATGACGATTATCAGCAAGCACAAGTTGCCGTTGTCGTTCGTGGGTTTCGTCAAGTTGGCCTCCCTGTTCGCCGTGGTGCAGATCATCATCGCCGTGGCCTACGTGGTCGGGTTGACGATGACCGGAGTGCTCAGCGTGACCAGCGGCTGACCCGGCGCGAGGCTTCCTTCCGGCGAATCGACATGTCCACGCGATCACTCCGTTTTCGGATCGCCTGCGAAGCCGCCCGCTTGCTGGCGGTCCGTCGCGAGAGTGATTTCTTCGGGGCCAAGCGGGCGGCCGCCCGCGCGATCTGTGGAGGGTGGGCCCGGTCGGGAGATCTGCCGACCGACCTGGAGATCCGCGAGGCGTTGCAGAGGCTGGTGCCGGTCGAGACGCT
>DLVV01000193.1:2200-6973 GCA_003445035.1 Planctomycetaceae bacterium | reverse complement strand
CCGCGATAGGTCTTCTGTGCCGTCAGCACCAGCCAGCCGTCGGGCAGCACGGTCAGCGAGGGCTCCTTGCCGAACAGGGGCGTCTTGTTGATCTGTTTCCAGTTCAGACCGACGTCCTTCGACTCGTAAACGAAGATGCTGAAGCGTCGCTTGGCCGGGTCCTTTTCGTAGTTGTCGCGACAGGCGGTCAGCACCAGGCGGCCATCCTTCATCTGGACAACCGCGGCCTTGTAGTTGCCGCGGGGACCGACACGGGTTCGCACGGCGTGGGCGAAACGGGGAAAGACAATCCGCTGTCGATCCTGGCCGGTGTAGCCGGTGATGGCGGAGGGGTATTTCGAGTAGTCGTATCCGGCCAGCAGGGCGGCATTTCGCTGCTGGTCAGCGGGGGTGGGGCCGACGGGCAGTGTTTCCTGCAGCACGGACCAGCCGGTGGCCGTCAGGATCAACAGGCCCAGCAACACGCGGATGATGGTGCGGGGGGAACGGCGTGGCATGGCGGTTGGCTCGGTTGATGGAGAGATCCGGGGTGACTACGAGATCGATGGATGGTTCAGCGGCAGTCCGACAGCGCCGGCGTTGTCGAAACGGTGAACAACCAGGTTGTCCAGCGAGGCGGCCAGCAGGATATCGCGGTCCGGTCCGGCAAACGCCACGTCGGTCGGACCCCGCAGCGCCTCGCCCATCCAGTCCTCGGCAAACAATGTCAGCCGATTGGAGTCGAGATCGAAGATGTAGATGACATCGGGTCGATGGCAGGCAATCCACAGCCGGCCCTCGGTATCGAAGGCGATGCCGTCGGGGACGTGTCGCGGCATGTGCAGAACCCGTTCGAGTTTGCCCGCCGACCCGTCGGCCTCGATCGCAACCCGTGCGATCCCCGCTCCGAACGTCTCGACGAAATACAGGTTCTGTTCCTCGGCATCCAGCGCGATCGCATTGGGCGTGTCGACCGCCTCGGGGTACCACCGCTCGGCCACCCCGCCACCCGGCTCGATCCGGAACAGTCCCCCGTTGAGTTCACCCGACCAGTCGCCGCTCTCGGAGACGTACATTCGCCCCTGCCGATCGAAGGCCGGGTAGTTGGTGCAGTGAAATACCTCGCCCTCCTCGGGCGTGGCATAAACACTGACCTCGCCGGCCGGCGTGATCTTCAGCACGTCGCCGGCGGTGTGGGCGGCGTAGAGATTGCCGTCGGCATCGACGGCGGTGCCCAGGCACCGGGCCTCGGTCGAGGCGAACTGTTCGCCGAGGTTGTCTTCGAGGTTCAGCCGGTAGACCTGGCAGCCGGTGCCGGTCGTGTAGGCCTCGCCCCCGGGGCCGATCCCGATCGATTCGGGATGATCGACTCCGCGGATGTGGGTGATGTCGTGCTTGTCGAACAGTGGTGCGTCGGACATGGGGGATTCGGTGTGTTGAGGTTCGGAAAGGGGGAAAGCCGGCTTCAGATCAGCGGCAGCGCGTTGTCGCGATCGTGGAACGTTCGCAGGTTGAGGGCCTGATAGGGATTGGCGTTGACGTAGTCCCAGTCCAGCTCGACACCCAGTCCCGGGGTGTCCTCGAGAGTGATTCCGCCGTTGACGACCCGTGGGCCTTGCACCTGCACCTCGTCGAGCCAGGGCCGGTGGCGGCAATGTTCGAGGATCAGGAAGTTGGGCATCGCCGCCGCGGCGTGGGCGGCGGCGGCAAGCGCGACGGGACCGTAGGGGTTGTGGGGCGCGACGGTCACGTTGTGGATCTCGGCGTAGGACGCGATCCGCATCAGTTCGCTGATTCCGCCGGCGTGGGCGATGTCCGGTTGCACCACGTCGACGGCACCGCCTTCGAGCCATTCGCGGAAGCCCCAGCGGGTCATGTTGCGTTCGCCGGCGGCGATCCGGACGTCGGGGAACGACTGGCGGAGCGAGATCAGGCCGTCGGGAGTGTCCATGTTGACCGGCTCTTCGACGAACAGCATCCCGACCTCATCGCGGAGACCCTCGGTCAGTCGGTGCGCGGCCTGGAGACTGAAGATGCCACCGCAGTCGATCATCAATTCGACATCCGGCCCACCCGCCTCGCGGATTTCCCTGGCCACGGCCAGGGCCACGTCGACCTGTTTTTCGTCGTCGTAGGGTTTGACGTACTGCCCGGGTCCGAACTTGAACGCATCGAATCCCTCGGCAGCAGCCGTTCGCATCTCCTCGCCCTGGCTCGGCAGGCCCAGGTCGCCTCGGGCGTACAGCCGGATACGGTCGCGGACCGCCCCGCCGAGCAGCTTGTAGACCGGCTGGCCGGTGACCTTGCCGAGGATGTCCCACAGTGCCTGGTCGATGCCGCTGGCGGCGCTGGTGGCCACCACGCCGTCCCGCCACCAGTAGAAACGTCGCATCTGTTGCCAGATGTAGTTGATCCGGGTTGGGTCCTGCCCGATCAGCAGGTCGGCCAGGTGGCCCTCGATCATCGCCATCACCGCCAGCTCGTGGTACTCGGTCGTCGCCTCTCCGATTCCCACCACTCCCTCGTCGGTCTCGACCTTGACGAAGATCCAGTTGCGGGCCGGGGAATGTCCTCCGGGTCCGGGGATGCCCATCAGGTGCGCGGTGAGGCCGGTGATTTTCATGAGGATGTCTCTTCGGGTGACTCGGGTGTCGTGGGATCTGCGGAGGGAGCAATTTCGGCCCGGATCGGTTTCAGACGATCGTAGAGAAACAGTCCGGCTGTCGCGAACAGCCCGGCGATCGAGGCCAGCAGCACGGGTTTCCACGCTTCGAAGCCCGGCTGGTCCGGGTTCCAGATGCCCTTGGAGGCCCATCCGTAGACGGTTTCGCCCAGTCCCGAAAACGTGATCGCAAAACCGATGGCGGTGGGGCGAAGCCGGTCGCCGATGTGTTCGGTGAGGTAGCCTCCGTGAGACCACCTCATGAACTGACGGGCGAATTCGAAGACGGCGACCGAGGCGAACAGTTGCCAGACGACCTGGCTGACCCCGATGCAGGTGGCGGCGGCCGAGAAACCGCCGATCATCAACACCGCGGCGATACCCGGGGCACGTCGCCCGGCCAGCACGCCCACGGCGATTCCGCCGGGAATCCACATCAGCGTCTTGAGCAGTGTCAGCCAGATCCAGCCGTTGTCCGACGATCCGTCCTTCAGCCCCAGTTCCTCGGCCCGGTAGGGCAGGTAGTAGTTCGAGGTGCCGAAGACGGCTCCGCCGAACAGGCACAGCGGGATCACCAACGCCCAGAAGGTGGGCATCGTCGCCAGTGTCTTGAGGTCGGCCACGGTCTGGGAGAGTGTCGGGGCCGTGTCCCGTGCGAACCGGCCAGGTCTCTGGCCCCACAGTCCGATCAACAGGGCACAGGTGGCGGTGGTACCGGCAAGAATAAAGAACAGCAGTTCGAAGTCGCGCAACGCCGGTGCGGCCTCCAGCTTCGAGAGATTGACCAGTCGTCGCAGGGCCTCACCGGACTGGCCCCCGGAGATCAGCTCACCGACCTCGCCGCGGTACAGCAGCACTCGCCCACAGATCGGTCCCATCAGGCTGCCGATGCCCATCGACGTCATCAGCAGCCCGTTGGCGAACCCCTTGCGTTTGGTCGGGACCATCTGCACCAGAGACAATCCGGCGATCCACATCAGTGCCCCGGTGAAGCCCTGCCAGATGGCCATCAACGAGATGACGTTGGGGTGCGGGTGCGTGGCGAGTGTGAGTGGAACGGCCAGCTTGCCGAACAGGGCCAGTGCCCAGACGATGCGTTCGCCGAAGAGCCGGGAAAACAGTCCGGCCATGATCGGGCCGATGATCCACGGGGTGACCCGCCAGATGGCCGCGGTCGCGTACATTCCCTTGGGAAACGAACCGCCTGCCGCCTCGGCCGCCGCCTCGCGGGCGCCCAGGTAAAGCGGCAGGGCGTAGTCGAGCAGGTTGGCGTAGAAGAAACTGACCAGCGCCACCGGGATCACCACCTGCAACCGGGCCGTGCCCGCGAGCTGGTCGGGTTCGAGTGTGGGCGTGATGTCGGTCTTGGACATGCCGTCCATTCTACGGCGGTCGGATTCTCGCGTGCCACGCAACCCGCCACCGCTTGCCTCGATGCTCGAGATCCGCTGCAATGAAACCCACAACAGCTCGATGGCTCATCCGAGGAGAAACCCCATGGCCCGCTTTCTGCCGCATGCGTCTCCCGTTGCTCTCACGCTCCTGTTGGTGGCCCTGTTGGCTGCGCCGGTGACCGCCGCGGAGTTGCCGTCGACGGTGTCCAAGGGGGCGACGCTGGTCGAGGTGTTTTCCAGTGCGGCATTTCACGAGGGCCCGACCTGGGACCCGGCCACCGGCAAGCTGTACTTCACCGCTTTCTTCGGCGGCGAGAAGCCCAACCAGCAGATCATCCGGCTTGATGCTCCCGGCAAGGGCACCGTCTGGCTGGACAAGAGCGAGGGTGTCAACGGCACCTGGCTGTCGCTGGACGGTCGGCTGCTGGGGGCCCAGGCATATGGACACCGGCTGATAAGTTACTCGTTTGGCCCCAAGGGACCCGCCGATGCGAAGACCCTGGCGATCAACACGAAATGGCACCAGCCCAACGACGTCTGCCAGGCACCCAACGGCAACATTTACTTCACCGATCCCGACTTTGCCAACCAGAAGACCAGCAAGGTGTACCTGCTGAAGTCCGACGGCAAGGCCACCGTGATCATCGATGACACGCCGGTTCCCAACGGGCTGATCACCTCCAACGACGGCAAGGTGCTTTACGTCGGCGACAGCCACCGCAAGATGTGGCGGTCGTA
>DLVV01000193.1:0-1827 GCA_003445035.1 Planctomycetaceae bacterium | reverse complement strand
GGCACCAAGAACATGTCCGCGCCGGACGGCATGACGATCGACGCCAAGGGCAACCTCTACTTCACCGGGCGAGGTGGGGTCTGGGTGGCCTCGCCGGCCGGAAAGCCCGTGGGGTTCATTCCCACCAAGGAATTCTGTGCCAACGTCACCTTCGGCGGTGCCGACGGCAAGACGCTGTACCTGACGTGCAACACGAAGGTCTACTCGCTGGCGATGAACGTCAGCGGTGGCGAACATGCGGCCAGGGCCGAGCGGAAGGGCAAGAAGAAGGGCCTGGTCGGCCTGTTGCGACGGACGCTGAAACCGGCCGGCCGCATTCTGAAAGGCGTCGGCAAGGCGATCGACAAGATCGGTGACGACGACGACGATTGAGCTCGAAACAACATCACGATTCTCCCGGGATCAACCAAAGATGACACAGATGAAGCTGACAGGCCGTTTTGCGCTGCTGGGGTTGCTGGCCGTTGTTGCCGCGACATCGATCGCGGCCGAGAAAAAAGGCGAGAAGAAGAAGGCGAAGAAGCCGGCGGAATTCAAGGCGACCTGCCCGGTGCTGGGTGAACTGGCCGAGAAGGACGCCCTGGTGATGTACCGGGGCAAGAAACTCTACTTCTGCTGCCAGAGTTGCCCCGACATCTTCAATGCCACTCCCAGGGTCTACACCACCGCGGTGCATCGCCAGTGGTTCCAGACCGGCGAGATTGCCCAGGTGGCCTGCCCGCTCAAGGGGCATGACCTGGACGACGTGTTGTCAGTCGTCGTGGCTGTCGGTGGTGTGAAGGTGAAGGTCTGTTGCCCGGGTTGTGCCAAGAAGCTGGCGGCACTCAAGGGCGACAAGAAAGTGGCCGCTGTTTTTGCGTCGCTGGGCAAGGGCTTCACGTTGCAGTCGAAGTGTGCGGTCAGCGGAAAGCCGATCGATGCGGCTCACGTGATCACGTTTCAGAAGCAGAAGGTCTGGTTCTGCTGCCCGAAGTGCAAAAAGGCGTTCCTGGCCAATCCGAAGAAATTCCTCGCCAAGCTGCCGCAGCTGAAGACGAAGAAGAAGGCCAAGAAGAAGTAGCCGTTTTTCCCGCCTGGTCACAACAGCCCGTAGATCACGATCTGCAGCACCAGTGCCAGTGCCGCGCCGATTCGGAGCAGCCGGACGTGTTTCGGGTCCCGGTTTTCGTCGTCGTCTCCGATCGGGCATGTCAGCACCCACACCAGCAGCACCAGCGGGATGGCCACGAAGGCCCACCCGACCAGCGACAGCGGCACGGTCGCCATGGCGTTCCGGATCGTATCGCCGATGTCGTGGAGGAAAGTGGATGTCATCGCAGCACCGTCAGTGAGGTCTTTTCGTCGGGTTCTCGCCGGGTCAGCAGGCTGACGGTCACCAGCAGGCCGCCGGCGACCAGGAAGCCCCAGATCGAGTAATAGAGGAAGGGCTCGTCGATCTGGAACAGCGGCCGCAGGCCCAGCCAACTGCAGACGGCGTCGTTGTTGAGCAGGAACTGGCCGACAGTGGTCACCAGTCCGCCCAGGAACCCGACCAGGGCCCCGGTTCCGGTGGCCCGTTTCCAGAGTGTCCCGGCCAGCAACACCGCCAGCGCGGGACCCTGGAAGAACGACATCAGTGTCTGGAAGATCGTGTAGATGCCCTCGTCGAGCCGAGCCATCACCATCGCACAGGCGATGGACCAGATGACCAGGATGGCGGTCACGCTGCGGCCGACCCGCAGCATCGCCACCGCGTCGGCCTCGGGAGCCACGAATCGCCTGTAGATGTCGTGGGCGACAAGGGTCGAGGCCGAGTTCAGGTAACTGTCGACGCTGGACATCAACGCG
>DLVV01000404.1:10234-13130 GCA_003445035.1 Planctomycetaceae bacterium | reverse complement strand
CCGTAGAGCCTCTGTGTCTCTGCCGTCTCGCGGGAGATGTCGACCGCCTCGGGAGCATGCTTCTGCATGCGGAAGGCGAGTTCGTAGGTCGCCGCCCGGGTTTCGAGAACGGGGTCGTCGGGTCGGCGGTTGAGTCCGTTGAGCTGGCGGATCAGATCGAGGTTGCGTCGCTGGCGTGCGATGGTGCGTCCGCCGGAGGGGCGGAGGTTGAGGATCGGCGGGGCCTCGGGTCGGAACAGCGTGCCCTGGTAGATCGGCGGAAAATATCCCGCTCCCCAGCAGGGCGGGCCACCGACCAGCGTGCCGTCGGGATCCAGCATCACGATGTAGGACGGCAGGTCATCGCTCTCGCTGCCCAGCCCGTAGGTCAGCCACGCACCGATCGTCGGATGACCCATCAGGGTACGGCCCGTGTTCATCTGGTAGAGCGCTGCGGAGTGCACAATGCTCTCGGCATGCATCGAGCGAACAACCGAGAGATCGTCGGCACAGGTGGCCAGGTGGGGAAACAGGTCCGACATCACCAGCCCGCTCTCGCCGCACGGTCGGAATTGCCGCTTGACGCCCAGCAGCAGTGATTTCTCGCTGGCCTGCTGCGTGGTGACCTTGCCGAGGCTCGCCGGCACCGGTTGTCCGTGCAGGCGGTTGAGTTCGGGCTTGGGGTCGAAGGTTTCAACCTGGCTCGGGCCGCCGGCCATGAACAGGAAGATCACCGACTTGGCCGGAGGGGCGACGTCGGCCAGCTTGGCCGCCAGCGGGTTTGCCGGGACCGACGACCCGACGCCATCGGCCAGACCGTCACGCGCCAGCAGCGACGCCAGCGCGATTGAACCCAACCCGAGACCTCCGTGTTCGAGAAAGTCTCGACGGTTCAACGCTGGCCGCAATCCCCGGCAGCAGCTTGTGAGGGACGAGTGGTTCATCGGGTTATAGCCTACCCGAGCAAACGGTCGGTCGGAAGGCGTTCAACACCCATGTCCGCCTTGACCACCACCGCAGTTGATTCCGAAGATGGAGAATCCTCTCAAGGACCTCAGATGCACCGATTCCTGCTGGCCACCCTGCTGCTGCCGGTTTTCATCCCGGTCGCCGTTCGCGCCCAGGACGAAGATCGGGTGTGGGCGTTTCAGCCTGTTGAACGTCCCGCGATTCCCCGGCCACGCGACGTGGTGCGGATGGCGAACCCCGTCGATGCGTTCATCTTGAAATCGCTCGAAAAGGTGGATCTCACACTCTCGCCACCCGCTTCACGGCGGACGCTGCTCCGGCGGCTCCACCTGGACCTTCTCGGGCTTCCACCGACCCCCGTCGAGATCGACCAGTTCCTTTCCGACACTCGCCCCGACGCGTGGGCACGGCTGGTGGACCGCCTGCTCGCGTCTCCGGACTATGGCCACCGTTGGGCCCAGCACTGGCTGGATGTTGTCCGTTACGCCGACAGTGACGGATTCGAGTACGACGATCCCAGGCCGCATGCCTGGCGGTATCGCGACTGGGTGATCGAGGCGTTGAATGGTGACAAGCCGTTTTCCCGGTTCATCCACGAGCAGATCGCTGCGGACGAGTTGTTTCCGGAGAACCGCCAGGCGCTGGCGGCCCTGGGATTGCACCGGCTTGGCCCCTTGCGACTGAACGCCGGAACCCAGGACAAGGCGAAGAATCGCCAGGAGCGGCTGACCGAGATTGTGGATATGGTTGGCTCGGCATTTCTTGGAGTCACGTTTGGCTGTGCCCGGTGTCACGACCACAAGTTTGATCCCCTGCCCCAGGCGGACTATTACCGGCTGCAGGCCTTCTTCGCCGCCAGCCAGGCGGTGGACCTGCCACTGGTGCCCGCCGGGATTCGTGCCTCCCGCGAGAAGGCCCGGAAGGCGTGGACCAAAAAACGGGATGCGATACGGAAACGGCTCGAGGAAGTTGAAGCCCCGGTCAGGAAACGCCTGTTGGCCGAACGTCGTGGTCGATTCGGCAAGGAGACGCTCGAGGCCCTGGCCGTCGATGCGTCGGCGAGGACGCCGGACCAGTCTCGGCTGGCGATCGCCGCCGAGAGGATGCTGGTGCTCGTTGAGGCCGACATCCGCGAAGCGTTGCCGGAAGCGAAGCGGGAGCAGTACGTGGCGGTTCAGGCCGAGTTGCAGGGCGTGCTGTCGTCCGAACCCGCGGCGGTGGCTTCGGTGATGGCGATCGCCGACCGGGGTCGTGACGTGCCCTCGACTCACCGCCTGGTCCGTGGAGAACCTCACGACCCCGGCGAGGAGGTGTTTCCGAGTTTTCCGGCGGTGATGGTTCAGCGTGGTCGTCCGGTTCGGCCGGGTTCGTTCCGGAGAAGGGTCCGCCCCTCGATCGACGAGGTCGGCGATTCCGAGGGTGGGCATTCGACAGGGCGGCGAGCCGAGCTGGCCGGGTGGTTGGCCTCCGAATCCAATCCTCTCACTGCGCGAGTCTTCGTCAACCGGCTGTGGCAGCATCACTTCGGACAGGGCATCGTCGCCACGCCGAACGATTTTGGAGTGATGGGTGCCGCCGCCTCTCATCCGGAACTGCTCGACTGGCTTGCCGCCGAACTGCTGGCCAACGGCGGGCAGATCAAGCCGTTGCACCGTCTGATGCTGCTTTCGGAGACGTACCGACAATCGGGTACCGTGTCCAACCGGCTGGCCGTGGCGGCCGATCCGGGGAACCAGCTGTTGTGGCGGTTCCGCCGCCGCCGCCTGGAGGCCGAGCCGCTCAGGGACAGCCTGCTGGCCGTCAGTGGGCAGCTCAATCGACAGGCGGGGGGTCCGGGAGTCCGGCTGCCGCTGCCGCCAGAAATCGCCGCGCTGCAGTACAAGGGCAGCTGGCAGGCTCATCCCGATCTCTGGCAGCACAACCGCCGGGCGATTTTCCTGTTCGTCAA
>DLVV01000404.1:8408-9918 GCA_003445035.1 Planctomycetaceae bacterium | reverse complement strand
CGGAACAACCGGCCACCGCTGCTGACAAATTTTGACGCGCCCGGGACGATGGTCAGCTGCGGTCGCCGCAACCAGAGTTCTCACGCCGGCCAGGCTTTGACGTTGTTGAACAGTCCGGAACTGGATCGCCAGGCTCGGGCGTTTGCCTCGAGACTCGAGACCGAGGCGGGTCGTGCTCCGGTGGCGGTCGTCCAGCGGGCCTACCGGCTGGCGCTGGGACGGCCGCCGAACCCCGACGAGCTGTCTCTGGGACGGGCGTTCCTGGAGACCGGCGACGGGTCGTTCGCCGAGACTCTGTCCGATTACTGCCTGGTGTTGTTCAACCTCGACGAGTTTCTCTACGTCGAGTGAACTTGAGTCGGCCTACACCGCTGTCCATCCGCCGTCGACCAGCAGGTTGTGGCCGTTGACGTACTCGGACGCATCCGATGCCAGGTACACCACCGCTCCCTTGATGTCCTCGTTGTCCAGCATCCGACCGACCGGCACCCGCTTGTTGTACTCGTCGACGAACGCATCGGGCTGGTTGTCGAAATAGCCCCCGGGGCTGATGCAGTTGGACCGGACGCCCTGTTTGCCGTAGTAGTTGGCCAGGTAGCGGGTGAAGTTGATCATGCCGGCCTTCACGAATGTGTAGGTGGCAGGCTGCTTCATATCGGTGTCCAGGTAGATGGTCGGATCGTTGCCGACCACGCCGTAGATGCTCGAGATGTTGATGATCGACCCGCGACCCTGCTCGACCATTGTCGGCAGAAACGCCTGGCAGATCGTGAACAACCCGGTGAAGTCCCCGGCGGCAGACCGCCCGATCATCTCGGGGGTCTGTTCGTCGAAGGCACCCGCGTGGCCGTCGCGGGCCAGGGCGCTGTTGACCAGGATGTCGAGCCGACCGTGGTTGGCCAACAGGCTGTCACGCAGCGCGTGGATCGAATCGACATCGGTGATGTCGACCTGGGCGGCGTGCACGTCGAGGCCCCGTTCGCGAAGCCCTGCTGCGAACTCCTCGTTTCTCTCCAGTGACCGTGACGCCGAGATCACCGTTGCGCCCGCCTCGGCCAGTCCCTCGGTCAGGCTGCTGCCGAACTGCGGACCCGATCCGGCCGTCACCAGGGCAACACGTCCGTCGAGCTTGAATCGTTCCAGGATTCCCATTGCATTCCTCCTTAACCAGCTGAAACGGCAGCATAGCGAGGGAGAATGCGACCGGGCAATCGCCACGGTCCCAACGGGCCGTGTCTCAGCCGACCAGTTCGGGGATCGGGTGGGCCCGTTCGATCAGCCGGGCCACGTCACGAGGCACCTCGGGCAGCACTCTCAGCACGCCGATATCGAACATCGTCGCCAGGATGGTGGCGAACAGATTCTCGGGTGTCACGGGCCGGGACGCGGGTTCGCCGGCGTCGCGGCTGGATCGGCCGATCACCTGCCCCATCGGAAGCCCGCCGCCGGAGAACGCCAGCGTGCTCAGCTTCGGCCAGTGATCTCGTCCGCCATCGGCTTTCACCTTCGG
>DLVV01000404.1:3361-8036 GCA_003445035.1 Planctomycetaceae bacterium | reverse complement strand
CGTTGCTGGAGGTCCTCGAGAAACACGCTGACGGCCTGGTCGACCGGGCGGCCGAGTCGTTCCATGCCGAACGGCATGTTGAACTGGGTGTTGCCGCCGTGCATGTCCCAGCCGGGATTGTGTACGGTGATGAAACCGCAGCCGGCTTCGCACAACCGGCGGGCCAGCAACAGCTGGTGTCCGAGTGTCGAGTGTCGGGTCTTGACGCGGAGTGCCGTGTTGAAACGACTGGTGTCGTAACGACGCACCAGCGCCGGATCCTCGTCGGAAAGATCAAACGCGCGGCGACCCTTGCCCAGCAACAGGTTGAACGCCTGCTGCTCGAATCGGTCCAGGCCCTCCATCATGCCGCTGGTGTCGACATTGCGGGCCAGCCGGTCGAGCGATTGTCGCAGCGAACGGCGGTCGGAGAGCCGACGACGTGTCAGGTTCAGTGTCAGGTTCTGGTTGACCGGGCCGTCACCGAGCGGATCGAACGGTGAGAAGGCGGATCCCAATTCGCCGGCCGTGGCCGCCTCCAGCAGTCTCAACCGTTCCTTGTTGAACTGGGGATCCGGTTCCTGGTGGCTGAGATAGACCTGGGTGGGCATGCCGGTGCGGGGATGGTTGGTGCCCCGCAACCGGGTGACGATCGAGCCCATCCCGATCTGGTTACCGGCACCGCCTCGCATCACATCCTGCGCACCGCCGGTGTGGTTCGCATTGCCGTGAGTGAACGACCGGACGATGGCCATTCGGTCGGCCCATGGTGCCAGTCGAGGGAACGTGCCGCCGAAGGTCACCCCGGGCAGGCTGGTGGTCAGTTCACCATTGACGCTGCGGACTTCCGCGGGTGCCGTCATCTTCGGGTCGAATGTCTCGACCTGGCTCGGTCCTCCCGTCAGGAACAGCAACACGATGGACTTGTCGCGGAATGCTGACGGGGCCGCGGCCCGGGCTCTCAACACGTCCGTCAGCCCCATCGAACCGACACCCAGTCCCGCCAGGCCGAGCGATCCGACCGACAGAGCTTCTCGGCGGGAAAACCCACCGCAGTCGCGTGATCGGGGGTTGGTGAAGACGTTGAGCATACGATGATTGTATCGGCGATTGTCGATGCGAGACAACAGGAGGCCGTCTCGGCTTGGTCATCGCCGCCCCCGTCGCCAGCTCACGAAGCCACAGACCAGCAGCACAATCAGTGTGGCAGCCGACACCCACAATCCCCGTTCGAAGCTGCGGGGGCGGTACTCGAACCGGACCCGGTGCAGCCCGGGTCCCAGGGCGATGCCCCGGCACAGCCCGTTGGCTCGCAGGATTGTCACCGGTTGACCGTTGTCGGTGGCTCGCCAGCCGTCGTGGAACAGGTCGGCCAGGACCAGGATCCCGTCCCGAACAAGCGAGGCTTCGATCTCGACCGTCTGTGCCCGGTCGGTCACGACCCGGACCGATTCCTCGACATCCGACTCGTTGGCTGTCCCGGGCAAGTGACGAGGTGGACGGTCCAGGATCACCGTCTCGCCCAGGACGAAGCGTGGAGAGGCGATGGTGTCCAGCACCGCCTGGGGTCGAGTGACCAGCAGGATGTCACGACAGAGGCTGGCACGTGGCTGCACGTCCGGCACGTTGTAGACCCAGTATTCTCCGAGTTCGTCCGAGCGGCGGATTCCGGGAATGGGATCCGAACGCGCGGGCAGTTCCCGTCGAATGATCAGCGTGCCGACGTGAAACAGGGCATGGAGCTTGGGAGAGACGGCGGCGGAGGTCCGCCGGAGCCAATCGGAACGGGCACCGGGGTTGATCGAGAAGGCATCGACATCGAACAGTGCGGCCGAGTTGTCCGGCAGCAATGCCAGGGTGCGTGCGTCCGCGTCGTAAGCGTAATCGGGCACGGTGGCTGCCACCCGGCCTCGCTCCCTGTTCACCAGGTCCAGTGTGACGGGTCTGTCGCGGTAAAAATCTCCTGGTGCGAAGTTCAGCAGCCTGGTCGCCGCCAGCCCGAGGTCGCCGGTGACCAGCAACACGCAGAGGATGCCCACGCGGCGTGAATCGGTGGTGGGGGCCACCAGGCAAAGTGCCCCTCCCAGCAGCGCGGCGGTTCCGCCGAGAATGGCCGCCCACGACATCGCCGCGGCCCTGGCCGTTTTGGACAGGTTTTGCCATTCGCGGACGAACACCTCGTCGTGGTTGCCGCGGCCGAAGATCCAGTCAGGGTCCAGGCTTCCCGGGGAAAACCGCGCGACCAGTCCGGCGGTCAGCAGCACGACTCCGGTCACACCCAGTGCCACCGCCGATCGCCTCCAGGTTCTTGAGACCACTTCGGCGGGTTGTCCGAGCAGGTGATCCAGGCCCAGCCCGGCCAGGACCGCGATGGTCAACGACGTGAACATCAGGAAACGGGCGGGCACGTGGATGCTGCGAAAGCCGGGCAGCTCACCCAGCAGCAGGAACAGGCCGCCGTAGCGACCCAGTGCCAGCAGCACCGACAGCACCAGTCCCCAGCGAAAGATTCTTGCCCCGGCCGGACCCTGCCTCCATCCGACCAGGGCCAGGGGCAGGGTCAACATGCCGGCGTAGATTCGGATATCGGTGAACAGGATTTGCAGCCGGTGATCGTCCCCGGCGGCACCCGGCAGCAGCAGCTGCAGCAGGAAATGGGGCGGCAGCGATCCGTCCATCTGCCGGTCGAAGCTCAGCCCGGCGCCCCTTTCGGTGGTCAGCAGTGTCTCAAGGCAATACCACAGTTGCGGAGCGGCCAGTCCCAGCCCGATGCCGACGGTGACGGTAGCGGCTGTTGCGGCCCAGCCAGCCTGCCGCCATCTCCGGACCCCGCGGGCTTCGCAGGCGACGCCCAGTGCCAGGGCCAACAGCGTGTAAAACAGGACCTGGGGGTGAGCCCCCGAGGCCTGGATGGCCAGGGCGAGACCAGCCCACGCGGCCGGAGCCAGTCGGCGGGTTCGGCAGGCGTGCAACCACAGGGCCGACACCAGCGGAGTCCAGGCAAACGATGTCATCAGCGTTGCCTGGGGAATCTCGCCGACGAACCAGCCGCCGAAGACCATCACCACGGCCCCCAGCGTGGCACCAGCGGGACCCGAGCCCAGCCCTTTGAGCAACAGCATTGTTCCACCGGCGGCCAGCAGGTGGTGCAGTAACAGGAACACCGCCCAGGCCGATCCGGGATCTTGGACCAGGTGAAACACGGCCGCCGGCGGATAAACCCCGCTGCATTCGTTCTCACCCTGTAACGGGTAACCCAGGAATCCGTGGCGGAACCACAGCGGGATTTCTCCGGCACTCCGCTGGCGGGCGTTGCTGACCTGCAGCGGAACATAGACTCGCGCCTGGTCCCACGCCTCGAACGCGCCGTCGCCTGTCACCGCCGGCCGGTAGACCGCGGCGGTGCTCAGCAACAGCAGCAACCAGCCGGCCAACCATCCCGTCGCACGTTTTTGACGCGACAGGTTGGCCGTCTGCTGGGCTTCCATCGTGCCGGTCACGGCTGGGGGGGCACTAGTGGAGGGCTAACGCTGGTAGATCGGCAGGAAGCCGTTCTCCAGTTGCAGGATCGTCGCGTTGATCGACGTGGTGTAGACCGGGCCGATGTAACCTTCCAGCCACGCTCCCGAGCTCGACTGGGTCCGCAACAGCTGCTTCTTGATTTCGCCGTAGTACTTGGCCCACTTCTCCTCGCCCATGCGGTACATCACCTGCGAGAAGTAGTAGTGGGTGTAGTGCCAGTGCCCGAAGCGGCTGGTCACCCCGCGACCCGGCCAGACGTTCTTCTCGCAGTAGGTCATCATCTTCTTGACCTGGTCGGTTTTGTACTCGCCGGAGTTGAACATGCAGGCGACGGCGGCGGCGGTGATCGGCGGCCGGGCTCCTCCGCTCTGGCCAAACCGGTAGCGGATGCCGCCATCGGGGGTCATGCAGTCGCGGATGTATTTCTGTGCACGGTCGATGATTTCCTTGGGCACGGGGATCCCCGCGTTGCGGCAGGCCCGCAGGCCCTGGACCTGGGTGATGCAGGTCGAGCCCTCGTCGAAATCGTTGCCGTCCTTGGCCGAGATGTATCCCCAGCCGCCTCGGGTTGTCTGGGCCTTGGCGGAGAAATCCACCGCCTTGACGAGCACCTTCTTCAGGTCGCCACGACGTTTCTTGTCTTCCTCCTCGCCGTAGACCTGCGAGAGGAACAGCATCGAGAAGCCGTGCCCGTAGGTGTATCGGTAGTCGCTTTTGTAGCCGATCAGGCCGTTGGACCGGGACTGCCCGACCAGAAAATCGACCGCCTGGGCCACCTCGTCGCGGTACTTGCCGGTCGTCGTGGTCGAACCCTCGGCCAGCAGGGCGTTGGCCGCCAGGGCGGTCATCGCCACCCGGTACTGTCCCCCGCGGGCTTCCCAGTAGCCCTGCCGCCGCTGTTCACGCTTCAGGTACTCGAGCGCCTTGCTCAGGGCCCGGATGACGTTGGGGTCCTTCTGCTTGCGAGCTGCCTCGAGCCGAGACGCCCCGGGGCCGACGAGGATCGCCGACAGCAGCAGCACGGTGAACCAGCGCATCAACCAATTTCCTCATGTCCGGGGGAGACACCATTGTCGCGCGGTGTCTGCAACAGGGCAAGGCCGTTACGTCGACCCGGTATCCGGTTCGCTGTCGTCACCCACGTAGTCACGCGGCAGCGTCCACCACATCATCA
>DLVV01000404.1:0-2987 GCA_003445035.1 Planctomycetaceae bacterium | reverse complement strand
CCCAGGATCGACTCACCCTGTTGCTGGGCGCCGGTTTCGATCCATCCCAGGAAGGGGTCGAACCACGTCGAGACCAACAGGCCCGAGGAGAGATTGAACAATCCGATCGTGGTTGCCCGGGCGGCCGGGTCGATCACGTCGAAAGAAGCGGTCCAGAAGTTGGCCTGGTAGGCTCCCAGCCCAAGTCCCAGCAACAGCATGGCCACCCTCAGGACCATCGGGCTCTCCTGGGTGCCGATCACCACCAGGCAGGGAGTCAGCAGCACCCAGCCGCCCAGTTGCACCCAGACCCGGCCGCGGATCGTCCGCCGCACCAGCCGATCGGCCAGCACGCCGCCGCTCAACAGTCCGGTCATGCTGCCGATCTGGATCCAGAGGGTCGAGAAGCTGCCGACATCCTCCTGGTTCCAGCCCAGCGATTCGTGAAAGATGTTGTGAAAGTGCTGGGGCATCCAGAACCGGGAAATCCGCACCACGATTCCGGCACAGGCAAATGTCAGGTACATCAGGTGAAATGAGGGCACGCGGACGATCTGAGCGAGCGTCTGCCAGACGGTTCCGCCCTCGGTGCCCAGACCGCGATCCTCACGCCGTTCGGTTCTCGGTGGTTCGCGGAGCACCTTCAGCAGCACCAGCCACGCGACCACGCCGACCGCGGCAAAAACGAAGTGCGACAGCCGCCATCCGTGGACGACCCATGTTTCGGGAGTCCCGGGGATGTGTCGCGCGGGCAGATCGGCGATCGCGCCGCCGTACTTGCCGGCAACGATCACCGCGGCGTTGTAGCTGAACAGGTAGATGGCCATCGCCTTCGACCGTGTGCGTGGCCGGAAACAGTCGGCGATCGCACCGGCCATGGCCGGCACGGCACAGGCCTGGGCGAAGCCCAGCAGCCCCCGGCCGATGAGCAACTCCTGCAGGTTGCCGACCAGGCCGATCATTGCCAGGCAGATTGAACTGGCCAGCAGGCTCGAGAGGATCACTCGACGGCGGGAAAAGCGGTCTGAGAGATAGCCGGCAAACAACTGCGAGAAGCAGTAGGGCAGTTGCCAGGCCGGCCCGACCCACGAGAGTTGGGCCTCGTCGAGTCCTAGTCCGCCGTCAGCGATGGGGAGCAGCAGCGACGGCTGGATGTAGTTGATCAGGTTCCGGTGAGCGTAGATCGTGAAATAGGTCGTGGCGACGTAGGAAAGCAGGTACCAGCGATCAGGTGTGCCGGGACTGGTGTGGTCGATCGACCTCACGCTCCGTCCTCCAGCTCCGGATACAACGGCAGCGAGATCAACTCACCTCCGGCAACAGCCGAGCGATCGGCGGCTTCCATGATCTCGACACACCTCAGCCCCTCCTCCCAACCCAGGCACCCCCGGTACCCGGGGTCGTCGATCCCCTTGACGAAGTCGCCCAGCTCGAGCCGGTAGGCGTGGTCGAAGCCCAGGTCGTCGAATCGCTCGTGGTGCAGCGTCGGATCGTCGCGGTGCTGCCAGGAAATGTCGAGGTGGTCCATGAAGGGCTCGAACCTCAGGCCCCCGTTCTCGAACATCACGATCGGACCACCGGCCTCCCGAAACTTCCACGGGGGAAAGACCAGCGAAGCGGCCAGGGTGGCGACGGCCCCGGAATGAAACGTCAACGTGACGTGCATCGTGTCGGGAAAATCGTAGCGGGTGTCGACCTGGGGTGGCGAAACGGCTCGCACGGTCGCCACGTCACCGCACATGGCCCGCATCCAGTCCACGATGTGGACACCGATCACCGGCAGCAGCCCGCCACAGGCATCCCGCCGGGTCCACCAGCCCTGGTGATCGTATTGCCGTGCGTCGTGGTAGGCACACGAGGTGATCGCCAACGGGGCACCGAGCTGTTCCTTGAGTTCGATCATCCGTGCCCAGGGCGGTCGCAGCCGCCGCTTGTGTCCCACCATCAATCGCACGCCCGCCTCGCGACAGGCCCGCACCATTTCCCAGCATTCCGGAACGGTGTTGGCCATCGCCTTCTCACAGTAGACGTGGCAGCCGGCCCTGGCTCCTGCCACGGCGATTTCGCGGTGGGTGAAATTGGGGCTGGTGATCGCCACCACGTCGATTTTCTCGGCGGCGATTAACGATTGGTGATCGTCGTACTCGGACACCTCCAGGCCGGTAATCTCGCCGAACCGGGCCCGCGCCTCGGGGTTTGGTTCCGAGAGAGCCACGACGTCACCGAGTTCGGCCATGTAGCTGGCGAACTGGGGGCCGAAGTCGCCGGCGCCAAACACGGCAAATCGCAATCGTTCGTCGCTCATGGCAGTTTCCACCTGACGACCTCGGTGACCGTCTTCTGGGGAGGCTGCTCGATGTAGGCGGTGATCGCGTAGGCCGTCAGCAGGCTCTGGTCGGCCAGCTGAATCGTGACGGGCCAGCCGACATAAAGATCGGCCGAGAGAACCAGCCGGGCGGGGTGGTCGCGGTCCCAGGTCCGGCCCCCGTCGGTGCTGACGATGGCCGAAACACCGTAGGGGAGATGGTAGTCCGAGTAAGTGGCCAGGACCCGGCCGTCGGCCAGTTGGGCCAGGAACACGTGCACCTCGGCGGTGTTGACCATCAACCGAGGTTTCGACCAGGTCCGGCCCGCGTCTTCGGATTGGCAGATCACCGTGTCCTCGAAACCCTCCCCGTGTGTCTTGGGGATCTGTCGTCTCAGTGCGGCCAGCAGGCGGCCGTTCTTCAACCGGATGGACGAGACCTCTCCGAAGGCCGACTCGTTCCAGTCGATCTTGCCCGTGGCAAAGGTCCAGGTCTGGCCGTGGTCTTTCGAGCGGCACAGTTGCAGGTGGGGGCTGCCCTGGTTCTTGCCACTCCAGTCGGACTCCTGCGCCCGGATCATCAGCAGCGACCCATCGGGTTCGACGATCATGTTCCGCGGGTAGTCGGTCCCATCCAGGTCGTTGGTCTTCCAGGTCCTGCCGCCGTCGGCCGAGTGTGCGAGGTTGATGGCCTTGCCGGCCC
>DLVV01000207.1 GCA_003445035.1 Planctomycetaceae bacterium | reverse complement strand
TACATCACCAGCACGGCACGGACACTGGGCCAGCCGGAGAACAGGTCCAACAAGAAAACGACGCCCCGACAACAAGCCTGGGGCCTGTTCTGCCAGGTGTTGCTGGCGGGAGCCGAATTCCGATACCTTGACTGACTGAGGCGTGTTGCCGGCTGCGTGCCGGGAGCATTTTTCCTCAGGATGAACCGATGACAAATTCCGCCATGCAATTGCCACAGCCCCCCCACCCGGCACTCTCGCGTCGTACCCTGCTGGGCCAGGCCACCTGCGGCATCGGCACGCTGGCCCTGGCCGGCCTGTGCCAGCAGGCTCGGGCCGACCACACAACCCCGCTGTCTCCCAGGCAGCCCCACCACACGCCCCGGGCCAAGAGGATGATCTTCCTGCACATGCGGGGCGGTCCGGCTCACATGGAAACGTTCGAGCACAAGCCCGAACTCGCCAAAAGACACGGAACCAACGGTCGCAACGGCAAGCGGAAACTGATCGCCTCCAAGTGGCGCTGGCAGCAGCGGGGTGAGAGCGGACTCTGGGTTTCCGACCTGGTCAAGCACCAGGCCCGTCACGCCGACAAGCTCTGTGTGCTCTCGGGCATGCACACCGACATCGCCAACCACACCCCGGCGATGCTGTTCCTGCACACCGGCAGCTTCACCTTCGCCCGGCCATCACTGGGCAGCTGGCTGCTGTACGGCCTGGGCACCGACAACCAGAACCTGCCGGGTTTCGTCAGCATCTGCCCCCCGCTCATTAATGGCGGCACCAGCAACTACGGGACCGCGTTCCTGCCCTCGGTCTACCAGGGCACGGCGATCGGGGACATCAAGACGCCCGTCCGGAAGGCGCGGATCGGCAACATCTCCAACCCTCGTCTGAGCACCTCCGCCCAGCGCAAACAACTCGACCTGCTGCAGTCCCTCAACCGCGACCTCGCCACCCGCGCCCCCTACGACACGCGGATCGACGGGGTGATCCAGTCCTACGAACTGGCCTTCCGGATGCAGGCCGAACTGCCCCAGGTGATGGACCTCTCGTCGGAAACCCGATCGACCCAGCAGATGTACGGCATTGGCGAGGGCCGCCGGAGCGACAATTTCGGCCGGCAGTGCCTGATGGCACGTCGCCTGATCGAAGCGGGCGTGCGACACGTCGAGGTCTGCGACGAGTTCTGGGACCAGCACGGGGGCCTGAAGAAGGGCCACCAGGCACGGGCTGACGCCACCGACCAGCCGGCCGCCGCGCTGCTGGCCGACCTCGAACAACGTGGCCTGCTCGAGGACACCCTGGTGCTGTGGGGCGGCGAATTCGGCCGGACCGCCGACACCGGCCGCAAGGACCTCGACGGCCGGGACCACAACCCCAAGGGCTACACGATGTGGCTGGCCGGCGGCGGGGTCAAAGGCGGGTTCCAGCACGGGGCCACCGACGAATTCGGTTACGCTTCGGTCTCCGGACGCGTCCACCTGCACGACCTGCACGCCACGATCCTGCACCTGATGGGACTCGACCACACCGAGTTGACCTACCGGTACGGCGGCCGCGACTTCCGGTTGACCGACGTGCACGGACAGGTCGTCGAACAGATCCTGGCCTGAGCATCAACACACCATGACCACACCCGACGAAACCCCCTCGCTGTACGAACGACTCGGCGGCGTCTTCGCCATCGCTGCGGTGGTTGATGATTTCATCGACCGCGTGATGTCCGACCCCAAGCTCAACGCCAACCCGAAAGTCGACGAAGCCCACCACAAGGTCCATCCGGCCGGCTTCAAGTACCTGGTCACCGAGCAGGTTTGCTGGGCGGCCGGGGGACCGCAGACCTACACCGGCCGATCCATGGCCGAGTCGCACGAGCACCTGGACATCAACGAAGTGGAGTGGCAGGCGTTTCTCGAGGACTTCCAGGCCACCCTGGACAAGTTCGAGGTCCCGGCCACCGAACAGGCCGAACTGTTCGCGATCGTCGAGAGCACCAAGTCAGACATCGTCATCGCCTGAGGCACCGATGCTTTCCATCCTGGGCCAACAGCTTGCCACCTCACCAACGCACCCTCGCCGGGAATTCCTGCGGGTCGGGGCATTGGGATCACTGGGACTGGGGCTGCCCGAAATGCTGGCCCTGCAGAACGGGGCTAAGGCGGCGGGACCGACCACCACCTTCGGCCGCGCCAAGCGATGCATCCTGATGCATCTCTGGGGTGCGGCGCCTCACCAGGACACGTTTGACCTGAAGCCCGATGCCCCGGTGGAAGTCCGCGGCCCGTTCCTGCCAATTCCGACCAATGTGCCGGGCGTCGAGATCGGCGACCACCTGCCGCTGCTGTCCCGACATGCCGAAAAGTTCACGATCGTCAGATCGGTGAATCACCGCGAGGGCGACCACCAGGCCGCCTTCCACGACATGATGACCGGCAACCGCTACCAGTGGCTCGACAAGCGAAATGCGGCCAAGCCGACCGACAACCCCAACATCGGCGCCGTGCTGGCTCACCTCAGGCCCCGGAAGAACGGGCTGCCCGAATACGTCCAGTTGCCCAGCCTGCTGCAGACCAATTCGGGCAAGATCGTCCCCGGCCAGAACGCGGGATTCCTGGGCAAGAGTTTCGACCCGTTCCTGGTCAAGGCGGTCGACAACTACAAGCCGGCCCACGACCCCGGTTTCACCGACTTCAACCCGCCGGCGTTCCGCAACCCCGGTGGATCCCTGTCCAACATCCGTATCGACCGCCGTCGCAAGCTGCTGGCGTCGGTCGAGGAGGGATTCGACAAGGCCGAGCGGGGCAAGCGACTGGTCGGCTTCGACGACTACTACCAGCAGGCCTTCTCGCTGGTCGCCTCGAACAAGGCCCGCCAGGCATTCAACCTGGCCGCCGAGCCGCCCGAGGTCCGCTCGCGTTACGGGTTTACCCCGTTCGGACAGAGTTGCCTGCTGGCCCGAAGACTGATCGAGGTCGGCGTGCCGCTGGTCAACATCTACTGGCGGAACGGACGCCGACGGACCGACATCGGCTGGGAC
This sequence comes from Planctomycetaceae bacterium, assembly GCA_003445035.1. Classification (GTDB taxonomy): domain Bacteria; phylum Planctomycetota; class Planctomycetia; order Planctomycetales; family Planctomycetaceae; genus UBA8437. The sequence continues at coordinate 640 of DLVV01000207.1, read as the reverse complement.
AACCACATCAACAACTTCGCCAATCTCAAGAACTGGCAGCTGCCGCCGACCGACATGGCCGTCGCCGCCCTGTTCGACGAACTCGGCCAGCGGGGGCTGCTCGAAGACACCCTGGTGGTGCTGATGGGCGAGTTCGGCCGGACGCCGGGGATCAGTGCCGAGGGCGGCCGCCAGCACTGGCCGTTCTGCTATTCGGTCGTGATGGCCGGGGCCGGCATCTCCGGCGGACAGGTCTTCGGTGCCTCAGACAGCAAGGCCGGCTACCCCGCCCGCGACGCCGTGTCGCCGTTCGATATCGGGGCGTCGATCTTCCACCTGCTGGGTGTCGACGTCACCCGCGTCTTCCACGATTTCCTCGGCCGGCCCCACCGGGTCTGCAAGGGCACGCCCATCACCGAACTGGTGGGGACCTGAACATGCCCAACACCGCAGCCAACACCGCAACCGCCGGCCATGTCCTCAAGGGCCACACCAGCTGGATCTACTCGCTGGCCTTTTCGCCCGACGGCCGCACGCTGGCCTCCGGAGGGTGGGACGAGTGGATCCGGATGTGGGATGTCGAGACAGGGCGTGAGCGGGCGGTGCTCGAGGATCACAAATCGGAGGTCTACTGCCTGGCGTTTTCCCCCGACGGCAAGAC
>DLVV01000282.1:22568-25867 GCA_003445035.1 Planctomycetaceae bacterium | reverse complement strand
CCGGTTGTTGATGATCAGCCGGACCAGGGTGGCTTCGGTGAGGAGCTGTTCGCTGGTGATGGTCCCGGCCGGTCGGCTGCCGGTGAGTCCGGCAGCGAATGGAAGATCGAGGGACTCAACGAGCCGGACATCTTCACTGTTGACGAGGACGCGTCGTACCGCGAGAGGTGATCGGGGCACGCGACACGATCTCGTCCGTGCCGGGTTCAGATCAACTCGCGGATGACTTCACCCTGCTCGAGGATCGCCAGCGGGCGGCCCGAGCGATCGAGGAATGTCCGGCTGGGGTCGATGCCGAGGTGGCGGTACATGGTGGCCAGCACATCCCACGGACGCAGCGGACGCTCCTTGGGCACTTCGCCTTTGGCCGTCGACGATCCGATCACCTGTCCGGTTTTCAGGCCGCCACCCGAGAGCAGGACACTCATCACCGAACCCCAGTGATCACGTCCGGCATTCTTGTTGATCCGCGGTGTCCGGCCGAACTCACCCCAGACCAGCAACAGCACCCGCTTGTTGAGGCCGCGGAGGTGCAGGTCCTCGATCAGGGCCGGGATCGCCGAATCCATCCTCGGGCCGGCGCTTTTCATGCCACCTGAGACATTGCTGTGCATGTCGAAGGTGAAGGAGTGCGGGTCGAAGTTGACCGTGACGAACGGCACGCCCGCCTCGACCAGCCGCCGGGCCAACAGGCAACTCTGGCCCCAGCGATGCATTCCGTAACGCTGTCGTGTCTTGTCGGGTTCCCGCGACAGGTCAAAAGCCTGTCGAGCCGTGCTGCCACTGACGATTTCGAAGGCCGCACGGGTGAAGTGGTCGACCGAATCGGCGGTTCCGCCCGCTTCGAAACGTCGCCTCGCGGTGTCGAAACGCGACAGCAGTGACCGGCGGTCGCCCAGCCGATCGATTGTCATTCCGTTGACGAGTTGCAGGTTGGGGACGGTGAACGTCTTTCCGGCCGGATCGTCGTGAATGTAGAACGGATCGTGGCCTCCACCGAGATAGCCGGCCTTGAAATTCGGAACGAAGACCAGGTTCTTGGTGTGGGTGAAGCCCAGGTGCACGTTCGGCGGGACGCTCAGTTCACGACCTCCGCGGATGCGGGCGACGTAGGAGCCTGCCGAGGGCTGCCCTTTGCGGGTCTTGCCGGTCGTGCAGTAGTACATGCCCACGTCGTGGCCACTGCTGCCGACGTTGACGCTGCGGATGACGGCGATCTTGTCGGTGATTTCCGCGTGCCTGGGCATCAGTTCACAGAACTGCACGCCGGGCAACTTCGTCGCGATCGGCTTGAAGGGACCGCGGTATTCGGCCGGTGCCTTTGGCTTGGGGTCGTAGGTCTCGAAATGAGTCGGCCCGCCGCCGAGCCAGATCTGGATCACGGCGGTGTCCTGTGACGTCTGGCTGGTCGCCTCGGCGTCGGCACGAGCCGAGAGCAGTGCCGGCAGAGACAGGCCGGCCGTGCCGGCCGAGACGCTTGTCTGTAGAAACGACCGCCGGTTGATTTGTGAACTGGTCAAGCCGCGACACGAAGTCCGAGTCGTCATCGAGGTCTCACAGGTTCGGGGAGGAAGTGTCGGCCACGACGCATCAACGCCGGTGGATTCATACCAGTGTGCTGCAGGACCGGCAATGTGGAAAGGAATCTCCGGAGACCCGGTCGGTTTCAATGGCTGATGTCACAATCGGGCAGGGCCTTCTGCAGCTTGGCCACACCGGCGTCGGTGACCTTGGTTTCCAGGGCGAACAGTGATGAGAGGTTCTTGATTCCGGAGAGGTGTTCGAGGCTGCGGTCGGTGATGCGGGTTCCAGAGAGACCGAGCACGGTGAGCTTTTCGAGTCCCTTCAGCTGGGCAACCCCCGCGTCGTCGACGGCGGTGTCGCTGAAGAACGCCCGTTTCAGCGTGGTCAGTCCCTTCAAGTGCACCATTCCGGCACCGGTGATCCTGGTCTGGTGCAGGCTCAGTTCCTCGATGGCTCTCAGCCCGACCAGGTTCGCCAGGTCGGCATCAGTGGTCTGGCGTTCGCCGAGGTCCACCTCGACGATCCGTCCGGCGTCGTCTCGTTTGAGCTTGGCTCCGATCTTGGCCAGCTTCGCGGCCGCCTTGTCTTCAGACATGCGGCGGTCGAACACGAATGGCGTCTTGGGATCGTCGGTAACGGTGACCAGCAGCGGGGGGGCGATGCCGCCCTGGTCGACCTGGACCCGCAGGACGTTCTTCGCCGCGAACGGACGGTCGTGAATCCAGCGGTGTCCGTCGCCGTGCAGGTAAAGGATCGGTTTTCCGAACGAGGTCGCGACCTTGTTGAACGGTTCGAAGAAATCCTGGTGCTTTTCGGCCGGTTGGGCGTGGCCGAAGATGACCAGGCTGCTGGCGGTGGATCCAAACTGTTGCAGGTTCTGCCGGATCCATGCGAGGCAGTCGGCGTGCCGTTTCTTCCATTCGTCGGGATCGTGAACCCGGCCGCCGACGATGTTCAGGCCGACAAACAGCACACCACCGTGCACGAACGAGAAGTTCTCCTTCTGTTCGATCTGCCGGAAGATCGGGAAGCGGTGGTTCCATCGCCGATCGAAGCGGGTGAAGTACTTCTGCCAGTACGCCCAGGCCTTGGCCGGGTCGGTGCAGTCGTTCCACTCGTTGTCACCGGGGATGATGAAGACCGGGGCCCTGGACTGCGACAGCATCCCGTAGACCTTGTTGTAGACCGCTTCGTCGCACGGGGTGTTCCCCGACTTGATGTCTCCCACGTGGATCACGAATTCGCCGGCCGCCGGCAACTCGGCAACCTGCCGCGGCAGCAGCTGGTTTTCGACCGGGGCGTAGGGCACATCGCCCATCGCACAGAAGCGGACCAGCGGCGACGGTTTTCCGGCCTCCACCGGACGGCTGGCGATCATCACGGCCGTTCCCAGCAGCAAGATCCTCAGGAGGTCAATCATCTCTTTGCGTTTGGTCATCGCACCGTTCCCGATTGCGTGTTGTTTGCTCGACTCTTTCAGGTGGGTCCACTATTCACTATTGCCGCTCAGACTCCAACCTCGCCGACGACATGGCTCAGGCGGGGCGGAACACCAGGCGAGGTGTTTGGCGGTCGTGATGTTCGAAACCGACCAGCATTTCCTGTCCCACTTCCATTTCGTCCGGTTCGTCGTTCTCTCGACCGGCAAGCCGTGCGACCACCCGGGGACCTTCCTCGAGCTCGACAACACCCGAGCAGTAAGGGCGATCGCCGCCGAATCCCTCGTCGGCCAGTCCGGGCGAGACCATTGCCATCCGGGTCATTGCCACCAGGCG
>DLVV01000282.1:7956-22191 GCA_003445035.1 Planctomycetaceae bacterium | reverse complement strand
CGCGGTGGCACGAACAGGGATCCGCAACCGTCACAGCGTCCTCCCATCAATTGCTCTTCGCGGAGGAACGCCGAGTAGGACCGGTCGGTGAAGGGACGCGTCTGGCTCATGTCAGTCTCCCCGCCTCAGGATCGTTACCGAACTGGTACCGCCGGTGCCCCCCAGGTTGTGGGCCAGCCCGATTCTCAGGTCGTCGCCTGGCACCTGCCGGTCGCCGGCCTGTTGTCTCAACTGGGTCCAGACCTCAACCAACTGGCCCGCCCCGGTGGCGCCCACCGGGTGGCCCTTGCACTTGAGTCCTCCGGAGGTGTTGATCGGCATGCTGCCATCCAGCCGGGTCATTTCGTCGGCCACAGCGAGATGGCCGGTGCCGTGCTCGAAGAATCCCAGATCCTCGATGTGCAGCAGTTCGGCGATCGAGAAGCAGTCGTGCACTTCGGCAAACTGGATATCGGCGGGCTTCAGTCCCGCCATCTGGTAGGCCTCGTGGGCCGCGGCCCGTGTCGCCTCGAAACTGGTCAGGTCCTCGGCCGCCTGCAGCCCACGGCCGCTGCCCTGTCCGATCCCGGCCACCTGTAGTGGGTCGTCGGTGAACCGGCTGGCAAGCTCCGAGGCGACCAGCAACAGGCAACCGGCTCCATCACTGATCGGGCAGCAGTCGAACAGGTGCAACGGCGCAGCGACGACCGGGTTGGCCCGTTCGTCTCGAAGAAATTCCCGCTCGTCGGCCCACTCGGTCACCTCCTGGCCGCGTTCGGCGGCCCGGCGGGCCTTGGATTCCATCATCTCGCGGACCGATTTTCCCAGTTGGGCCCGCGGGTTGAGTGCCGCATTGAGGTGGCTCTTGATCGTCACGTTCATCAGGTGTTCGCGGGTGGCACCGTGTTTCTGGAAGTAGGCCGAGGCGATGGCTCCGAACACGCCGGGGAAATTGAATCCCGCATCCAACTCGTAGGGGATTGCCGCCAGTGCCAGCCCCTCGGCCACCTCGGCCGTGGACCGCTTGGACATGTCCTCGACGCCACCCATCAGGACGACGTCGTAGAATCCGCTTGCGATGGCAAAGCACGCTTCGCGGAATGCCAGCCCGCTCGAGGCACACGCTCCTTCGGTTCGGGTGGCGGGAGTGGGGACCAGGCCGAGGGCGTCGGTGAGAATCGCGCCCCAGTGCGACTGGTGGACGAAGAAGTCGTTGGTGAAGTTGCCGAAGTACAACGCCTCGATGTCGGAGGGGTCGAAACCCTTGTCGACCGACGTTCTCAATTCGGAGAACGCCTCGAGAAAGAGATCCTTCGAGTCTTTCTCGGGAAACATACCGAACCCGGACATCCCGGCTCCGACCACCGCCACACCTCGTCCCAATTGTCTTCGTCGTGTCATGTTGTCCTCGGTGCGGGTCAGACCCGCCGCTCCCGTCCCTGCCAGTACGCCTCGCGGAGTTCCCGCTTGACGATCTTGCCGTAGTTGTTTCGAGGCAGCTCGTCGACAAAATCGACGCTGCGGGGTTTCTTGTAGCTGGCGATGTGGTCGCGGCAGAACTCGATCAGTTCCTCTTCGGTCACCTCGCCACCGTCGACGGTCGAGACGACCGCCTTGACCGCCTCGCCCCATTCCTCGTCGGGGATGCCGATCACGGCCACTTCGTGGACGGCCGGGTGTCTGACCAAGACTTCCTCGATTTCACGGGGATAGATGTTCTCGCCCCCGCTGATGATCATGTCGTGCGAGCGATCCATCAGGAAGAGGTAGCCATCTTCGTCCAGGTAGCCGACATCGCCGGTGTGCAGCCAGCCACCGCGAAGCGAATTGTCCGACGCATCCGGATCTCGCCAGTAGCCCTTCATTACCAGGTCCGACCGGGTGACGATCTCGCCCACCTCGCCGGTGCCCAGCCGCCGGTCGTTGTCGTCGACGATCCCGACCTCGACATCGGTCCGAGCGATTCCCGCTGAACCCAGGCGACGGTGACGGGTCTCGTTGCCATCGGAGACGTGATCCTGGTGTGGCAGGTAGGTGATCGTCATGGGGCTCTCACCCTGCCCGTAGAGTTGAACCAGGCAGGGGCCCAGTTGCTCCAGTGCCCGCAGCAGGTCCTCGACCAGCATCGGCGCGCCACCGTAGATGACCGACTTGAGTGATCCGAGGTCGAAGCGGCCGATGTCGGGATGATCGATCAGCCGCTTGAGCATCGTGGGGGCGACGAAGATGTTGGTGATCTGGTGCCGCTGGATGCACTCGAAGATGTCCGCCGGGTCAAACGAGGTCGCCGACGGGATCACGTGGGTGGCGGCCATGGCAACATTGGGCAGGGCGTAGAGCCCACTGCCGTGAGACAGCGGCGCGGCGTGCAGCGTGGCCTCCGGTTGGCTGCGATCCGGACACATGTCGGTGAAAAATCCCGTCGACATTGCCTCCAGGTTGCGATGCGTGAGCATCGCCCCCTTGGGGCGGCCGGTGGTTCCCGACGTGTAGAACAGCCAGGCGACATCGTCGGGATCGACTTCGGCGTCGGGGCACTCGCCCGGTTGGCCTTCCAGGATCGTCTCGTAGTCCAGTTCGTCGCCGATGGCTCCATCGGTCGTGATCACGTGTTCGACTCGCGGCATCTGGTCAGCAACCGATCGCAGCGGTTCGTTGAACTCCGGCGACGTCACCACGATTCGCGATTCGCTGTGGTCGATGATGTAGGCGAATTCGTTGGGGTGCAGGCGGAAGTTGATCGGCACCACCCCGCAGCCCAGCCGGAAGCCGGCGAACATTGTCTCGAGCATCGGGCCGCAGTTGGTCATCAACACCGCCACGTTGTCGCCTCTCTCGAGACCCTGCTCTTGCAGGGCGTGACACAGCCGGCTGGTTCGCTGGTTGAACTCGGCGTACGACCAGCTCTGTGTCCCGTGCACGATCCCCGGACGGGAGGGGAAATCGCGAGCGGCCTTGGTGAGAAACTGGCCGACGTTCATCGACGGGGATCCGTTAGGGCAGGGAATCGGGGTGTTGGACCGGCGAACGGTGCACGCACACGGTATTCTGAGGCCTCGTCACGAGGCAAGTCGGAGGCAAGATCGCGATGGGTGAACGACTCAAGGACAAGGTGGCCCTGGTGACCGGTGCGGGATCTTCCGGTCCGGGCTGGGGCAACGGAAAGGCGACCGCGGTGTTGTTCGCCCGCGAGGGCGCCCGGGTCTGCGTGATCGACATCAACCGGGATGCGGTGGAGGAAACAGCCGGAATCATCCGGGACGAGGGAGGAGAATGCCTGGTCGACCAGGTGGACGTGACCGATGCCGAACAGGTGGCCGCGGTTGTGGCGAAGTGCGTGGATCACTGGGGCCGTGTCGACATCCTGCACAACAATGTTGGGATCCTGGACGTCGGCGGGCCGGTGGACGCGAGCCTGGAGAGCTGGGAACGGGTGGTCTCGGTCAACCTGACCAGCATGTTCCTGACCTGCAAGTATGTGCTGCCGGTGATGGAAGCCCAGGGGGGGGGAGCGATCGTCAACATCGCCTCGATCGCCGGAATCCGCTACCTGGGGATCCCTTATGTGTCTTACTCCGCCACCAAGGGAGGCGTTTTGCAGCTGACCCAGTCGGTGGCGCTGGAGTACGCCGAGAGGGGCGTCCGGGTCAATTCGATCCTGCCGGGCCTGATGAACACGCCGATGATCGTCGAGCCACTCAAGGGCGTCTACGCCGACGGCGATGTCGAGAAGATGATCCAGATGCGCAACGAACAGGTCCCGATGAAGACCATGGGCGATGCCTGGGACGTCGCCCACGCCGCGCTGTTCCTTGCCTCCGACGAAGCCCGCTACATCACCGGCGCTCAACTGGTCGTCGATGGCGGATTGACGTGCAAGTGCTAAACCGGGAGTGCCGCTGAGGCCGTCTTCCCCGTTCGGTTGCCTCCGGGATTGCCGATGGGTAACGATGGGGCCGTTCACTCGTTCCCGACAGAGGAGCCCCACGATGAGACTCTCCACGCCGTTGTCCGGACTCGTCCTGTTGCTTGTGACGGCCGGAGTCGTCTCGGTCGCTCCGGCGGCCGAACCCCGGTTGAAGCCGGTTGTCGGGTTTCTGAAGATCCCCAAGGGGATTCCACTCGGAGCCGCTTCGGGTGTGGATGTAGACAGCAAGGGACAGGTTTACCTGTTTCACCGGGGTCCGCGGCCGATTCTCTGTTTCTCGGCCGACGGGAAACTCGTTCGATCGTGGGGCGACGACCTGATCGGGAGCGCTCATGGCCTGCGAGTCGATCGTGACGACAACGTCTGGGTGACCGACATCGGCCATCACATGGTCTTCAAGTTCAGTCCCAAGGGGAAAGTTCTTCTCGCTCTCGGCCAGGTCGACAAGGTGGGCACCACGCGGGACACGTTCGACAAACCGACCGATGTGGCTTTCGGCCCCGCCGGCGAGATCTACGTCTCCGACGGTTACGGCAACAGCCGGGTGATGAAGTTCGACGCGAAGGGGAAGTACCTGACCAGTTGGGGAAAGCCGGGGACCGGCAAGAGCGAGTTCGACACACCGCATGCGATCCTGGTTGATCGCAAGGGGCGGGTCGTGGTGGGCGACCGCGAGAACGACAGGGTGCAGGTGTTCGATGCCAATGGAAAGTGGCTGGCCACCTGGAACGGGTTTGCTCCGTTCGGACTGGCCGAGGACCACAAGGGGGCAATCTACGTCGCCGACGGTCGAGCCAACCAGGTTCTGCAACTCGACCCGAAATCCGGAAAGGTTGTCGCCCGATGGGGAAAAGAGGGGGCCGCACCGGGGCAGTTTCAGTTGCCACACATGCTGGCCGTCGACAAGCAGCGGAACCTCTACGTTGTTGAAATCACGGGCAAGCGGCTGCAGAAGCTGGCACGCTAGGGACTGCTCCACCGACCGGACGTGTATCGGGGGCCAGTGATGAGAAACGGGCTTGTTCTGCTGATCGTGGTGACGACCACCGCCGCGTTGGTCGAGGCCGCTGATCCCGAGGTCCGGACGTCCGGCAAGTCGGCCGGCCGGCTGAATGTGACGGTGGAGGGCCGGTTGGTGAAGTCGAACCTTCCGGCGGATCCCCTGATCGATTTCGCGGTCGAGGCCCGTCGGCAGGGGCTCGAGGGCGTGCTGGATCCCGATTCGATTCGGGTGGTTAACCGTGTCACGGGACAGGAGGTGCCCCATTCGCTGGGGCCCGGATTTCGTCACGGTGACTCCGGACGGGTTCGGTGGCTGATCACCGGCCCGCGACAGGTGCGGTACACCGTCAGCTTCCGGACGAGTCGCACGCGACGGGTGGTCTCGACGAGGAAACAGGTTCCGTTGATCGGTGTTGGTGATCTGCTGAGATACAACGCGACCGGTCCCCGGCGGATCGGTGGGCTGGTCGGCCTGTCGCGAATGGTCGATTTGACCGGCGACGGCCGACTCGATCTGGTCTCAGCCGGGATGTACACGTTCGAGTCGGGTTGGCCCGGGACCCGGATCCCACACGACTGGGGCGGACTGTGGTGCCGGCCGGCCCTGGGTCGGGATGCGAAAAAAACCGGGTCGCTGCTCTTCGGAGATCGCATCCCGTTGCGCTACAAGACCTCACGTGAATCGAAGGAGTTTCACCAGTTCAATGCCGGCTACATCCACGGTGATGCGGCCGACCTCAATGGGGACGGGCGACCGGACTTGTTGTTCACCACGGCAGTCAAATCGTCCCGTTTCAGTCGAATCTCCGGTGTTCACCTCGCCGTGCATCTCTTCCTGGATTCCGGTGACCGTGATGCGGGAGGCATGCCGATCTACCTGTCGGCCGGTCGTGTGCCTCACCCACCGGAGTACTGGGGACCGGTGAGAGCTGTCGACCTGGATGGTGACGGGGTGGTGGACCTGGTGCTGGGCAGTATGTATCGCGACGAAGCCGGACCTCGGTCGGACGTTTCGGCCTGCTACATCAGGAACCGGAATCCGAAGGGCTGGCCGTTCGAGCCAGCCGAACCGGTGACGATCGCAGTGGGCCGCCGGCCCTGTTTTTTCGATGTCGATGGTGACGGGAGGCTGGATTCGGTCTGCCTGGTCGCCGATTCGCGGACGAAGCGGTTGAACCGTTCCAGCCGTTTGGGATGGAGACGCAACCAGGGGGAGTTCCCTCCACGATTCGCTTCCTCCCGGGTGCTCGAGGAAGTGGATCTGAAGCACTGTTACACCACCGCTGCGGTCACGGGGGGGCCGCGGCCCGGCGTGGTCGTTTCCTACCGCTCGTGGCAACGCGCGGCGTTTCTTGAGGCGGTCTCGCCGACGCGAGAAGATCGGACATCCCCTCGCCGTCGACGGTTCCTGACCCGAAAGCTCGTGGCTCCCTCGCCGGAGATCGCTCTGGGTGACCAGGCGACGCCGTTTCCCTGCGATTGGGACGCCGACGGCGATTGGGATTTGCTGGTTGGTGGTGGGTACGGCGACGTGCGGATCGTGATCAACTCGGGCACGACCGGCCAACCGCGATTCGAATCGGCCCGACCCGTGCTGGCCGATCGCCGACCGATTGAGATCCACATGAGCAACGTGTTCCCGGGGCTGGAGGAATATGGTCACAACATGGGGTACCCGCACCCCTCGTTTGTCGACTGGGACGGCGACGGGTTGCGGGACCTGATGGTGCCCAACATCACCAACCGGGTGTTCTGGTACCGCAACGTTGGCACTCCCGGTGAACCTCGCTTCGGACCCCGCCGCCAGGTGATCTGTGACGGGTTTGCCGAAACGGCCCGGACGCTCAAAGCGACCGCCAGCCTGCTGGGGGCCGACACGAAGAAATGGACCAAGCGGGTTCCCGATCCGCATTCACCGTTCGGTTGGCGGAGCCGCGGTGGTTTCGGCGATTTCAACGGCGACGGGCTGTGTGACATGGTCACCACCGATGGCCAGGGACCACCCGACAACAATCGCTACGCGGCGCATTCGGCGATTTTCGTCCAGTACCGCGACGGGCGAGGGCGGCGGCGATTGAAGAAACAGCAGGTGGTCACATTGCCGGACGGCAAGCCGCTGACCAACGTCGTCGGTCAACCGGCCCAGTTGGTTCCCGTCGACTGGGATCGTGACGGGTTGCTCGACCTGATCATCAACCATGGTGCCACGCTGGATACGGCCCCCGCACTCGTCCGTAACATCGGCACGCGGACGGTGCCCCGCTTCGATGTTCCGCGGCGGCTGAAGTGCTTTGGCGAGGAACTTTCGGGCATTGCCAAGCACGGGCCCTATTACGGAGTCGGAGATCTCGACGGAGACGGCCGGCCGGATCTGCTGGCCTGTCCGGAGATGGGGACCTATCACTTCTTTCGCCGTACGGCGCTCGACATGCTGCGGCGACCACGGTTCGTCATTGGCCCGGGCGGGGGCTAGGGAGCGGCCACAGCCTGCCCGCTTCGACCGCTGAGCCTGGCGTAGACGGTGAACATCGCCGGGACCAGCAGCAGGATCCAGACGGTGGCCACGATCAGCCCGAACGAGACGCTGATCGCCATCGGGATCAGCTCCTGGGCCTGCGTGTTGTGTTCAAACATCAGTGGCAGTACCGCGGCGACGGTCGTGATGGAGGTCAGGACGACCGGTCGGAGCCGGCGTCGACCCGCCGTCATGACGGCGTGGTCCAGCGAGTCACCCGCGTCCAGGCGACGGTTGATGAAGTCGATGAGCACGATCGAGTCATTGGCGACGATTCCCGAGAGCGTGACCATTCCGAAGAGACTGTTCAGGGTCAGCACCTGGTCCATCAGCAGGTGCCCCCCGACGGCACCGACGAACCCGAACGGAATCACGGCCAGGACGATCAACGGCTGGATGTAGGAACGGAACTCGAGTGTCAGCAGGGCAAACATTCCGCAAAGAGCCAGCAGATAGCCGAACCACAGGCTGCTGACCGATTCGCGGGTTTCCTTCTGCTGACCTTCCCAACGGGCCGTCACCCGAGAATGAGTGGCGAGCAAATCGTTGAGGAATTCACCGCGGAGATCAGCAATCACCTCGGCCGCATTCGCCTGCTCCTGGTCGATGTCGGCGGTGATCGTGATGGCCCTCCGCTGGTCGATTCTCAGGATGTCGTCGTACCCCCGTTCGACGGCCACCTCGGCCAGTTCTCTCAACGGAACCTCGCTGCCGTCGGCTGTGCGGATATGCAGATCGTCGAGCTGATGGAGGCTACGCCGCTGGTGCCGCGGGTAGCGGACCATCAGTTTCACCTCGTGTCGGCCCCTCTGCAGTCTCATGGCCTCCACACCGTGGTAGGCACCCCGCACGGTCCGGGCCAATTGGTCGAGGCTGACTCCGAGTGATTCGGCAACGGGTTTGAGCGACAGTTTCATTTCCCACTTGCCCGGACCGCGGCTGTCGCGGATGTCGTACACTCCGTCGTAGGACGCCAGTTTCTGCTTGATCTGATCGGAGACCGATTCGATTTCGTCGATGTCGTGGCCCAGCAGGTCCAGTTCGACGGCCCGCCCACCGGCGGTGTCGTTGATGCCCCAGAAGACGATCCGCTCGGCGCCCGGGAAATCTCCGGCACGCTCGCGCCACTTGGCAATCACCTCGCGGCTCGATTTCTGGGCGAAGAACTGTCCCGGTTCGAAGCCGATATAGATTTCGCCCCTCATGTTGTCCAACTGGTTGTGGTACCCGACGCTCCGGAAACGGGTCTGGACCAGCGACGGGTGATCCCCGTCGCTGCCGCGGAGTTCCTCCTCCTCGACCTCGCGGAACGTCTGCTCCAGTCGCCTGGTGGCGGCATCGATCGTGGACGTCGGTGTTCCCTTGGGGTATTCGATGTAGGTGTAGAGGAACGCCCAGTCGAGCTTCGGTTTTGCGACGAAGGGGGTGAATCCGCCGTAGAAGAGACCGGCAGTGACCAGCAGGGAGGAGATCGATCCGGCCAGCAGGACAGCCGGGTGAGCCAGGGTCCACCGGAGCACGGGGGTGTAAACACGGTCGACGAACCGGTCGATCGCCCTCTGCACCGCCTGCTGAAACCCCGGGACGTCGCCGGGGAGGCCCGGCAGCCGTGAGTGAGCGAGGTGACAGGGAAGAACGAACAGCCCCTGTGCCAGCGAGATCAGCAGCATCGCGGTCAGCCCCAGGGGCATCATGCCGATCTCCTTACCCGTCTGGCCGCTGACGTAGGCCAGTGGCAGGAAGGTGATCACGCTGGTCAGCACGCTGTTGATCACCGCCGGGGCGACTTCGATTGTGCCGTCAATGGCCGCCTCGAGAGCGGTGCGACCGCGCAGACGGTGTGCGTAGACGTTTTCGGCGATGACGATCGCGTCATCGACGACGATCCCCAGGGCCATCACGAAGGCGAACATCGAGTAGATGTTCAGTGTCGCTCCGGCGGCCAGCATCACCCCGCAGGTGCCGAAGACCGAGACCGGGATACCCAGGGCGACCCAGAAGGCCAGCCGCGGATCCAGGAACAGGCTCAGCACGCCGAAGACCAGGAACAGCCCATAGACGCCGTTTCGCGAGAGCAGGTCGAGACGGTTGCGAGCGGGTTTGCTGTAGTCGTCCCAGGTCTTCAGGTCGTAGCCGGGCGGCATGGCCCGTGCCGCCACGTAGTCGGCGACCTGTTCCCGGATGGTCAGCATGTCTTCGTCGGCCGTCATGCGGATCTTGATCGACATCACCGGCCGGTCGTCGAGGGCCGCAACGGTGTCGACGTCGACAAATCCGTCGCGGACATTGGCGATGTCGCCGACGGTCACAACCGTGCCGTTCTGGTTGGTGCGGAGGGGAATCCCGGCAATTCGTTTGCCGGTCACCTGCTTGTCGGCGGTCCGGATCAGGATCTCGTCGGGTGTGGTCTTGATCCGGCCGCCGGGAAGGTCGAGGTTGCCCTGGCGAAGAGCCGCGGCGACATCCTCGTGTGTCAGGCCGTACTCCTGGAGAGTCTCCTCGGAAACCTCGACGTCGATCTGGTAGGGCTTGGCCTGCCAGAGTTCGATGTGAGACACCTCTGACAATTCGAGCAACTCGTCGTGGATCGTTTCGGCCAGGTCGCGGAACTGCCGTTCGTCGACGGGATCGTTGGCTGGATCAAGCGAGGCGGGGGCAAGAACCGCGACCGAGATCACCGAGTTGAACCGGACCCGCAGTCTCACTTCGGGTCGCTCGGCCTCCTCCGGAAAACTCGGGATACTGTCGACCGCGGCACGGATCTCGTTGACCACCCGTTGTGGCTGGTCGACGTCGGGTTCGAGTTCCGCCGTGACGGTGCCCCGTCCTTCGGTGGCCAGAGAGGTCAGTTTCCGGACGCCGACGATCGAACGGATCGCTTCCTCGATCTTCAGGCAGAGTCCCTCCTCGGTCTGAGTCGGGCTCGCACCCGGATAGACCACCCGCACCACGACCTCGTCGGGTCGGTAGTCGGGAAACCGTTCGCGCTGGAGCATCAGCATCGAGGCCACGCCGACGACCAACACGCCGGCCATCAGCGTGTTCATCGACGGGGTGTTGCGGATGGCCCATGCGACGACCGACCTCATGGTGACGGACTCCCCTCGTCAATTTGGCTGGACGATGCACCTGTCTTGCGGACGCGAACCGTCATGCCGTCGTAGGTCGTTGCCAGGGGCGAGACGACAACGTGGTCGTCGGGGGTCAGCCTGGTTGAATCAGCCCGTATCAACACCGAGTCTCGCAGCACTCTCACAACTTCCACGCGGTGGATCACCAGGCGATCGTTACTGACCGACCAGACCTGGCCGTCGGGTCGGAGTGCCTCGGTGGGAATCTCGATCAACGGCGTCTTCGGGACAACCGGCAACGCGACGGTGACGTACATTCCCCGCATCAAAAGCGACGATCCCGTGGCCGTCTGCGAATCTCGCCGCCTGTCGACCAAAACTCGACACGGCACTGTCCGTGTTCGCGGGTCGACTCCCTGTCCCCGGAATCGGGTCAATCGGCCCGTCCACCGGTTCGTGGTGTCCTGGTAGGTGACGGAGACCGCCACATCGGGTACCTCGAACGGGCTGGCGATTTTTCCGGCATCACTGGCCGTTGTCCGGGAGTCTCGCAGCCAGGCCAGTTCATCGGCCCGCAGTTGACACTCGATCTCGACCACCGCCGCCTCTTCGATCTTCAGCAGGATGTCACCGGGTTGAACAAAATCACCCACCTCGGCCCCGTCGAGTGTCAGCAAGCCGTCGAAGGGTGCCACGATTCGGGTTCGTGTGATGTCCCTGTTGGTGTGTTGCTGTTGAGCGACCAGGACCTGTCGTTGCGTTACCAGCTGACGACGGCGGAGCGGCAACAGGTTCTGCTGGTTCTCGAGCTCCCGCAGCGAGTTACGGGCTTCGAGTTCAACTCGCTTGGCACGATCGCGGTCGGCCAAAGTGTTGACCTTGCGTTCGAGCAGCGATTCAACGCGGGCGAGATCTCTGGAGGCGAGTGCGAGGTCCTCTTCCGCAAGAGCAACCAGTTTCTGGATGCCGGTGGACTCGGTGGTGAGTTGTTCGAGATCGAGATCGATGCCGGCGAGTTGGCTGGTGATCTTCCGGAGTTCCAGCTCGTAGTCGACCGGGTCGATTTGCAGCAGAACTGTCCCCTTGGAGACATGTCGCCCGGCTCGCAGGTCGTCAGGGCGGGCGATGACCCGCCCGGTCACTTCGGCCGAAAGGGTCACTTCACGACGGGGGACAACCCGGCCGCCGACGCGAATTTCGAACTGCTGCCGGGGAGGCCCCAGCACCCGGGTTCGAACCGGTGGGGGCTTGTCGGCGACCGGCGACGTTGCGGGACGAACGCCCAGTGTTTGCAGCCAGGTGAATGCGGCAACACCTGCGGCGACAATCAACAGTGGCCCGACGGCCTGCAGGATGGTCTGGCGGCGCATAGGCAACGGGTGTCAGGACTTCCGGGCTGATCGATCACCTTCATTTCATCCTATGAAGAGGCGTCGACTGGGGTCCATTTCCGATGCCGGGAGAGTGCGCAAGGTGGGGTATTGGCGGGAATCCTGACTGCTGTGCAGGTTGAAACGGTTGATCCGGCAGTGACGGTCCCCGGTTGATGGACGGGGGCCGCGACTGCCCGACCGACGGGCTTACTTGCCTGCCGGAGATTCGATGCGGTACGTCTTGCCGTCGAGGTTGACCAGCACCGGTCCGTTGAACGCCAGGTACTTGGCAAGCGTGCCGCGGTGGGCGGCGGCCAGGTCGAAGTACTGTCGGCTGTACTGCGTGATCCGGATCGCTCGCTTTTCCTGTTCGGCGGTCACCGTCGAATCGCGCCAGAGTCGCTCCTTGAGAAAGAACGACTTCTGGCCGATGTTGCGGACGGTTGGCCTGACCACGTGGGGACTGCCACCGGCGACTGCCCGGTCGGCTGTGGGGTCCGAGCCGCTGTTGCCAAATCTTCCGGCTGCGAACCCTCCGCCGCCACCTCCAGCCGGCACACTGCTGGCCTTCTGCAGGCGTCCCTTGATCCGCCTCTGGACGAATCCGGACTCTCCACTGGCCTGGGCCAACTTGCGGGTGGCCGTCACCCGGGCCCGGTTGGTGTTGTCTCGCGCGGCCAGGTTGACGTCCTCGTCGGCCAGGAAAGACGTGTAGGGGGTCATCACGCCGTGAGCGATCGACAGCCGCACCAGTTCGTCGACCAGTTCCTGGTTGGTTCCATTCAGATCGAGTTCATCGATGATCTCACCGATTCGTCTCAACGCCCACAGCTTCTCGACGAAGCCGTGTGACTCGTCCCGGGACCGATCGGCCAGCGACGTTGCGAAGGAAAACGACCTGCGGTCGCCACCGTTTTCGCCGGTCAGTGTCACCTTGACGCGGCCGGATTTTCGGTATCGCCCGACCCAGATCAGCTGCTCGCCACGGAACAGGTCGGTCAGTTCGCGGGGATAGGCCCTGGTGATCGGCTGGGGATCACCCGCGCGGACCGCCTTGTCGAACTCGAAGTTCACCGCCAGCTTGGTCAGCAGCGGGGCGCCGATGCGGTCGTAGAGTTTCGAGATCTGCACCTCGATGTCCTCGTTGGGTCGCACGTAGACCGACTGGCCGCGGTGATCGCGAGAGAGGCGATCGAGCAGTCGGCTGTTGACGTCGAAGCCGACTCCGAAGCTGTACATCCGGGCCCCGACCCGGTTGGCCTTGCGGGCGTTGGCAGCGATCTGCACCTCGTTCCGCTCGCCCACCGTTGGCAATCCGTCGGTGAGGAACAGGACGTAGTTGGGTCGCTTCTTGTCGACCAGCATGCCCAGCGCCGTGGTCAGCGCTCCGGCGATGTTGGTGCTGCCTCCGGCGAACAGGCCGTCGACGAAGCCCAGGGCCGCCTTCTGTGAGCGGTCGTTGACCCGTTGCAACTCCGGGCGAAAACTCTCGACCTGCGTGTCGTAGGCCACGATGTTGAACGTGTCCCGGGGTCCGAGTCGGCCCACCAGGTACTTCAGGGCCTCGCGGGCCTGTTCGATCTTCTTTCCGTTCATGCTGCCCGAGCGGTCGATCACGAAGACAACCGTCTTGGGAACCGCCTTGGCCTTCTTGAGCTTCACTTCCGGACTGGCCAGCAACAGGAAGTATCCGTCCTGCTTGGGATCGGGGCGATAGCTGACCAGGTTCATCCCGACCAGGCCGTCTTTTGTGCCGTAGAACATTCTCAGGTCGTCGGGCGAGAACACGTTCTTGAGAGTCAACTTGCCGTGGGCGTGGTGGTCGTCGGGCCGCTTGATGTCGACGTCGTGCGAGGGGCTGAAGACGGTCTTGATCGGGCTGCTGCTGTCGATGCGAACCGAGATGTTCAGGGTGTCGATGGGGCGATGGGAATGTTTGACGGTGCCGGTCGGCAGATGAAGATCGACGAGACCATTGTCCTTCTTGAGCAACTGTGAATAGCGAATCTCGACCCGCCGCCTGGCCCCGGGCGGGATCGGGAAGACACGTGTCTGGAACAGTCCCTGTCCCATGTATTCGAGCAATGCCGGATCCTGTTGCCGCCTGACGATCGACTCGTAAATCCGTCGGGCCTCGGCTTTCTTCATCAGCCGTCCGGGCAGTTCCTTGCCGTCGACGATCAGTGTCAGGCGGTCGATGGCGGCGTCCTCGGGCAGAGGAAACAGCAGGCGGGCCTCGAGCGTTCGGGATCCCGTGTTCTGGAAGACCTGTGCAATCTGCACCGAGGCGATCTGGTCGCGAACCGTTGCGTTGACGTCGACCGAATGGATGCGATACCGGGCCGGGATGGGTCTCGGGATGGGTCT
>DLVV01000282.1:2739-7660 GCA_003445035.1 Planctomycetaceae bacterium | reverse complement strand
GGGATGGGTCTCGGGATGGGTCTCACCGGCGGTCGCACAATGACGTCGCCTTCAACCACGATCACCTGTGCGGCAGCCTGCTGGACGGTCGATCCCGTGATTGCCGCCGCCAGCACGATCAAAGACAATCCGCCGAGTGTCCGTTGCATGGACCAGTCTCCCCGTGTCCGGTTTCGTATTGCGTAAGTGGAATTGGCCCGCCGCGGTTGTTCGACGAGGTCGGCAACGGGTGAGTTCCCGTGGTGTGGACGGTTTCAGGAAAAAACATCCGTTTTGCGGCCGGAGGTCGCGCACATGAACGTCGGCACCGGCGATGTTAGGATGTCGGTCATGGCCTGGAGACCGATCAGGATTCTGAAACACCCGGTGGGCGTCCTGTTGGTGATGACCGGTGTCATTGCCGTCGCCGAGGTGGAAGACGAAAGGCCGGATGACGCGGCGCAGGACCATTGGTCGTTTCGCCAGATCGTGCGATCACATGTGCCGCGGGTGGCCGCGGCTGACTGGTTGCAGACGCCGATCGACGCGTTCGTGCTGTCGAAGCTCGAATCGGCGGGTCTCCGCCCGTCGCAACCGGCGACTCCCCGGCAACTGGTCCGTCGGATCAGTTACGACCTGGTGGGTCTGCCACCGACGCGTGGCGATGTCGAGAGCTTCGAGCGGTCGTGGTCGGTCAATCGAGGGGCCGCGATCGGACAGTTGGTTGATCGGCTGGTGTCGTCGCCGCATCACGGCGAGCGATGGGGACGTCACTGGCTGGACCTGGCCCGCTACGCCGACTCGAACGGTTTCGAGTTCGACTTCGAACGGCCCAACGCCTGGCACTACCGGGACTGGGTGATCGACAGTCTCAACGACGACCTCGGTTACGACCAGTTCCTGATGCGACAGATTGCCGGAGACGAACTGGCGCCTCGCGATTTCGGGTCGCGGGTGGCAACCGGGTTCTGCCGACACGGTCCGACCGTGGGCAACCAGAGCCTCGAGAAGAACCGGTGGGATGAACTCGACGACGTGATCTCGACGACCTCAGAGGTCTTCCTGGGATTGACGATCGGTTGTGCAAGGTGTCACGACCACAAGTACGACCCGATCACCCAGAGAGACTATTACTCGTTGCTGGCGGTCTTCCGCACGATCAGCAAGGTCGACGAGTTCGTCGGCAGCGATCAGCAGCGTGCCGAGATCCGTCGGCTGGACGGACGGATCCGGGAGGTGAGGAAACGGGAGAAGAACCTGAAGCGGACGGCTCGGCCGGGTCGCTGGTCGTCCCGGAACGGGCAGTGGCACCAGTCGCAGATGGTGCCCAATGTGCGGTTGTTGATCGGAGAATCCGGCTGGACCGACTACCGCGTGGAAGTGGAGTTCCAGAAGACGGCCGGGACCCGCGAACCATTCAATCACTCGGCTGGAGTCCAGGTCGGCATTCGCGCCACTGACCTGAAGAATGCCTACTGGCTTCGGCTGGGGGTCTTCGACAACACCGAGCACGAGTTGTCGATCGAGGTGAACGGGGCCGGATTCACGCCGCTGGCTCCGAAGGTGGCTGGCGACGTCGAGACCGGACGGTGGTACCGCGTGCGGTTGGAGGCTCGTGGGAACCGGTTGCGGGCCTGGCTGGACGACGTGTTGCAGTTCGACCTGGTCGATCGGCGGCTGCCGGCCGGGCGGGTGGCGCTGGGCAACTGGCTGACCACGACCCGCTGGCGAGGCCTCCGTGTCACCGACCTCGCCGGTCGCGCCCTGCTGACCGGCTGGCCCGATCTGGACCGGGCGGTTCGTCCTCCCGAGGTCACCGGAGAGACGACGCGGGACAAGTTGAATGCGGAACTGGCGGAACTGGAGGAGTTGAAAGCGAGGCTGCCGATCGCGATGGGGATCAACGACGGTGGTCGCCGTGAACCACTGAAGACCCACCTGTTCAACCGAGGGGACCACCGCCACCCCGGTGCCGTTGTCGAGCCGGCTGTTCCCGCCGTGCTCGCCAAGAAGCTCATCCCGTTTCCGGCCGCTCCCGCCGATGCCAGGTCCACCGGGCGACGCAGCGTCCTGGCCGCCTGGATGACCCGGCCGGACAACCCGCTGGTGGCGCGGGTGATGGCCAACCGGATCTGGCAGTTTCATTTCGGGCGGGGGCTGGTCGAGACTCCCAGCGATTTCGGGCTCAACGGGTCCGAGCCGTCCCATCCCGGATTGCTCGACTGGCTGGCGGCGGAACTGGTCCAGTCGGGGTGGAGCCTGAAGCACATGCACCGTGTGATCATGTCTTCGAGCGTGTACCAGCAATCAAGCGGGAGCGGGGCCAGCCCGCCAGGGCGTCTTTTTGGGGCCTTTCCGCGTCGTCGGCTCGAAGCTGAACTGATACGCGACGCGATGCTGGCCGCCAGCGGTTCCCTGAACCGGACGATGCACGGCCAGGGCATCCGGCCCAGGATTCACTCCAGTGTGATTGCCACCAGTACGACCCGGAAGTGGCCACTGGTCCGGCAGGAAACGGCTGAACACTGGCGGCGGAGCGTCTATGTGCACGTGCGTCGCAGCGTGTTGATGCCGTTGCTGGAGTCGTTTGATGCTCCGCCGACGACCGAGAGTTGCGCCGTGCGGGTGACGACCACGGTGCCGACCCAGGCTCTGCAGTTGCTCAATGACCGTTTCGCCAATGAACAGTCCCGGCGGATGGCCAATTCGATTCGTGCTGAGACCGATCGAGACGTGGGTCGGCAGGTCGTATCGGCCTTCTGGCGGTCGCTGTCTCGGGCACCGGATGCGGCCGAACGCCGGGAATGCGTCGAGTTTGTTCGACGCGAGGGGCTCGGAGCATTGTGCCACGTGCTGTTCAACATCAACGAGTTCGTCTTCGTGGACTGACCAGGTGACCCATCTGCCGCTGACCCGCCGCGAGATGCTCGACGTGACCGGAATCGGTTTCGGGGGTCTTGCGATGCGTTCGTTGCTGGCCGAAGACGGCCTGCTGGCGGCGTCGGCCAATCCACTGGCGTCGGTCCCGGCCGGCGTACTGGCACGTGCCAAGTCGGTCATTTTCCTGTTTGCCTACGGCGGTCCCAGTCACGTCGACTTGTTCGATTACAAGCCGGCGTTGCGGAAATGGGAGAACAAGCCGATCCCGGTTTTCGATCGGAAGGATGCCTTCAACAAGACCACGCACGCGACGGCGATGCCGTCGCCCTGGAGCTTCCATCGCCATGGCGAATCGGGGCTGTACGTCAGCGAATTGTTTCCCGAACTGTCCGGGTGTGCCGACGAACTGTGCATGGTGCATTCGATGCACTGCGAATCGAACAACCACGCTCCGGCGCTGTTCCACATGAACACGGGGTTCCTGTTGCCCGGTCGTCCCAGCATGGGGTCGTGGGTGACCTACGGACTGGGGTCCGACAACCAGTCGCTGCCGGCGTTCGTGGTGATGTGGGACTACCGGGGCGGCCCCATCGGTGGTGCCCAGAACTGGACCTCAGGATTCCTGCCCGCAGCTTTCCAGGGGACACCGTTCAGGAGCAAGGGCGAGCCGATCATCAATCTCGATCGACCACCCGGTCTATCCGGTGAGAGTCAGCGTGCGAGGCTGAATCTGATCCAGCGGCTGAACCGGCGGCATCTCGATCAGCGCCCTGCTGCGGCCGACCTGGAGGCCCGCATCGCCAGCTACGAACTGGCCTACCGGATGCAGATGTCGGCTCCCGAGGCGGTTGCCATCGAAGGAGAGACCCGTGAGACGCAGCGGTTGTACGGGATCGACCAGCCGATCAGCTCGTATTTCGGTCGACAGTGTCTGATGGCACGGCGGCTGGTCGAACGGGGGGTGAGGTTCGTGCAACTGTATTCCGGTGGAGGAGATCAGCAACTGAGCTGGGATGCCCACAGCGGCATCCGCGAGAACCTCGAGCAGCACTGCCCGGAGATTGACCGTCCCGTGGCGGGATTGATCAAGGACCTGAAACGACGAGGGCTGCTGGACGAGACGCTGATTGTCTGGGGCGGGGAATTCGGCCGGATGCCGACTCACCAGGGCACCGCGGGTCGCGACCACAACCCGCGGGGATTCACTGTCTGGCTGGCCGGCGGCGGTGTGAAGGGAGGGATCACCTACGGGACGACCGACGACTTCGGTTATGCCGCCCAGGAGAACCCGGTCTCGATTCCCGACCTGCACGCCACCTGCCTGCACCTGCTGGGCCTGGACCACGAGGCACTGACCTACCACCACCGTGGCCGTGACATGCGGCTGACCGATGTCAGCGGACGGGTGATTGACGACATCCTGGCGTAACACCGGACCGGATCGGTCTCAGCGGCGGATCTTGTCAACGGCCCGCATCGGGCGGTTTTCGGGGCCCATGCGGTCCGCGACGCCCATGCCGGCCAGCATCGTGTTGTAGACGTCCAGCCCCTCGGCTCCCACGTCGAGGATCTCTCCGGTCTTGAACCGGCCATTGGCTCCGGTGATGGCGTGGAAGACACCAGAGAGTTCCCGTTTCGGGTCATTGTGGCGTCCGTCGCCCGATTCGGTCGAGATGGTGATCATCGCGTTGTCGAGAATCGTCCGTCCGTTGGGGTCGCGGGAGTTGCTGTCGTCGAGCCGACCGAGGAAGTAGGCCACCTCGCGCATCTTCATGTGAGCGTGGGCCCTCAGCGCCTCGTTCTTCCGTTTCTCGTTGAACTTGTGCCACCACTCGTGGCTGCAGCCCTTGTCACCTCCGGCGTTCTGCTGGCCGGCGTCGTCGAAGTTCCAGATCTTGCGGTCGCCGTACCGGTAATCACCGGTCATCCGGATCCGCTCTCCGGCGGCCAGGAATGTCAGCGAGCCGAAGCGGGTGCGGTCGGTCTGGATGGACAGGGCGTAGAGATCGGCCATCAGCCTCCACTCGGTCGACAGTTCGGCCAGCGTGATGTCGATGCCCTG
>DLVV01000282.1:0-2356 GCA_003445035.1 Planctomycetaceae bacterium | reverse complement strand
TTCTTCTTGTGCTTCATCGCGAACGCCCGCTGTTCGTATTCGCGGATACGATCGAGATGGTCAGCTACACGGCGTCGGGACAGCCCGCCCAGGGGTGATCTCTTTCCCGTGTAGAACCGGTAGTCCTCGACGACCGAATCGAGGATGCTCCGCCTGAGTCTTCGGCGTCGCGCGTCGGCACCACCACCGGCCACGGCGACAGCACCGAAGACCCGTTCGAACAGATCCCGGGGTTTTTCCTGAATGGTGGCTGCCACGGTCCCGTCAGGATTGAAGCTGTGCACGTACCGGCCGACGCGGCTGCGGCGGAAAAACGTTCCACCGATCAGCGTGGGGACCATTCCCTGTGGGAGTCCTCGTGGGTAATGGCCACGTCGAACCATCTGCTCGATCGATCCGCCTCCGGCCCGGGCCTCACCGTCGGGAGGCTCGGCCGTGAAGGCCCCCGTTGCGCCGTCGTAGTGCGCGTTGATGCCCTTCTCGTCGCACCGCACCTGGTCGACGTTCCGCATGATCAACAGCTTTCGCGCCAGCGGCTTGAGCGGTTCGAGCACACCGTCGAATCCCTCGGCCTGCAGGGGGGCGGGGATTCCCAGTCCGAAAAAGATGTTGAAGGCTCGTACCGGGGCCGCGGCCGGGGCCGCGTGGGCCGGCTTCGAGATCATCTCTTCCAGCAGCGGAAAACCGATCGTCGCTGTTCCGGTTCCCCGAAGCATGGTGCGGCGGCTGATGCGTGTCACGGGCATGTCGGGATCGTGGTGAAACCTTCCGGTTGTCAGTTGGTCACTTCTTTGTGTCGTCCGCCCGCCGCTGGTTCCCGCCACTTTCGACGTCCGGTTGTGTGCGGGTCATCATAACAAGGTCGCTGGCCACCAGAGCGGTGACCAGGTCGGTCCAGCGGCCGCCGGCTTTCCACGCAGCCCGGTGAATCGAACGCACGGTGCCGGCGTCGGCCGCATCCAGTGGACGACCGATGGCAAACTGCGCGAGTTTCCACGTGATCGTCTGTCGCACCCGATCGTTTCCGGCCAGCAGGTCCATCAGTTCGGCCGTGGTCTTGAAGGTTCGAGGCCGGGCATCGCCGGGGATCAGCATCGTGCCGTCCTCGCGGAGCCGATTTCCGTGCTCGTCGACCTGTTGAAACCGTCCCAGCCCGTCGAACTTCTCGAGTCCGAATGCGATGGTCTCGAACCGCCGGTGGCATCCGGCACAGGCCACGTTGGAGAGCCTCCCTTCGGAGACGGCTCGCTGAGAGAGACCGGCCTTGAGAGGCACGGGGGTGGTGTCGACACCCGGCGGCGGCTCCTTGACACGGCCGCGGAGAAAGTCCTGGAGCACGAACAGGCCGCGGGTGACCATCGATGCTTCGTCCCCTCCGACACTCAGGGTGCTGCCCTGGGTCAACAGGCCTCCGCGGGAAGCGACCGAGGTGAGGTCGTATCGCCGGAGTCCCGGGCCCTGCGGCTTCAGGCCGTAATGACGGGCCAGCCGGGGTGTGGCGTAGGTGAACTGGGCGTTGAGCAGTTCCGAGAGCGGGCGTTTCTGTTTCCAGGCGACTTCGTTGAAGAACGCCAGGGTTTCCCGTCGCATGTCACCGGCCAGCGCGGAATCGAATCCGGTGAACCGCTGGGGATCGGGCTTGAGATTGGCCAGGCGTTCGAGATCGAGCCACTGGGTGACGAAGCGGGCCGACTGGGAGACGGCACGCGGGTCGGTGAGCATCCGCGTGGCTTCAATGGTGACGCGTTCCCGGGTGCCCAACTGGCCGTTGTCGGCGGCCTGGAGCAACTGCCGGTCCGGTGGACCTCCCCAGATGATGTAGCTCATCCGCGTGGCCAACTCGTGATCATTGACCGGCCACCGTGAACCGTCTCCTCTCTGGTGCTCGATCCGGTAGATGAACCGCGGTGACTGCAGCATGGCCTCGATGATGAAACTGGCCGCCTCCGGGAAATCTCCTCCACCGCTGGCGACAGTCGTGGCGATCCCGCTGTAGTTGGTCACCTCACGTTCTTCCAGCGGACCGCGGAACAGCCACTTGCCCATCTTTTCGACCAGTTGTCGCATGGTGGCGTCGGTCGAGAGCTTGCGGCTCCTTGAAAAGCGGGCCGTGAACTTCAGCACATTCATTCGTTCGACGATGATCGCCGCCAGTTTTGCGTAGGCCTCGATGTGCTTGAGGTCGACTCCGAGGTTGTAGGCGGTGTTGCTGAACCCGTCGGCCCGCACGTCGCGCGGAAGCAGCCGGCGAGCCTGTTTCGAGATGTCGACGCCCACCGCACTGCGGACCGTTTCGATGTACTCGTCTACGGTCAGTCGCTGGATCCAGATGCCCCGTGTTCCCCGGGCGTAGACC
>DLVV01000084.1:15724-16297 GCA_003445035.1 Planctomycetaceae bacterium | reverse complement strand
CGGTGACGCGGCACGGCTGAAGGACATCTCGCAATGGATGGACCGCGTGTTCTCGGCCTGAGTCCCATCGCCGGTTCAGTCGTTCTGGTTCTTGATGTCGGGTGCCGCGTCGAGATCGTACTTGCGGCGAATGTTTTCGGGTGGAACCTTCAACGGCCGGATGATGCGAAA
Organism: Planctomycetaceae bacterium; assembly: GCA_003445035.1. Classification (GTDB taxonomy): domain Bacteria; phylum Planctomycetota; class Planctomycetia; order Planctomycetales; family Planctomycetaceae; genus UBA8437. The sequence goes on along the minus strand of DLVV01000084.1, from coordinate 16,126 downwards.
TCCGACGAACAGCGCGTCGGTGTGGTACCAGATGCTCTGCGGCAGCTGTGGATCCTGCATTTTCCATTCATCGCTGGAGAAGATCCGATTGGCCGCTCGCAGTTCTTCGGGGTCGTCGTCCCAACTGCCTCCGCGGACGATTCTCGGATAGAGCTTCTTGGACTGCCGCAGCAACTGCAGCGGTCGCAACGGGCTTGGCTTGCCTGTGAACTGGGCATAGTGCTTGGCGCCGTAGGCGTCGAGCACCCATTCACTGACATTGCCGTGCATGTCGTAAAGTCCCCACGGGTTGGGCTTCTTGAGCCCCACCTTGTGGTATGCCTCTTCGCTGTTGTCGTAGTACCAGGCGTACTGGCCGAGTGCCTTGGGGTCGTTGCCGAAGTGGTAGGCGGTGCTGGTTCC
>DLVV01000084.1:14225-15409 GCA_003445035.1 Planctomycetaceae bacterium | reverse complement strand
GCCCGGCAGGCGTACTCCCATTCGGTCTCGGTGGGCAGACGGTAGAAGTGTCCGGTCTTGGCCGAGAGCCAGCGGCAGTACATCTTGGCAGCCAACTGGGTCATGCAGATCGCCGGGTAGCCGTTGTGGCCCATGCCAAAGGTCATGTCGGTGTAGGGCTTGGTGGGCCGGGTGACCACGTCGGCGGTCTTGTCCAGGGGCGTGGGCTTGAAGCCGGCGAGCTTTCGACGCTGGATGTCCAGGTTGAAGCTCCAGACGTCGAACTCGTCCCAGGTCACCTCGTGCTTGCCCATCCAGAACGGCTCGATCTTGACCTTCAGTTGTGGTCCCTCGTCGGCTCCCCGATCGGCTTCACCGGCCGGGCTACCCAGCACGAACTCGCCACCCTGGATGGGAACCATCCCGAAGGAGGTGGCGGTGCCGGGAATTTTCTGCGAGTAGGACTTCATGTCCTTGGCTGTCTTCGCTTCGGCTTCCTTGGGCGTGATCGGGGGGGCGGCCGGTGTTGCTTGAGATCCGATGGAAACCGACGCGATGACGATCACCAGGGACAGCCACGAGGCCCGATCGAGGGAGAGATCGGGGTGTCGGGGTGAGTCGGCAGCCGTTAGCTTGAACATGATGAATCCGCTGAGGAGGTGTGCGGTGAGGCAACACGGTCGGTGGACAGTCGGCGTCGCGGCGATCGTGGTCCTGTTTGGGCTGCAGGCCGGATGGGCCGACGAGCCGTTGAGGCGGTTCGAGTTTCATCGCAAGGCGATGGGAGTCGAATTCACTGTCGTATTGTATGGGGCAAAAAAGGGAGCCGCAAATACCGCTGCAAAGGCCGCGCTGGATCGGGTGACCCAAATCGATGCGATATGCAGTGACTACAAGGCGACCAGCGAGTTGCGTCGGCTGTGTGCCGAGGCCCGGCCCGGCCGGTCGATGCCGGTCAGCGTGGACCTGGTCCGCGTGCTGGCACGGTCCCAGGAAGTCTCGAAGCTCTCCGGGGGCGCCTTTGACGTCACCGTCGGTCCACTGACGAAGCTCTGGCGACGGGCGAGACGACAGAAGAGATTGCCTCCTCCCGATCGGCTGAAACAGGCTCGCGGCCTGGTGGGATACCGGTTGGTGTCTGTCGACGTTCACCGGCGACAGGTCAGGCTGAAGCGGTCCGGAATGCGACTGGACCTGGGCGGCAT
>DLVV01000084.1:6137-13853 GCA_003445035.1 Planctomycetaceae bacterium | reverse complement strand
CACGGTCGATGGTCGACGGCAGCGGCGATTTGGCCGTTGGCGATCCTCCACCGGGCCGGGCCGGCTGGAAGGTGGCGGTGGCGTCACTGGAGAATCCGGACAAGCGATCGACCGAGGTGCTGGAACTGGCCAACATCGCGATTGCCACCTCCGGCGATGCTTTCCAGTCGGTGACGATCGACGGCAAGCGATTCTCTCACATTCTCGATCCCAGGACCGGCCTGGGGCTGACCACGTCTTCGAGCGTCACGGTGCTGGCGTCCGATGCGACCACCGCCGATGCGATGGCCTCTGCGATCAGCGTGATGGGACCGGAGGCAGGGCAACGGCTGGTCGCCCGGACCCGGGATGTCGAATCGTTGTTCGTCAGCCGGGTGAAGGACCGGCTGATGATCCACAGGACCAGCGGCTGGCCCGGTCGCTCATCGCCTCGTTAGCCGTTTCTGGCGAGCCAGCCAGGCCGAGGCGGGTGCGGAGAGTCCCTCGTGGCCGCCTTCGAAGATCGTCACCCGCGACGGTCCCGATCGGCGACGGAGGTGAATCAGTCGGCCAAACTCGTTGTCCTTGACGTTCTCGCCCTGGCCCGGAGTCTTCAGCCGACCGGCTGTCCACAGCTGGTCCATTTCTGAGTCGCTGATCACCTTGGCCTTACGGGCCCGCGCGACGATGTTCCAGGCCTTCAGCGTGTGGTGGATCGGGACCGACCCGGTCTTGCCGTCGTGGACACCGGCACACAGGTCCAACGGCACGTCGGCCGCGCGGTTCAGCACCGACACAGGCGAGCGGTCCCGGTACTGGAGGTCGATTGGCTTTGAGGTGCCCGGAGGGCCACCCAGGCTCTTGAGGATCATCCGGGCGTAGTTTTGAGGCTGGCCGTCCTTGAGGTGAAAACGGTACCACTCGCCGAGGTCGCTGATGCCGACCCAGGCCGAGACAGCCGAAAAACGCCGGGGATGATGGCCGGCCATCAGCATGGCCATGTGGCCACCGCCCGAGGAACCCGCCAGGTAGATCCGTGAGGGATCGACCTGGTACTTGTCCGCGACCCAGTCGATGGCATCGAGAATGTCGGCCCGGGCCAGCTTCGATCCGCAGGCGGCCGGGGTGTCGTTACGGCCGCGGAAATTGGGGTGCAGGAAGATCCAGCCGCGGGCGACCGCCTGCTTGAGCCACGCCGAGTTGTCCTGGCGATAGTCACCACTCCAGCTGTGCAGGTAGACGAACAACGGGGTTGGCCGTTGGGAGGCCCGTTTCGGGATCCACGTCCGGGACGGTTGCCGGGAACCGTCCAGTGAACTGGTGACCGAGATTTCCGACAGCGGTGGCAGGTCGTCGGCCGCGACGGGTGCGGTGACCAACAGGCACACGGTGATCGAGCGGGTCCACAGGCCGAAACGGATCACTTCTTCTTTTCCGTTTTGGTCTTCTTGATCGTGCCCCACATGTGGCCGAGCGTCTTGCCGTGGGACCAGGTGCCGGCGTAACGTCCGCCGTCGATCAGCAGGTGTGTCGAGAAGGTGCCCATGCCGGGAATCGTGATCTTGTCCATGGTGATCACCGGCTTCTTGCCGGCCCAGACGACCTTCAGCGGCAGCGGCGGCAGCTTGGCCTGTCCGAACTTGGAGTGGAACAGGAAGAAGTTGCCACCCTTGGACACCTTGGTGATCTCGTAGCTGTCGGCGTTGGGCGGCCCGTCCTTCTCTTCTCCGACCACGCTGAAGAATCCCGTCAGCGTGGTTCCGGACATTGCCTTGATGAAGGCCTGGTCACGCGCCTTCTGCTTTGCATCGGCCGCGTCGTCTGCAGCCAGGGCCAGTGGGGCACACAACACGGCCAGCACCAACAGGGACGGCAGCTGCGAACGGAACGCGGGGACGTGGCGGGTCATAGCACGGATCTCCATCTCTGACAGCGAATCGTTATCATGCGGACTCATCCTACACCACCAGTCCGAAACGATGAACAGTCCACAAGGCCAACCGCCCCCCTTTGAATTGTTGCTTCCGGCCCTGCAGGAGTTCTGCCAGGTCGTCGCCGTGCTCCGTGGCCCCGATGGTTGTCCGTGGGACCGCGAACAGACTCTCGAGACGATCAAGCCGTACACGCTCGAGGAGACCTACGAACTGCTCGAGGCGATCGATTCGGGTGACGACACAGCCATCGTCGAGGAACTGGGCGACGTGTTGCTGCAGGTGGTGCTCGATGCCCAGATCGGTGCCGACGAGGGCCGGTTCGGATTGCTCGAGGTGGTCCAGGGAGTGACCCACAAGCTGATCACCCGGCATCCTCACGTGTTCGGTGACGAAACCGCCGAGACGTCCGAGGAGGTGCGGCGAAACTGGGACTCGGCCAAGCGAGCCGAGAAACAACGTGACGGCGTGATGGACGGACTGCCCCTGGCGATGCCGGCCCTGGCACGGGCGGCCCGGATCACGGGACGGGCGGCCCGGGTTGGTTACGACTTTCCCGATCGACGGATGCTTTTCGACAAGCTGCGTGAAGAGCTGTCCGAGCTGGCCGTGGAGTTGTTCGAGGACGGCTCGGTGCCGGAGGTACCCGCCGAGGTCGATGCCGACGTCATCGAGGACGAACCGCTGGCCGACGACGTGAGGGACCGGGCCGAGGAGGAACTCGGGGACGTGTTGTTCGTGCTGGCCAATATTGCCCGACGATGGGGAATCAACGCCGAGGAGGCGCTGCGGCGGAGTTCCCGCAAGTTCGAACGGCGGTTCCGCGCGATCGAAGACGGGTTGGCGGCCCAGGGCAGGGATGTGCAGGAGGCGTCGCTGGTCGAGATGGAAGAGGTGTACCAGGCAGCCAAGGCTGCGGAGAAGTGAGAGGAGTGCGGAGAGATGGAAGAATCAACCGGCGGGTTGCTGGTTCGGCACGAGGAGACCGCCGAACGTGAACGGAGCACCTGCGGATGGCGACACCTGCTGTTGAGTCGCCAGGATCGTGATCGCGGGCTGGCCGCCTGGGCACATGCTGTCGACATCGATGGGGCGCGTGAGCACTACCACAAGGTGGGAACCGAACTGTATTACGTGCTCGACGGTGAGGGCAGCGTGATGCTTGACGGTGTCGAGCACCCGGTCCACACCGGGTCGATCGTCCACATTCCTCCCGGCGTGGTGCACGGGGCCAGGGGGCGGATGCGGGTGCTGGTGGTGGGGATTCCCGACATCAGTGACGAGGACCTGTATTTTCCCGAGGACGACGAGATCGATTCCCTCGAGGCACCCGACGATGAGTGATTCCGTTGATTCCCTGGGGGCCCTGGAACTGATCGACCTGTCGGTGCCATTGGAAGACGCGGCCGTCAGCGAGCCGATGCCGCCATCGATTCACTATGTCACGCACGAGGACGAGGGACTGGCCCAGATGCAGCAGTTCTTCGGGATCGATCCGGATGACCTGGTCTATTCGAACGGGCAGGGCTGGGCGATCGAGAAGATCGAGGCGATCACCCACACGGGCACCCACGTGGACGCTCCCTACCATTACGGGGCCGAGTCGGAAGGCCGCCCGGCACGGCGGATCGACGAGGTGCCGCTGGAGTGGTGTTTTGCTCCCGGGGTCCGGCTGGATGTGCGACACAAGGCGGCCGGTGAAGAGATCACCGTCGAAGATCTCGAGGCAGCGCTGGCAGCCATCGAGTACACGTTGTCCGAACGGGACATCGTGCTGCTGTGGACCGGGGCGGACGCCCGCCTGGAGTCCCCCGAATATTTCCAGCAGCCCGGGCTGGGTCGGGACGGTGTCCTGTGGCTGGTCGAACAGGGCGTGCGAATGATCGGCATCGACGCCTACACGATCGATCGACCGTTCGCCGACATGGTGGCCGATTACCGCGAGACCGGCGACGGACGTCACATCTGGCCGGCTCACTTTGCCGGAATCACCCGCGAGTACTGCCAGATCGAGAAACTGGCCAACCTCGACCGGCTGCCACGGCCTCACGGATTCTGGGTGTCGTGTCTGCCGGTGAAGATCGCCCGAGCCAGCGCGGGATGGTGCCGGGCGGTGGCGCTGGTGTGAAGCCGACCCCGGCTCATTCGGGGGTCACGTAGGCCGACGTGATCCCGCCATCGACGACGAACTCGGTGCCGGTCACGTAGCTCGAATCGTCGCTGGCCAGGTACAGCGCCGCCTTGGCCATCTCGGACGCCTCGCCGAACCGGCCCATCGGGATGTGCACCAGTCGACGTTGCTTTTTCTGATCCGTGTCCAGAAAGCTCATCAGCATCTCGGTCTTCAACGGTCCCGGGCACAATGCGTTGACCCGGATGTTTTGCCGGGCGTGGATGATGGCCAGTTCGCGGGTCAGTGCCAGCACGCCGCCCTTGCTGGCCGTGTAAGCCACCTGTGGAGTGGCGGCTCCCATCAGGGCGACGAATGAGGCGGTGTTGATGATCGACCCGCCTCCGGCTCGCTGCAGCGCCGGTACGCCGAACTTGCAGCCCAGGAAGACGCCGGTGAGGTTGATGGCGATGGTGCGGTTCCAGGTTTCCAGTGACGTCTCGGTCGAGTCGCCATCGGCGGAATCCATGATGCCGGCGTTGTTGAACAGCACGTCAAGTCGCCCGAACGACTCCTCGGCCGCGGCCACCATCGCCTGGCAGTCGTCGGAATCGGCGACATCGGCGCGGACGAAGATCGCCGTGCCGGGGTCGTCCGTCTCGATCTCGGCGACCGTCTCGTGGCCCGATTCCTCGTTGACGTCGACGGCGACGATTCGAGCCCCTTCGGAGGCAAACAACCGACAGGTCTCCCGGCCGATCCCTCCACCGGCTCCGGTCACCAACGCCACTTTTTCCGCCAGTCGTCCACTCACACTTCGTCCCCTTGTTCGTCATGAGAATCGTCATCGACGGAGGTCTGTGGATCGGTTGTCCGGTCCTCGCAGGCTTCCACCAGTTCGTCGAAGAGCGCCTGTTGCAGCGGATCAGCCTCGGCAGTCAGTTCCGGGTGCCACTGCACGGCATACAGCCACTTGTGGCCGGGCAGTTCGACCGCTTCGATGGTGCCATCGGGTGCGTGGGCAGCCACGATCAGTCCGCGACCGACCCGGTTGATGGCCTGGTGGTGCCACGAGGCGGCGTCGAAGGAGGTCTGGACCATCAGTTCGGCCAGCGAGGTTCCTTCGACCAGTGTCACCCCGTGCGGTGTCGGTTCGCGAGGTGGCATGCGGTGCTGGATCTCTTCACCGACCACGTCGGGCAGGTGTTCGTGCAGCGAACCGCCCAGGGCGACATTGATCATCTGGGCACCCCGGCAGATGGCCAGGGTCGGAAGTCGCTCAGAGAGAATCCGGCGGGTCAGGCTCAGTTCCAGCAGGTCGCGATCCGGGTCGACCATGTAGACCTCCGGGTGCATGCTCCCGCCGTAAAGTTCCGGATCGATGTCACCACCTCCGGCCAGTACGATGCCGTCGAGTCGCGCAAACAGTTCTTCGATGGCCGCCTCGCCGGGGGGCAGCAACACGGGGATGCCACCGGCGCGTCGCACGCTGGCGACGTAGTTTGCCGGCAACGAGAATTTGTCTTCCTCGTTGCGTCCGTACGACGTGATTCCAATCAACGGTGGTCCCGCGGCCATCGCCTCAGATCCTCTCGAAATACCTCTGCCGTTCCCAATCGGTGACCGACCGATCGTAGGCGGCCTGCTCGGTGCGGAAGAAGTGTACGTAGTGGTCGACGACGGCCTCCCCGAACGCGGCTCGAGCGAACTCGCTGGCGGCGAACGACTCGGTGGCTTCGGCCAGCGAGCCGGGCACTCCGGGAACGTCGTCGGCCTGGTAGACGTCGCCGTCGAAGTGAGGTGGTGGCTCGACCTGGTTGGCGATACCGTCCAGCCCGGCGGCCAGGGCGGCCGAGTAGACCAGGTACGGGTTGCAGTCGGCTCCGGGGATGCGGCACTCGACCCTCAGCGACGAATCGTGTCCGACCACGCGGAAGCCGGCGGTGCGGTTGTCGTGGCTCCACGCGATCCGGGTCGGGGCCCACGAGCCGGACTGGAATCGCTTGTAGGAATTGACCGTGGGGGCCAGCAGCGGCATCAACTCGGGAACGCGGTGCATGAATCCGCCCAGGAACCAGCGAAAGGCCGGGCTGCACTGGATCGGTCCCAGGGACTCGTCCCCGGCAAAGGCGTTGGCACCATCTTTCCAGAGGCTGATGTGGACGTGGCAACTGGACCCGGCCTGTTCGGCATTGAACTTGGCCATGAAGGTCACCGCGGCACCGGCCGCGTCGGCGGTTTCCTTGAGACACTGCTTGAGCAGCACGTGGCGGTCGGCCATCTCGAGCATCGGGGCGTACCGGATGTTCAACTCGTGCTGGCCCAGGCCCCACTCGCCCTTGGTGTTTTCGACCGGGATGCCCGAGGCGGCCAGCTGCCGCCTGGCCGATCCGTGGATGTCCTCGTCCCGGCTGCCGTGCAGCAACTGGTAGTCTTCCAGGTACCATCCTCCGGCCGGCAGGCCGTGATAACCGGCAGCCGCAGCGTCGCGGTACGTCGTGCGGAAGAGGTAGTACTCGAGTTCGGAAGCGGCCTGGGGCTGGAACCCCAGGGCGGCCGCGGTTTCCAGTTGTCCGGCCAGCATGACCCGCGGGGCCTGGGGCACGCCGTCGCCGGTTGAGTCGTCGACGACGTTGCACAAAACGATCGCGGTGCGGTCGAGCCAGGCGGCGTGGCGGAGCGTGGCGAGGTCGGGGACCAGGTGAACGTCACCGTAGCCCCGTTCCCAGTTGGCGAACTCATATCCGCTGACCGGTTCCATCTCCATGTCGACCGTCAGCAGGTAGTCGCAGCCGTGCGTGCCGTGGTCGGCGACCTCTTCCAGGAAGAAACCCGCATCGAACCTCTTGCCGGCCAGTCGGCCGTAGAGATCGGTGAAACCAACCAGCACGGTGTCGATCGTGCCTTCGTCGAATCGGGCCTGCAGGTCTTCCAGGGTGAGACAGCCGGGTGGGCGGGGGGAAAGGTTCATGAGTGGTCATCCGTAGAGTCGGACGTCTCGGAGTTGTCGCCGTCGAGTTCCCGTTGGGCGGCCGAGAGCAATGCGACCTCTTCCTCGGGGGCCTGGGCGACCAGGTGATATCGACTGTAGCAGAGGAACCAGGCCAGTCCGATGACCAGGAAGATGGCGACTCCGTACATGCCGGGTCGGAACTCGGGAACCGAGAACGTCGCGGCCAGGGCGATCATGGCCAGCAGGGTGCCGACGGCTGCTCCGGGGATCCCCAGCGGACTGCGGTAGGGCCGCGGCATTTCGGGACGAGTGATCTTCAGCACGATGTAACTGACCATCACGAGGACGTAGGAGATCACCGCGCCGAAAACGGCCATGTTCAACAGCACGGCGCCGACCGTGACCGAATCGCTGGCTTCGGATGATGTCGGGCTGAAATGGATGGCTGCCGCCAGGCCCAGGCCGACGACCGCACCCAGGACCAGGGCGACCCAGGGGGTCTGTGACCGACCGGTGATCGAGATCCATCGTGGGAAATAGCCGGCTCGTGACAGCGCGAACAGCACGCGGCCGTAGGCGTAGATGATCGTGTGGAAACTGGCCACCAGGCCGGTCAACGCGACCAGGCCAAGCACACGACTGGTTGCGTTGTTGCCGAACACCGCCCGGAATCCGTCTCCGAGCGGTGCGTCCGAAGTCGACAACGCCTCCGCTCCTCCGCCGACTCCCGTGTTCAGGACCAG
>DLVV01000084.1:0-5765 GCA_003445035.1 Planctomycetaceae bacterium | reverse complement strand
GGCATGTCGCGCACGACGTCATGGGACTCCTCTGCCGCCAGTGGCAGTTGCTCGATCGCCAGGTAAAACCAGATAGCGAACGGGAGGGCCGAAAAGACGCCGAGCCAGCCGTGCGGAAGGCCCCGAGCGGTTTGTCCCTCGTCGGCCGGAATGTTGTACAGCAGTTCGGTGTCGAACGATCCGGTGGCCAGGGTCGCGGCGTAGAAGACCACCAGCACGGCCGCGGCCAGTCCCGTCACGATCAACCCGAACCTCAGGGTCAATTCGACTCCCAGCACGTTGATCACCACGAAGATCGTGTAGGCCAGCGTCCACCAGACCAGCGGGAGCCACTCGGGGGCCTGGGACGGGTCGGTGAAGACCACCGCATCGAGGTAACCCCCGATTCCGACCACGATCACCGCCGGCGTGACGACGTACTCGATCGTGTCGGTCAACCCGCACAGGAATCCGCCCAGCGGCCCCAGGGCATTGCGGGTGAACGAAAAGAACCCCCCGGCGTGCGGCAGCGCGGCCGAGAGTTCGGCGATGGTGAAGACCATGCAGACGTACATCACGGCCATCAGGACCGTGGCGATGGCCAGGCCGTTGAATCCCGCGTATTTCAGTCCGAGATTCCAGCCAAAGAAGTCACCGGAGATGACCGCACCGACTCCCAATGCCCACAGCAGCACCCAGCCGGCGCTGGGACGCAGTCGGCGTCGGTCGAGATAGTCTCGATCGACGTTGTCGTAACGCGCCAGTTCGGCTCGTCGTTCGGCCAAGGTGAAGGATCCGGCAGGGAAACGGGCACAAAACTCTCTTGCGTCATTCTGACACGTCGGGAACCTGTCGGCTACGGACCCGTTTCACACGTGCTGGGGCATCGCTAGGATGGGCGAAACGGAAATTCCGCAGGAGCGAATCTCATGGGCAAGAGCCACGCGAACGGTTTCCTTGATCTGGTCAATGACGCCAAGACACGTGTGCGAGAGTGCACGACCGTGGACGTCAAGGAGTGGCAAGATGCGGAACGGTCGTTCTTCCTGGTCGATGTCCGCGAGGACACCGAGTGGGCGATGGCTCACCTTCCGGGAGCGGTCCACCTGGGCAAGGGCGTGATCGAGCGAGACATCGAAAAGGTGATTCCCGACCACGAGGCCGAGATCGTGCTGTATTGCGGTGGAGGTTACCGATCGGCCCTGGCCGGAGACGCGTTGCAGCAGATGGGGTACACGAACGTCATTTCGATGGACGGTGGGATTGGCGAGTGGCACGCTCGTGGCTTCCCATTGACCACCGGGTGATTCTCAGAGAGCCAGGAGGCGTGGAGATGAGAGTGAGAGCGTGGCCGGTGGTTTTCCTGGTCGGAGTGATGATTCTCGAGTCTCCGGCTGCGGCTCCGGAAACCGTGGCCGGCCGCAGCCTGGCCGAGTGGACGGCGGAACTGGCCTCGACGTCTCGGACCCGTCGATTACGAGCGGCACTGACGCTGCCATCGTTCGGGACTGTTGCCGTCAGGCCGCTGGCCAAAGCGCTCGAACACGATGACCCCGGGGTCATCTACTGGGCGGCCAGCGGACTGGGAGACCTGGCTCACAAGTCCACTCGGACCAGGTCGAATTACGAACGACTCAGGGGCCTGCTGAAACACAAGTCGATTGGCTTGCGGTTGAGTGCGGCCTACGCATTGAGCCGGATTGGCGAGACGGGTTCGGGGGTCGGCGTGCTGGCCAAGGGGCTCGAGCATCCTCATCGCGGTGTGGCCTGTGCGGCGGCCGACTTCCTGGCTCGCATCGGGCCACCGGCGGCCAACGCGGTCCCGGCCCTCATCGTGGCGGCCAGGCACAAGGACTACCACGTCAAGGGAGCAGCCAACGAGGCATTGAAGCGGATTCGTGCTGTGAAAGGGGGCAAGTGATGACTCGTGATCGCCTGCTGCTGCTCGCCGTGATCTTGCTTCTGTCGTTGATGCCGCCAGTGGCGTCGGCGGCCGATCGTCCCAATATCCTGTGGATCAGTTGCGAGGACATCAGTCCCAGCCTGGGATGCTACGGCGACGAGTACTCGACCTCGCCGAACATCGATGGACTGGCTGCCCAGGGCGTTGTCTTTCGACGATGTTTCTCTCATGCGGGTGTCTGTGCCGTGGCGCGGTCGGGACTGATCACCGGTGTCTATCCCGTCTCGATTGGCAGCCAGCACATGCGGTCCCGTATCGTGCCACCGCCGAACGTGCGGTGTTTCACCGAGTACCTCAGGGCCGCCGGTTACTACTGCACCAACCGTTCGAAGACCGACTACAACTTCGAACCGCCGTTGACCGCCTGGGACAAAAGCGGTCGCAGGAGTGGCGACTGGAGCGGCCGGGCCGAGGGCCAGCCGTTCTTCAGCGTGATCAACCTGACGGTTTCGCACGAGAGCAGGATCCGGGCGAAGTTCGACAGGCTGGTGCATGATCCGGCGAAGGTCTCGTTGCCTCCTTACATCCCCGACACTCCGGCTGCCCGGCGGGATCGGGCACGTTACTACGACATCATCACCCTGATGGATCGACAGGTTGGTCAAATCCTGGCGAAGCTGAAAGCTGACGAATTGGCCGAGAACACGATCGTGATGTTCTGGGGTGATCACGGTGAGGGGCTGCCACGGGGCAAGCGCTGGATCTACGATTCGGGGATCCACGTGCCGTTGGTCGTCCGCTGGCCGGGACAGATCCGGCCCGGCACATCCCGGGACGACCTGGTCTGTTTTCTCGACTTTGCTCCCACCGTGCTCTCGCTGGCCGGTCTGAAGCCCCCCGCGCACATGCACGGGCAGGTGATCCTGGGTCGGCACACGGCCGGCCCCCGCCGGCACCTGTTTGCACAACGCGATCGGATGGACGAGGCCTACGACCTGATCCGGGCCGTTCGAGATCGCCGGTACAAGTACATCCGCAACCTGATGCCCGGCCGCACCCGGGCCCAGAACATCGACTACATGAACAAGATGCCGACGATGATCGACATGCGTCGACTCAACGCCGCCGGGAAACTCGACACGGTCGCATTGCGGCAGTACTTCGAACCGACCAAGCCGGTCGAGGAGTTGTACGATCTGGAGAAGGATCCGTTCGAGGTGAACAACCTGGCTGACGATCCGGCCCACTCCACCACGTTGAAGCGGCTGCGGGGCGTCCTGGAGGGCTGGCAGGAGGAGATCGGTGACCAGGGGCTGGTGCCCGAGGCGTTGCTGGTCGAAGCGATGCGGCCGGAGAACCGGTACGAGGTGACGGCTGATCCGGTGATTTCCGTGGCCAGGTCAACCGCCGCGAGCGGGTTCACCGTGACGCTCACTTCGAAGACACCGGGCGCTTCGATTGCCTACGCGACCGGCAAGGGAAACCCGCCGAAGTGGCAGCTCTACAGCCGACCGATCACGGTGGCTGCGGGAACACAGTTGCGGGCCGTCGCCTGCCGGATCGGGTTTCGCAACAGCCAACGGGTGAGGCGGGTGGTCGGCGACTAGAACAGGAAGTACTTCTGTGCCAGCGGCAGTTGTTCGGCCGGTTCGCAGGTCAGTTCTTCTCCGTCGGCGGTGACCTGGTAGGTCTCGGGATCGACGTGAAGATCCGGCGTGGCGTCGTTGAGCTTCATGTCGGCCTTGGTGATCGACCGGCAGTTCTTGACCGCGGCCAGCGTCTTGGCGAGCCCGTAATCGGCGGCGGCATTGTTGTCGAGACAGGCCTGGCTGACGAACGCCAGCGAGATGGGGGCCGCGGCGCGGCCGTAGCCGCCGAACATCGGCCGCGTGAAGACCGGTTGCGGCGTGGGGATCGAGGCGTTGGGGTCACCCATCTGGCTGGAGGCGATGATCCCGCCCTTGATCACCAGTTCCGGCTTGGCCCCGAACATCGCCGGGTGCCACAGCACCAGGTCGGCCAGCTTGCCGACCTCGATCGATCCGATCTCGTGGCTCATCCCGTGGGCGATGGCGGGATTGATCGTGTACTTGGCCACGTAGCGTCGAATCCTCAGGTTGTCGTTCTCGCCGGTTTCCTCCGTCAGCCGTCCCCGCTGGGACTTCATCTTGTCGGCGGTTTGCCAGGTCCTGGTGATCACCTCGCCAATGCGGCCCATGGCCTGTGAGTCGGAACCCATGATGCTGATGGCACCCAGGTCGTGCAGGATGTCCTCGGCGGCGATCGTCTCGCCCCGGATGCGGCTCTCGGCGAACGCCACGTCCTCGGGCAGGTTCTTGTCGAGGTGGTGGCAGACCATCAGCATGTCGAGGTGTTCGTCGATCGTGTTGCGGGTGAACGGCCGCGTGGGATTGGTCGAACTGGGCAGCACGTTGGGTTGTCCGCAGACGGTCAGGATGTCCGGTGCGTGGCCGCCCCCTGCTCCCTCGGAGTGATAGGTGTGAATGGTGCGTCCCCGAAAGGCGGCGATCGAGGCTTCCACGAATCCGGATTCGTTGAGCGTGTCGGTGTGGATACAGACCTGCACGTCGTGGTCCTCGGCAACGCCCAGGCAGCAGTCGATCGCCGCCGGGGTGGTGCCCCAGTCCTCGTGCAGCTTCAGTCCCACCGCTCCACCGACGATCTGCTCGGCGATCCCCTCGGGCTTGGCCGTGTTGCCCTTGCCCAGGAAGCCGAAGTTCAGCGGCAGGTCGTCGGTCGCCTGGAGCATCATGCGAATGTGGTTGGTCCCGGGCGTGCAGGTGGTCGCACAGGTGCCGGTCGCCGGTCCGGTTCCCCCGCCAAGCATCGTCGTCAGTCCGCTGGCGATCGCCTCGTCGGCCTGCTGCGGACAGATGAAGTGGATGTGGGTGTCGATGCCCCCGGCGGTCAGGATCTTGCCCTCGCCGGCGATCACCTCGGTCGTGACACCCACCACCATCGAGTCGTCGACTCCGGCCATCACGTCGGGATTGCCGGCCTTGCCGATGCCGACGATGCGGCCGTCCTTGACGCCGACATCAGCCTTGAAGATGCCGGTGTAATCGACGACCAGCGCGTTGGTGATCAACAGGTCCAGCGCGTCGGCCTGCGAGACTCCGGCGGCCTGGCCCATGCCCTCGCGGAGCACCTTGCCTCCGCCGAACTTGCACTCGTCCCCGTAGACCGCGTGATCGTGTTCGACCTCGAGCAGCAGCCCTGTGTCACCCAGCCGCAGCCGGTCGCCGGTGGTCGGTCCGTAGATTTCCGCGTATGTGGATCGCTTGATTTCGTAGGCCATGTTGTCGGTTTCCGTATCGAGCGGCCAATCGTCCCGGGGGCGTCGGCGAGATGGTGTGGAGGTGTCTGGCTAGCTGCGGTGAGCAAAGTTCTGTTCGGCAACCTTTTCGAGCATCGCCGCCCGCCCCGCGTCGTCGACGGGACCATCGGCCAGGTTGTTGCCGCCCCGGATCACACGGTTGCCGGCGATGTCGACCAGCGTGACAGTGCGGGACTCGCCCGGTTCGAACCGCACGGCGGTGCCGGCGGGGATATCGAGCCGCTTGCCGTAGGCGGCCTCTCGGTCGAAGGCCAACTGGGCGTTGGTCTCGACGAAGTGGTAGTGGCTGCCCACCTGGATGGGCCGGTCCCCGAGGTTGGTGATCTCCAGCGAGACCGTGTCGCGGTCGGCATTGAGCACCAGCGTGCCGTCGGCTGCCAGGCAGGCTCCCGGCGAATCGGTTTCCTCGGGCAGATCACCGAAGAGTGTCAGGTCGGGGGTGGCCAGTCCACTGCCGTAGAGGGCCAGTTCCAGGTCCCCGTCGATGTCTGCGACCGGCGAGTGGACGGTGACCAGCTTGGTGCC
>DLVV01000056.1 GCA_003445035.1 Planctomycetaceae bacterium | reverse complement strand
CAGGATCGGTCTGTGGTGCCCGAGCTGGAGCGGTTGGCCTCCAACCCGGATGAGGTGATTGGCCGTATTCACGCGTTGTGGGCTCTGGATGGGCTTGGGGCGCTGACGCCGGAGGTGATCGGATCGGCACTGAGTTCCGGCGAATCCCGTGTGGTGGTCCAGGCACTTCGATTGTGCGAGATGCAGCTGGCGTCCCATCCCGAGTTGTTGAGCCAGGTGGACCGGCGTCAACTTGGAAATCCGGCCGTGAGATTTCAATGGCTCATGAGCCAGTTCCGTCATCCGGGTTGGGCCAGGGCGGTGACGGCCGGCCCGCTTGTTGATCAGGCGGTGGCCGCATGCCTGTCGGCACCGTGCGATTCGTGGACGCGGATTGCGTTGATTGCCGGTTGCGGTCGTCACGGACTGGTACTTCTCCGTCGTCTGGTCGGAGCCGCATCCCAACTGGCAGATGTAAGGTTCGATGAACTACGGGACTGGGTGGGTGTAATTTCTGAGACGATTGGCCGGGGTGGAGATGCTCGGGAAGTGGCCGGATTGCTGGATGTGCTTGACCCTGGGAGGCCGATTGGGAAACTGCCGGAGTGGTTCAGTGTCCAACTGTCCGGGCTGGTGGGCCTGGATACGGGGTTGCGCAGCCGAGGGCAATCACTCGGTGCTCCCCCGGGGGCCTTTGCCAAGAAACGCTTGGCGGCTGCCTGGCGAGTCGTGGCCGGATGGTCGGCGCGTCCGCCAGTGAAGGGCATGAGGGCCGTCGCCACGCGGCTGTTGCGATCAGGGCCTGAGGACGTCGCGGTTCCCGCGCTGTTGGATCGGTTCGCGAACGGGGACCTGGTAGCGTTGGCGTCACTCTCGTCATTCAAGGGGCACGGGATTGGCCCGGGAGTCCTGAAGAGTTACACGGGAATGACGGCAGCGGGACGGCGAGTGGCCCTGGATGTGATGGCTGCGGATCCGTCTCGAGCCGCGTTGTTGCTTGATGCGATAGGCGGGGGCACCGTCGCCCGGGCTGACCTGGATCCGGCTCGCGTTGACCGCCTGCGGCGTCATGCCGATGCGGGGGTCCGAAAACGGGCCGTGTCGATTCTGGCCGACCTGGTCCCGAAGGCTCGCCGGACGGTGATCCAGAAATATCGCGTGTCGCTGGGCCAGGACGGAGATCCGCGACGCGGTCGTGAGGTCTTTCGTAAGAACTGTACCGCCTGCCATCGTGTGGATCGGCTGGGAGTCGACGTGGCACCAGATATCTCCGACACACGGCGGTGGTCACGCGAACAACTGCTGTTGTCCATACTCGACCCCAACCGGGCCGTCGACAGCAATTATTTCTCCTACAGCGTCGTCACGAATTCCGGTGTCGTTCACACCGGGCTTGTGGCCTCGGAAACGCCCACCGCGGTGTCGTTGAGGCAGCCCGAGGGGAAGATCGTGAGCGTGTTACGGGCCGATATCGAAGTGTTGAAATCTAACGGGGTGTCCCTGATGCCTGAGGGCCTCGAAAAGAATGTGAACCGTGGCCAAATGGCCGACCTGTTGAGTTTTCTGAAGAACTGGCGGTACCTCGATGGGCGAGTTCCGGTCAAACGGGGGCGCGGATCGAAGTGAGCGACCGCCCCGGTTGGGTGATAGCCGGCCCGCCGGCGAAAGGGGCGTTGGAAATGCGTCCCCGGGCACGCAGGTGAGAAATCGGCATACGCGTCCCTGGTAAACGTCCGTGGTAACGTTGGGGAGGCGGCTGGACCTGACGGTTTGTGGTCGGCTGTGCCGGGTGGATGACACGAAAAACACAAGCCGCTCCGGACCCATGCCCGGAGCGGCTTGTGTGGTGCCTGTGGTCGCCGGACAGGGGGCCGGCCTGGTGCCACGTGTGGGTGTGGACTGGCCGACTACCGTCGGGGGACGACCGGGTTGAAGTTCGCCTGCCCTCGTTTGCCGAAGGGTTCGACGTTGGTGCCCGATCCGCCGGGGTTGATCCGAACAAGGTTGGCGAAACGAGCGAAGTTGCCGGCGTCGCGTGCGTGCTGCTCCTGGGTTCCAGCACTGCCGAGCATGTTGGAGAAGCCAACCACGCCGACGGGGTTCCAGTTGTCTTCGTCGTCGAGCCAGGTCGAGGAATTGTACTCGGCGAAGGAACTGACGATGTTCTGCCATTGGCGGAACCCGTTGTTGCCCTTGGAACCGGTGACCGGAGTAGCACTCTCCTGGACTTTTTCGATTTCGAGAATCGGGTTGCCATTGGCGTCTGTGAGAATAACGCCTCCGGCGGGAGTGCGCTGACGGCGAGTGCGTTCCAGGATGGAATCGCCGGCAACGCTGCTGTCGTAGAATTCTCCGTCGTGCTCGAGTTGTACTACGCCATCTTCGTCGAGGTTGAGGAAGGAGTCTCCGACGTACTGGTTCCAGTGATCATCGAATCCGCCAAAGACGGTCTGCCGGTTGGCGAAGAAGGCACGGTCGCGGTCGGTTGCTCCATCCACTGGGTTCCGCGTGTCAAACTCCAACGGCAATTCGTTGTCCTGGGTCCACATCAGGGGGGTCGGCTTGGTCAGATCGCCGCCAAAGAAGACATCGTCGCCGTTACGGTCGACGAGATTGCGATTGGAGATGTCATACAGGCGGTCGAGGTGGTAATGCGAATCGGAATTCGAAAAACCGGCCTCTCGGAACCTCCGGTCGGCTTGGAGACCCTCGGGAATCCGTGGGAAGTCGGCAAGGGGATCAACGGAGGGAAGCAATCCGTCGCCGGCCGCGTAGATCTGGTTGAAATCGTAGAATCGGCCGTTGTACGTGATGTCCATGGCGATGTCTTCGGGGGCGTTGGGGTCCCGGCCCGAGAGTGCCATCTGAATCGACTCAAAGGTCGCCAGCACATTCTCATAAACCGTCGGGTCCGGCTGCTTGTCGAAACGTAGCACGCGATAGATCAACGCCTCTTCGAGATCGACGGGAACCGGGTCGTCGTTAGGGTCGAGTTCGATTTCCTGGTCGTCGTAATCGTCGTCCCATATGATGTCGTAGACACGACGGACATAACCGTCGTCGAGTGTTCCGTCGGGGAGTTTCTCAGCAATATAAATCCAGTCGCCTTTGTTGAGGTGCGATCGAAAGGCCACGCTGGGGGGCTCTGGAGGAGAGGGCGGGCTTTCGCCGGCATCTTCCTGCTCGATGATCCAGTCGTCTCCGTCAATGGTGCCCCATCCCGAGATAGGATTGGCCGACAAAATGGCCACTTCGGTCATCTTGGTCAAAGGGCCGTACACTTCGTTCCAAAACGGATCGATTCCGGCGAGAATTTGTTGGCGGTGAGACTTGAGGTACTTGATCGCCAGGTCGACTTGCTGCTGGGCAATTCGATGGGCAATCAGTATGTCGTTGGTCCGCTCAGGCAACTCCGAAAAGTTCCCCTGCGGGGCCAGGTGGTCGTCAAAAAGCACCTTGTTGCGATAGGTTCCCGGTACCAGCAATTGAGGGTCCTGGGAAAAGCGGGACTGCAAACTGATCTGTGCGAACAACGCCTGCGGTTGGGACAGTCCCATACCGATCAGAAGTCCGGCCAACAACGTGAAGCGAAGAGTTTTCATACCACCTGCCTGCTGATTTCATCGAGATCTAGAACGCCCGCTCCGTGGCATCCAACTCCATGTAGGTCCCCCATCCTATCTGGGCTCCCAACCTTGCGTCAAAGGCAATTCCGGAACCCGGAAGAGTGGTTTCTCAACGTGGATTCCCTAAGCGGCAGAATCGAACCAATCCCGGTTTTCGGCCTCACAGGATGAGCATCGCGTCGCCGTAACTGTAAAAACGGTATCGATTTGCGATCGCCATACGATAGGCCTCCTGGGCCAGGTCGGTACCACAGAAGGCACAAACCAGGACAAAGAGGGTGGAACGTGGCAGATGAAAGTTGGTCAACAGCGCGTCGATAGAGCGGAATTGGTGGCCGGGGCGGATGAACAAATCCGTAGTGTCATCGAATTTTTCGAGAGTTCCGCCGGCCGAAGCGCTTTCGAGCGTCCGCACAACAGTGGTGCCGACAGCCACGACACGTCTGCGGGATTGCTTGATCTTGTTGAGGGCCTGGCAAGTGGCGTGGGAGATCCGGCACCACTCCGAATGCATGACATGGTCATCGAGCGTCTCGCTGGAGATGGGCCGAAAGGTTCCCAGTCCGACGTGTAGTGTCAGATGTTCAAACCCGAGTCCGTTTTGTCGGCACCTGTCAATGAGATCTTCTGAGAGATGGAGTCCGGCGGTGGGGGCTGCCACGGCTCCTGGATGGCGGGCAAAAACGGTCTGGTATCTCTGTCGATCCAGATCTGTGGCAATGTGCCGTTGAATGTAGGGCGGCAATGGCATGGTGCCAAACCGTTCAAGCAATTCCATGGGTTGTCCGGGAGGAAAAGGGGCGGCTCGCCAGATGCCGCCAGCGATCTGTTCGAGGAGACGCAATTCCTGATCGGGAACCGGAAAGGCGGGAGGGTGAACCGGGACGAGTGAAATTGTCTCGCCAGGCTGTAATCGGCCGCGGGTTTGCCCGATGATTCGCCATCGGCCATCCTCCTCACTTCCCAGGAACAAGCCCTCCCAGGCACCTCCGGTTGCCACGCGGTGACCGGCCAATTTGGCAGGAAGTACGCGGGTGTCGTTGACGACCAGGCAATCGCCAGGGTCGACCAAGTCGGGGAGGTCTTGGATAAGTCGCGACTCGATGTGTTGTCGCTCCCGGTCGACCACCAGCAGGCGTGAGGCGTCGCGGCGTTCGAGCGGTTCCCGGGCGATCAGTTCATCGGGCAGGTGGTAATCGAAGACCGAGAGTTGATCGGTGGACTCGGGTTTACTCATCACACGCCAGCCGATAGAAACTCGGCGTTACGAGCTTGGAATGCGGTTCTCGGGACGCCGGAAGCCGACGGGCCGTGCGCCAACACTGGCGCCGTGGAGGCGTATTACAGGAGTCGCCTCCGCGTGGCAACTCCAAGCGGCGAACGGGCGAGAAAGCTGGCGTGACGGTGACACCAATTCGAGTGGCCTGCTGCATCACGGAACTGGAGGCGGGTGGCGCCGAACGGATGTTCGTCGAACTGGTCTGTCGTCTGGACCGTGATCAATGGCAACCCACGGTGATCTCGCTGGGGGCGGAGTCCGAGCCGTTTGTCGATCGGCTTCGTCGCGAGGGCATCGAGGTTCGGTGTTTGGCAGTGACTCGCCGGTGGGACGTGTCGGCGGTCGCGAGGCTGGCAGGGGAACTGAAGCAACTGGCCCCCGACGTGCTGCAAACCTGGCTGTATCACGCGAACGTGGCGGGATGCCTGGCGGCCCGGTGGGTGGGCATTGAGCCGATCGTGACCGGGGTTCGCGTCGCGGACCAGCGTGGTCGGTGGCGACGATGGGTGGAACGAATCTGCACATCCCGAGCGAGCCGTCATGTTTGTGTCAGTCGGGATGTGGCTGAATTCTCGCGAAGTCACGGAAGCCTGGATGCGGAAAAACTGGAGGTCATCCCCAACGGTGTCGACGTCGACCGGTTCACCGGTGTCGAGCCGATGGATCTCGGCGATCGGGGTATCGCCACCGGGATTCCTGTGGTGGCCTGGATTGGGCGTCTGGAACCTCAGAAGGATCCGCTGGCAGCGATCGAGGCGTTCGGTGCGGTCGGCAGGTCAGACCCCAATTGCCGGCTGGTGATGGCCGGCGAAGGGTCGTTGCGTGGGCGTATTGAAGCGAGAATAGAGCACCTGGGGCTCGGCGAACGGGTTGTATTGTTGGGTCGAGTGTCGGAGATCCCGTCCTTGTTTGCTCGCAGTTGCGGGTTATTGCTGACGTCTCGGTGGGAAGGGATGCCGAACGTGGTGCTGGAGGCAATGGCCGCGGGACGGCCGGTTGTGACAAGACCGGTGCATGGCATCGGAGATCTCGTGGAAGATGGCCACACCGGAATGGTGGTGGTTGATGACCAACCTGCCATCCTGGGCGAGGCGTTGTTGGCGTTGCTGGCGGATCGTGATGCGGCTGAAGCGATGGGGCGGAGAGGCCGACGGAAAGTGATCGAGAAATTCTCCCTGGAAACGATGGTGTCCCGTTACGAGGCGGTGTGGCAACGGGAGATCTCGCTGTCGGTTGAACGTGAAGGAGACGCGGGCAAGGGATAGCCGTTTGTTCAAAATCCGTCTTCGCGCGGTGTCGGGAAAGCGTTACAAACCCGCGCGTGTCAATCGGAACCGTTCGTCAATGATTGAGCGATCGGATGCAGAGAAACTGCCTCGCTCCTGCCACATCCCGGTCCTGGTGGCCGAGGTGCTTGAGTGGCTGTGCGTCCGTCCCGGCCAGTTGGTTGTGGATGGCACGGTGGGTGGGGGTGGGCACGCGTCACGAATCCTCGTCGAACTGGGTCAGGACGGTCGGCTGTTGGGCCTGGATCGTGATCAGGCGATGCTCGAGATGGCTGCGACGGTTCTTGATCATCCCGGGTGCACGCTTCACCAGGGCAGCTACTCTGATCTCGCGTCGATCCTTTCCGAGACCGATCAGCCAACCGGTCCGATCGATGCCGTGTTGCTCGACCTCGGGCTCTCGTCGGATCAACTCGCTGACGATCGTCGCGGGTTCGGCTTTGAACACGATGGCCCGCTGGACCTGCGTTTTGATACGTCGCAAGGCCACGCGGCCTGGGAATGGCTGGCAACCGTCGAGGAAGGGGAGTTGGAACAGTGCCTGCGGGGTTGGGGGGACGAGCCGGAGAGTCGCAGGATTGCGGGCGAACTGGTTCGACGTCGGAAGTCGACGCCTGTCCGGACGGGCCGAGACCTGTCCGAATCTGTGGCCGAAGCCGTGGGGGGGCGTCGGGGGCGACGGCACCCGGCAACACGTGTCTTCCAGGCGTTGCGGATTGCCGTCAATGACGAATTGGTACATCTGGAGCGGGCGTTGTCCGACTCGCTGCCTGCGAGCCTCGTGCCAGGCGGGCGGTTGGTTGTCATCTCGTTCCATTCGCTCGAAGACAGAATCGTCAAGCGCGCGTTCGGGAAACAGGACACATGGACGAATTTGACTCACAAGCCGGTCCGGCCGACACCTCGAGAAGAGCGAGTGAACCCGCGGAGCCGATCGGCTCGGCTGCGGGCCGCGATGCGGGCGTGATCGATGGGACACTGGGACTCTCGGCGACTGAAGCCGCGTTTGCTGGCGACGGTTGGGACATGAGAGATGGAGGTTCAAGGATGACGAGTGCTAGATCTCTGGGAACTGGCTGGGGGCTCGGTCTGGCGGTTGTCACCGTCGGAGTGGTGGCCGGGGTGTTCCTGTGGCAACGAGATGGCGAATCCCTGGAACCCGAAGAGAAGCAACCGGCGGTTGCTGATGGGGAGGCCGTGAACAGATCCGTCCCGGACGCGGACGGTATCGAAAATGCAACATATGGCGGGGAGACTGGCTTTGCAGCACGTGTAGGCTCGGACACGTTCGATGGGGGCGCCAGCAGTTCGTCGGGAACCGAGGTGTCCGGACAATTCGGGCAAAACAACTCCGGTTCGGTGGCTCGAATTCCCCTGGATGATGGCGGAAGAGGGGTGAGCCGCAGGCAATTGGGCGAGATTCCTCAGAGTGAACCGGAGCCTCTAGCCGAGCCGCCGTCATTTGACGTCGCCAATGAGGGGGCTCCGGCTCTGTTTGCGAATGGGGCCGGCGATGAGTTTTCGTCTAACACTCAGCGGTTGTCCAAAAACGAACAGGGTCCGGAATTGTCGGCTCAACGAAATCCTCAGCGCAGAGACGGTGCTCTGGCCCCCCCGGCTTTCAATTCACGCGACCAGTCCAGCCCGGACGAAGGTCGCAAACTCCAATGGGGCCCGTCGTCATCTCCGGCGATGGAGCGGACACCCTTCGCGGCGGATGGCAATGCGGTTGCGAGACGAGATCTTGGCGGTGGAACGGTTCCCAGTACGCTGCCTCGTTCGTTCGATGTCTCGGAGCCAGCACGGCCGATCGTCGACGATGGCCGCTCGCCGATCGAAATCGGTCGGGGTGATTCACAATCCGGAGACCCGGTTGCCGCAGTTCACGCCGTAGAGTCGGGTGACAGTTACTGGACCATCTCGCAGCGGCACTACGGGACGGCTCAGTATTTCCAGGCCCTTGCCGAATACAACCGGAAGCGGATTCCGGACCCCCGTCTGATGCGACCCGGGATGAAGATTCTGGTTCCCTCTAGAGAATTGCTGGAAACGCGATACGCCAGCTTGTTGCCTCGAACTGTTGCTACCACGGGTGAACCGGCTCAGACGGTGGGATTCCAAATCGATGCCAATGGAAATCCGGTCTACAGTGTGGGCGCCAAAGACACCCTGACGGCAATTGCTCAAATGCACCTGGGTCGAAGATCTCGCTGGATCCAGATCTTTCGTATGAACCGCGACCAATTGCCCAATCCCCACAAGCTGAAGCCGGGAACGGTATTGCGAATGCCGGCCGATGCCGCCCGATTGCAGGTGGCTCGTGGTGCGGCGGTGCGTCGATAGAGAGACCACGGGCGTTCGTGCATGGTTGGGCCAGCCGAGGTAGAGGCCCAAACAACGCAGTGCCGGACGAGGTCTCTCCGAGGGGTACGGGCCGTTGATCTATCGCCTGCTGGGAGCTGTTGGCTTGGTGGCGCTGGTCTGGCTGACCGGGCTGGTGATCCAGGCACAAATCCATTCAAGCCGCGCCGGAATCGAACGCCAGGAAATCCGGATCGCGGAGTTGGAAGAGAGGTTTGCCACACTCCGTCGAGAAACCCGTCGGTTGGGTGCACCGGATCGAATGCTGCCGAAGGTCACGGCCGGGCGTCCGTCGCCGAACCAACGTCGTTGAGGTGGCGGGCTGAACCGGATCAGCGTGGACTCGGGCCAATGCTGGCTTTCCCGCTTGGTGCGGCCGACGTAGAATGGGCCGATCATGGCCTCTACGCAACCCGTACCGGATGGAATCGTTCCCGTTGCAACGGAGTTGCTCACCCGCTTTCGTCGGCTACTCGGCGATGACGGCGTATTGGCCGCTGCCGACGAGTTGATCGTCTACGAATGCGACGGTTACGTGGTTGAGAAGAAGGCGCCCGACGTGGTGCTGTTTCCGACGGCCACCGAGCAGGTTGCCGAAATTGTGCGGACCTGCAACGAGTTCGACGTACCCTTTGTTCCGCGGGGAGCCGGCACGAGCCTGGCCGGCGGATGCCTTCCGGTGGGTGGCGGGGTGATGATCTCCCTGACACGCATGAAGAGTATCCTGGAGGTCAATCTCCAGGACCGGTATGCGGTGGTCCAGCCGGGGCTGGTCAACCTGCATCTCACACGACACTTGGCCGGCACCGGCTTTCATTATGCTCCGGACCCGTCGAGCCAGGGGGCCTGCACCATCGGCGGCAATGTCGCCACGAATTCCGGTGGCCCACACACTCTGAAATATGGAGTGACGGTCAACCACGTACTGGCACTTGAGGTCGTGTTGCCGGACGGGCAAGTGGTGGAGTTGGGTGGCCCGGCCGAGGGTCTGGCCGGGTATGACTTGGTCGGGTTGTTTGTTGGCAGCGAAGGCACCTTTGGCATTTGTACCGAGGTGACGGTGCGGTTGACGCGGAACCCGGACGCGTACAGGACATTGTTGGGTATTTTCGAGACGGTCGGGGATGCCACCCAGGCCATCAGTCAGATTATCGCGGCGGGCATCGTCCCGGCGGCTCTTGAGATGATGGACCAGGGCATCATAGAGGCCGTCGAGGCGGCTTATGGGTTTGGGTTCCCCCTGGACGCGGCTGCCGTGGTGTTGATCGAAGTGGACGGACTGGAAGTGGCCGTGGACGATGAGGCCGAGCGAATCATACGCCTCTGCCAGGAGCAGGGGGCCAGGGAAGTGCGGCGAGCCGAGACCGAACAGCAACGAGCGTTGCTCTGGAAATGCCGCAAACAGGCATTCGGAGCGATCGGTCGGTTGAGCCCCAGTTATTGCACGCAGGACGGTGTCGTGCCGAGGACGAAGTTGCCGGAGATCCTGGAATTCATCACCGATGCGGGAAAACGGCACGGGGTGCGCATCGTCAACGTGTTTCACGCGGGGGACGGAAATATTCATCCAATCCTGCTGTTCGACGAACGAGATGAAGAACAGATTGCGAGGGTCTTTCGAGCCAGCGACGAAATTCTCGGCAAGTGCATCGATCTGGGCGGAAGCGTTACGGGCGAACACGGGATCGGAGTCGAGAAGCTTGAGTTCATGGAGCGGATGTTCACCGAGGACGACCTGGAAGTGATGGCGAGCGTTCGGATGGCGTTCAATCCTCGCGGTTCGTGTAGTCCGGGGAAGATGTTGCCAACTGCCGGAGCCTGTGGGATGGAGCACATCGAACGGTCCCATCCGGGAAAGCAGGCAGCATCGTGAACGAGGAACGCAAATCCACGCCGGACGAAACCGGGGAGCTGGTGCCTGCGACAATTTCTGAACTGGGAAGGTTGCTGGCAGCCAACGCAAAAGGGGATCGGCGACCTGTGTTGCCGATTGGCGGCCGGACATCGTTGGGATTTGGATTTCCGGCAGATCCGGCGAGCGTGGAGGTGACAACCTCACGACTGGATCGGGTGGTCGATTATCCGGCGCGAGATATGACGGTGACCGTCGAGGCAGGCTGTCGTGTGGCGTTGATCCAGGAGTCGCTCAAGCTGGAAGGGCAGCGGCTTCCGGTCGATGTACCGTTGGCTCACCGGGCGACAATTGGTGGTGCGATTGCCAGTGATGCGGGTGGCCCGAGGCGGTTTGGATACGGAACGCTGCGAGATTATGTGATCGGGATTGGCTGTGTCACGGTGGATGGACGGCGGTTCAAAGCCGGCGGCCGCGTGGTCAAGAACGTTGCCGGTTATGACCTCTGCAAGTTGATGGTGGGGTCCGGCGGCAGCCTGGCGGTTGTGACCGAAGTGACGCTGAAACTGAAGCCGTTGCCGACCTCCTCGGCAATGGGGTGGGCCTGTTTCGATAGCGGGGACACCGTCGGCGATCTGCTAGGGGACCTGGCCACGTCGCGGGCGCGGCCGGTTGCGATCGAATTGCTGGGGCCGAAGGCCGGACGGCAATTGGCCGCTGAATCGCGACAGGAGCTTCCGGCGGGGCCGTTGCTGCTGGGTGTCGCGGTGGAGGGGAATCCGGTCGAGGTGGAATGGCAGGCCGGCGTGCTTGATCGGGAACTTCGTGCCGGAGGGGCAGCCGATGTGACGTGGGTTCGCGATGGGGACACAGCGAAGCTGTGGTCGTCGTTGACCGATTATCAATTGGGTGGCGAATCGCCGGTGACGATCCGGGCGTGCCTGAAGCCGTCGCGAACCGTGGATTTCGTGGTTGCGGCGATTGACGCCGGCGTGGCTGTGCAGGCGCATGCCGGCAACGGCGTTGTTTATGGTCATCTTCCTGACGATACGATCGATGCCCAGACGGCGGCGGAGGTCATTGAACCGCTTCGTGATCTGGCCGTTGAAGGTGGAGGGCAGCTGGTCGTGGAACGGTGTGAGTTGGGATGGCACAACGCGTTGTCGATGTGGGGTTCGGCCCGGGCAGATTGGTCGTTGATGACGGCGGTGAAGCGGCAATTCGATCCGGAGGGGTTGCTGAGTCCGGGACGTGGAATTGAAGCGGCGTTGCAGCAGCTCGCCCTTGGCGGAGTGGATCAGTGATGAGTGGCACAACTCCCGAAACTACTGTCCAGACGGTCTCGGCGCCTACGATCGGAAGTGGGATCGATTACGGGCGGTTTCTGGACTGCGTGCATTGCGGGTTGTGCACATCCGCATGCCCGACTTATCTCGAAACAGGAAACGAAAACGACAGCCCGAGAGGTCGGATTTACTTGATGCGTGGTGTTGTCGACGGCCGTATCGGTTTGACACCCGCTGTCCGAAGACATTTGGACCTGTGCCTGGATTGTCGCAGTTGTGAGACGGCGTGTCCGTCGGGTGTGCAATATGGCCGATTGATCGAACCATTCCGAGTCGATATGCAGAAGGCGGAACAGCCAGGTTGGTTCCAGCGGCTGGTGCTTTACGGACTGTTTCCCTTTCCGCGGCGGCTCCGGTTTGCATTGGCTCCGGCCAGGCTGATGCAACGCCTGGGGCTGGATCGGGTGGCCGAGTGGGTCGGGCTGCCGAAGTTGTTGCCTGGCCCACTGGGCCGAATGTACCGATTGCTTCCACGGCTGGGGCCACAGCGTTCGGCGTTGCCGGAATTGTTGCCGGCAACGGGCGAGCGTCGGGCCCGCGTGGGCCTGTTCACCGGATGTGTCGGTGACGCCATGTTTTCAGAAGCCAACCACGCGACGGCACGGGTGCTGCAGGCCAATGGTTGCGAAGTGGTCGTTCCCAGAAAACAGGGATGTTGCGGGGCAATTCATTATCACAGCGGTTCAGACGGGCCCGCCGTGGCGATGGCCACGCGGAACGCCGAAGCCTTCCCCGACGACTTGGATGCGATCATTGTCAACGTGGCCGGTTGTGGCTCGATGCTCAAAGACTACCGGCACATGGGCGAGGAAACTGCGGGAGTGGACCAGGCGGCTGTCGAGGTGCTTGGGGAGTTCTCCGATCGCGTGAAGGACATTTCCGAGTTTCTGGCCGAATTGGGGCTGCGTCGACCGACAGGAGAAGTGCCTTGGCGGGCCACCTATCATGACGCCTGCCATCTGGTCCATGCGCAGGGGGTTCGGCAGGCACCCCGTGAGTTGCTGGAACAGGTTCCCGGACTCGAACTTATTCCATTGCCCGAGTCAGATATCTGCTGTGGGGCCGCAGGCAGCTACAATCTCACGGAGCCGGAAATGGCAGATGGCCTTGTGGCACGCAAAGTGGCCCACATCGAGAGCACCGGGGCGGATGTTGTGGTGACCGGGAATGCCGGGTGCTCGTTGCAGCTGCAGGCGGCACTGCGCAAGCGGGTTCGTCCCATTCGTGTCGTTCATCCGGTGGAAGTGCTTGACCTGAGTTACCGTGGTGTGGCCGGTGCGTCGCCGTTCGAGGGTTGACGACACGCCGGTTGGCCACGTCATGTGGTGCCTCTCTAGTCGGAAGCGAGGCCCTCGGCGAGTGCTTTCAGGGCCTCGGCTTCGATCTGCCGCACACGCTCACGAGTGAGGCCGAGGACGACGCCGATTTCCTTCAGTGTCTGGGGTTCTTCGCCGTCCAACCCGAATCTCATGCGGAGAATGTCCGCCTCGCGGGGATCCATTCGCTCAAGCATGCGGTAGACGTGGCGGAGGTTGTCGCTCTCGATGATCTCCTCATCCGGAGTCTTGCTTCGATCATCGATGACCAGTTCGCCCATCAGGCAGGCCGAATCGTCCTCGCTTTGGGGAGTTGCGTTGTAGAGTTGGATCGCCTTGCGGACGATCGCCAACTTCTTGGGAGTCAATTCCAGGTATTCCGCAACTTCCTCGTGTGTCGGGGTGCGGTCGAACTCTTCGTGGAGCAATGCAGTGGCTCGCCGCCATTTGCTCAGCAGTTCGACCATATAAGCGGGAATGCGGATGGTTTTGGCCGAGTTGACCAGAGCCCGCTTGATCGATTGCTTGATCCAGTAGCTGCCATAGGTGCTGAATCGGGTCCCCATCGTCGGGTCAAAGCCCTCCACGGCCCGTAACAGCCCCAGGTTGCCTTCCTCGATGAGGTCTTGAAGCGGCAAACCGTGGCTGTTGTATGCGCGGGCAATCTTGACCACCAATCTCAGGTTCGCTCGAACCATCAAGTCGCGAGCTTCGTGGTCCCCTTCCTCAATGCGGAACGCTAACTCCCGTTCCTGTTCGGCTGTCAGAAGATCGGTTTGGTTGATCTCTCGCAGATAGGTTTCCAATGGAGCCTGGACTCGCGCGGTTTGTCTTGCTGTGGCCGGCATGATACCTCGGTGCATTCAATGAAGGGCAGGTGCGAAAATGATGTGACCGGTTGTCCCGGCGTGGTTGCGGGACGGTCCCATGTTTGTCCGTGGAGATTTATCGGCCGCGATCACCGTCGGTCTCAAAGTAAACGGTGTGCGTAAACCTCTCCGGTCAGGTAGAGAGGGTAACTGGCGCAAATGTAACGGCCCTTCCGCCTTGTGGCGGAAGGGCCGTTACGGTTGTCCGGAAAATCCGGCCGATCGCGGCGGGCGTTACTCCTTGTCGTCGCCGTCGGAGTCTTCCTCGGTTTCGGCTTCCGCGTCATCATCGCCGTCGGAGTCTTCCTCGGTTTCGGCTTCCGCGTC
>DLVV01000316.1 GCA_003445035.1 Planctomycetaceae bacterium | reverse complement strand
TTGCCACCCGAGTAGACCTGGATGAAACGGACACCCCGCTCAACCAGCCGACGAGCCAACAGGCACTGGCGGCCGAAGTACGAACTCTCCTTGCGATCAAGTCCATAGGCTTCCTGCGTCTCCTTGGTCTCCTGCGTGAGATCTGTTGCCTCGGGCGCCGAGGACTGCATCTTGTAGGCCAGTTCGTAGCTGGCGATGCGAGCAGCCAGGTCGCTGTTGTCGACCCGCCGCACCTGGTGCTCGTTGTTGTACGCCCTCAACGTGTCCAGCAACCGTCGCTGCATCGAGTCGCTGAGGTCGCCGGGCCGCTTGAGATTCAGGATCGCGTTGCCCTGGGATCTCATGATCGTGGCCTGAAAACTGGCGGGCATGTAGCCGGCCGACCAGTTCTTTGCTCCGCTGATCGGGCCGCCACGGGGGTCGAGCATCACGACGAAACCGGGCAGGTTCTCGTTCTGGGTCCCCAGGCCATAGTTGGCCCACGACCCGAGGCACGGGCTGCCGGAGACGATCTTGCCCGAGTTCATCATCAGCATCGCCGACCCGTGAATCGGACTGTCGGCCGTCATCGAGTGGATGAAGGCCACGTCATCGACACACGTCGCAAAATGGGGGAACAGGTCGCTGACCCACTGGCCGCACTTGCCATGCTGCTTGAAGTTCCACCGGGTTTCGACGATCCGCCCGCGGCTCTTCCGTCCCCCTCGACCGAACGTCTTCACATCGACGGTCTTCCCGTCCATGCCTTTCATCTTCGGCTTGTACTCGAAGGTGTCGATATGGCTGGGCCCACCGTACATGTACAGAAAAATCACGCTGGTGGCCTTGGGATCGAAGTGCGGATCCTTGGGAGCCAGCGGATTGACGAACTTCCTCTGCCCGTCGGCGGCCACGGCCTGGCGAGAGAGAAAATCGGCGTCGAGCAGACCCGAGAGGGCCAGGCCGGTGAAACCGGCCCCGGTCTCCCAGAGAAACTCGCGCCGGGTCCGGCCACAGAAGTTCGCGTGTGATTGTGTCATGGTATCGGCTGCTGTGATGATGAAACGGATTCGGCCGAACGTATTCCGGCCGGGTTCAGTCGAGATAGATGAACTCGTTGAGATTCAGCGCGAGCAGGCAGAAGGACTTCAGGGCCAGTTCCGGGCTCGCCTTGTCCTGGGTCTTGAAGGCATCGATCAACGCCACTCCCCGCCGGACCTCGGTTTCGGTAGGTGTCCGCTGCAGAGCGCGTTTCAGGGCCAGTGTGACCTGCGCGGCGGAATCATTGCCCGCGTGTTTCTTGAGGAACTCGGCAAATACGTTCGCCTCGCGCTGGCTGAACTCGCTGTTGAGCAGCGCCAGCGACTGGGTGGGCTGTGTGGTGGTGAACCGCACCGGGCAGCTGTTGTCGAGATCCGGCCCGTCGAAACTCTCGAACATCGGCACCACCAGTGACCGCTTCACGTGCACGTAGATGCTGCGGCGGTTGCGATCCTGTGGCGACGAATTGCCCCAGCCGGCTCCAGGCCGTGACTGCCCCTGCAGAATCTCGCGCGGGATGATCGTGAAGATGCTCGGCCCGAACATCTTCTTCCGGTTCAGGGCACCGTTGATGGCGAGTACCGAGTCCCGGATTTCCTCGGCGGACAGCCGCCGCATGTTGTATCGCCAGAACAGCTGGTTGGTGGGATCGGCAGCCAGCCCCTTCGCATTGGCGCGGGAGGACATCTGGTAAGTGGCCGAAAGCATGATCTGGCGGTGCATCCGCTTCAGCGTCCAGCCCCCGTCGACCAGTTCGGCAGCCAGCCAGTCGAGCAGCTGCGGGTGAGTCGGTTTCCGGCCGGCAAAGCCGAAGTTGTTCGAGGAGGCAACGATGCCGCGGCCGAAGTGGTACTGCCAGAGCCGGTTGGCGATCACCCGAGCCGTCAGCGGGTTCTCGCGGCTGGTGATCCACTCGGCCAGCGCCCGTCGCCGATTCGCCGAACGAGCGCCCTTGGCGAGCGGCCGGATGTTGGGTTCCGGCGGTGAGAGTACCAGTGGAAATCCGGGCTCGACCTTGTCTCCCCGAGCGTGCGCGTTGCCACGGATCTGCACGAACGTCTGCGGAGGTTTGGGCCCGAGTTCCTTGACGACCAGGGCCTGTGAAAATCCGGGTGGACGGAACTTACGAAGCTGGTCCCTGCGAGCGGCCAGCTTCTGGTAGGCGTCGAACTTCTCCTTGGACAGCTTCCCCGGCACCTTCTTCTTGAGGATGGGCACCCGGTTCTGCTCTCGCTTGAAGTCGTCAACCTCGCCACCTTCGAGCAGGTCCTTGTATTTCGCATCGAGTCCTTTCAGCCGCTTCAGGACATCGGCCAGGTCGAGCTTGTGCCTGGCCACCAGGTCCTGGTTCCGTTTCAACTCGGTCGCGGTCGCCACCGTGGTGATACTGGCATCTTTGACCGAACCCCCGCCACGCACCCCATAACGACGGACGTTCCGGAAAAACGCCAGCAGCCGGTAGTAATCCTTCTGGCGGATCGGGTCGAGCTTGTGGTCGTGACAACGTGCACAGCCGACGGTGAGTCCCAGGAACACCTCGGTGGTCGTCCTCAGGATGTCGTCGAGATCTTCGAACCGCGACTGCTCCCGGTCCACCGGCTCATCCTGCCAGATGCCCAGGCGATAATATCCGGTCGCGACGATACCGGCGGGAGTCACCTCTTCCAGCTCGTCACCGGCAAGTTGTTCGCGGGCAAATTGGTCGAACGGTTTGTCGCTGTTGAACGACCGGATCACGTAGTCACGAAATCGCCAGACATATGGCTTGGTGTCATCACGTTCGTAGCTGTTGGATTCCGCATAGCGGACCAGATCCAGCCAGTGGCGAGCCCACTTTTCGCCGTAGTGAGGCGATTTCAGCAGTCGGTCAACAACCTTTTCGAAAGCCCTCGGCGATTCATCGGCCAGGAACGCATCAATCGCGGCAGGCGTCGGCGGCAATCCGGTCAGGTCATAAGTGGCACGACGCAACAGCGCCGTCTTTCCCACCGCGACCGGGGCCGCCAGACCGGCCTGTTCCAGGCCGGCAAGTATGAATCGATCGATCGGGCTCTTGGCCCATGCCCGATTCTTGACCTTCGGTGCCGACGGCCGTTTGACCTTCTGGAAACTCCAGAACGCCTTCGTCTGGGCATTGACCTGTGGCGTTTTCTTGTCTGAATCGCCAATCTTCCCGGCGAAATCGGGTGTGATCGGCAAACCCATGCGGATCCATCGCTTGAGGATCTCGATCTGGTCGGCCGGCAGCTTTCCCGAGGGAGGCATCTCGTAGCCTTCCAGCTCGTAGCCGATCGCCTCAACCAACAGGCTCTTCTCGGGTCGCTTCAGGTTGACCGCCCGCCCGCTGTCGCCACCTTTCATCAACCCGGCACGGTTGTCCAGGTGCAACCCCCCCTTGACCTTGGCACCGGCGTGACACTTGAAGCAGTTCTTCACCAGCAGCGGCTTGACCTTGCCGGTGAAAAAGTCGACCTGCTCCCGCGGGGAGAGAGCGGGATCGGCTGCCTGGAGGGGAGACATCAGACCGCCGAGCACCGTGGCGATGACAATCGGAAACTTCATGATACGGATGAACTTTTCGAAAGTGGGTGTGTCTTGGAGAATTGCCCGTCCATCCTAGCACGACCGCCCGATACGGTCAGGGAAACGACTGCGGAAACCCGGGCAATGGCTGACCCGGGACAGTCGCTATACTGGGGTCGCCACGAAACTGATCTGAAAGGCCACCAGGAAGATGACGGTGCCTCGAACGTCGGCTGCACCACGCACAATGGCCACCCTGTTTCCGGTGGCCATGCTGGTCTTGTCCCTGGCCAGCTCGTCCGGAACGGCCGCTGCGGACGACGACTCGCCAGAAACACGGCTGGAGCGGGCCCATGCGACGCTGAACCGTGATGACGCGGGCCACGTCGTCGAGGTGCTGTTCCACCACCACAGCAGGCTGTCCGACCAGATTCTCGCCACGCTGAGTCGTCTCGAACATCTTCAGCGGCTCGGGCTGGGTTCTCCCCAGTTCACCGACCGGCATCTGTCCCACATCGAAGATCTTCGACAACTGAAATCTCTCGGGCTCACCCAGACAAAGATCACCGACGAAGGCCTGTCACGGCTGGCCGGGTTGAAATCACTGGAAGACCTCCGCCTGGACGGCTGCCGCCAGGTGACCAATCGGGGGCTGGCTCGGCTGGCCGGGTTGAAGTCACTGGTCAAACTGAATCTCGCGGATACGGGCGTCACGATCGAGGGCCTGAAGCAACTGGCCGGTCGCAACTTCACGGTGTTGAAGCTCCCTACCGGTGCTTACATCGATGACGGGCTGGCCCCCTACCTCGAGGCCATCGCGCCACGGCCCGATCTCGATCTTTCGGAATGGACACTCACCAACGAGGGGCTGGTGCACCTCGCCAATCAGCAACAGCTCGAATCCCTCGTGTTGCCCGGAGGATGGCGGCGGGAGGAACTGATCTCCGACGAAGGCCTGGTGCACCTGGGTGACCTGGTCAAGCTCCAGAGCCTGAGCCTGGCAGAGACGAACATCGATGGATCGGGGCTTCGCCACCTGAAGAGGCTCTCCAGCCTGAAATCCCTGGACCTGGCCGGCACCAAGCTGGTCGACCAACACATGGTCCATCTCGAACAACTCGGATCGCTCGAATCCGTCCGGCTCGCTTACTGCCAACAGATCACCGATGCCGGGCTGGCGTCGCTCGCCCACCTCGGACGGCTCACCAGGCTCAACCTCGGTGTCTATCCCGGCAACACCAAGATCACCGATGCCGGGCTGGTTCATATCTCGGAACTGACTCGCCTGCACGAACTCCATCTCACCGACATGCCGGTCACCGATGTGGGGCTGAAGCAGCTTGAGCAACTCGAAAACCTCGAACTGCTTTGGCTGGACGGCTGCATGAAGATCTCCGACGCGGGTCTCGCATCGGTCGCAACTCTCGAAGAACTCGAATGGGTCAATCTCAATGACTGCCCGGAGATCACCGCTGGCGGCGTGCTGGCGTTGCAGGAGTCGCTGCCCGGATGTGAAGTCTCACACGGGACCAATATCACCTGGATGACCATCAACGGCTGGTGGTACCAACCGACAATCGTCGGTGTTCCCATCGGGCTGCTGCTGCTGATGTGTGGTGGACTAGCTTTGCGACGCCAGTGGCGGTCGCGGGGTTCCGCGGCTGCAGTTTCCGGACCCGAGGCGACCAGATGAACCACTTGCCCCACCCTCGGACCGCCGCTTATCCTGAATGGGTTCCCGACGACGCGGAAGCGACCGATGCAACGCACCCGAATGAACACCGCGATGATCGCAACACTGGGTGCCGTGGTGCTCGTTGCGTTCGGCTGCCAGGACCAGCGGCCACAGAAAATATCGCCCGTGGGCCCGGTCCCTGAATCGCTGAATTTCCAGGTGAAGTCGATCGACGGGGAGCCGGTAAACCTCGCTCGCTACTTCGGCAAAGTCGTGGTGGTCGTCAACATCGCCAGTCGCTGATCGTTGACCATCCAGTTCCTGCAGTTGCAGGACATGCAGGACAAGTACGGCGAAGAGAACTTTGCGGTGCTGGGGTTCCCCACCGACCAGTTCGGCAGCTTTGCCGCGGGAACCGACCAGGAGGTGAAGGATTTCTGCCAGGCGAAGTACAAGGTGTCCTTCGACCTGTTCTCCAAGATCGAGGTCAACGGAGAACAGGCGGCACCCTTCTACGGGTACCTCACCAGCCAGGACGCCCCACCGACGGGTAAGGGCAAAGTCGAGTGGAACTTCGAGAAGTTCGTACTCGACCGCAAGGGCCACGTGATCGGCCGATTCCGGCCTCACGTGCAACCCCGTTCGAAGGAAATGAAGTCGGTGATCGAAAAAGCCCTGGCCAGCTAGGGATCACTTCCCGTCGCCGAAGTACTTCCGGATGATCCACTCGGGCTGGTGCCGATCGGGCTTCCGCTTTCGGCCCGTCAGATCGATCACCATCGACTTCGGGTTCTTTGAGGTGTGTGGCGTCTTGTCCCCGGTCTGCCGCTGCCAGGTCTGGAGCAGCGACATCATTTGTTCGACACGTCCAGCCTGTCCCGGTTCGCCGGCAAGGTTCTTCAGTTCATCGGGATCGCCGCGAAGATCGAACAGCTGGGTGTGGTTGATCAGCGGATAGCGAATCAGCTTGTACCGATCATCCCGCACCGCCCGCATCTTGTCCTCGTACGCCGTGAACAACGTCTTGCGAACCAGCGGCCTGTCCCCGTTGATCACACCCGCCAGGCTTCGGCCCTCGACCTTCCCGGGCACCTCCACATCGGCCCAACTGCAGATGGTGGGAAACAGGTCGTACAGGTAGACCAGGGCGTCGCTGGATTTTCCCCGGGGAATTCCCGGGCCGGTGATCACCATCGGAGTTCCCATGCTGTGCTCGTAGAGGTTCTGCTTGCCCAGCAGCCCATGGCTGCCGACGGCCAGGCCATGATCAGCGGTGTAAACGACAATCGTGTTCTCGGCGTGACCACTTTTGTTCAACGCAGCCAGCACACGTCCAACCTGTTCATCCAGGTGGCTGATCATCCCGTAGTACTCGCCCAGCTGACTGCGGATCACATCGGGGGTTCGCGGCCAGGCCGCCAACGACTCATCCCGACCCACCATCCACCCGTTGTGGAAAGGATGCTGCGGCATGAAGTTGGCCGGCAGCGGCAGCTTGACTCGATCGGACGCGTACATCTGGGCAAATTTCCTGGGTGGTTGCCTGGGGTCATGCGGCGAGGTGAAGGCGGCGTACGCGAAAAACGGCTTGTCGGATTTTCCCTTCCGGCTGTCGAGAAAATCGATCACCGCATCGGCAAAGACCTCGCTTGAAAACCGCTTGGCCATCCTTGGAGAAGTCAGTTTTCCGTCAGCGGTCAGGTCCCGGATTGGCACCTTCGTGTGATCGGACATACCGCCGATGAAAACCGACTTGCCGTGTTGAAACGCTCGGATGAACGACTCGGCCCGGTTGTGCCACTTGCCTGTGCCGAAGGTGACGTAACCGCTGCGAGCAAGCACGTCGGGGAGCAGCGGCACGCCCTTGAGATTCATCGGCACCCGCCACAACGTGCGACCGCTCATCAACATCGCACGGCTGGGCTGGCAAACCGCTCCGTGAATCGACCCCATGCAGTAGGCACGGCGGAAGTTGAACCCGGAATGGACCAGCCGGTCGATATTGGGGGTGCGAATGTGAGAGTTGCCGTACGCCGCAATCGTGTCGGGTCGCTGGTCATCGGCGAACAGGAACAGGATGTTCGGGCGCGACCCGGCCGCTTCGGCCTCGCGGACCGGAGATCCAAGACCAGACAGCAATACGAGCACGATCGACAGTGGTTGGAAATTCAGCCAGCGATTCATAACGAAAAGCCCCAACGGGTGAGAAAGACCGGACGCCATTGGAGACCCCGCGGCGGGGTTTTGCAATCGCTGCGGAACGTGCCGCCAGCAAGTCGCAGCGACCCGGCGAATGCTACAATCCGCCCCATGGACCGCCATCGGATCTGCGCTCTGATCTGCCTGCTGTCGACTTCTGTCGCGACAGCCGACGACGCGTCGCGGGTCGACTTCCAGCGAGAGATCCGTCCGATCCTTTCGGAGAACTGCTTCCAGTGCCACGGACCCGACGCGAAGGCGCGGAAGGCCGACCTGCGGCTGGATATCGCCGGCGAGGCCCTGGCACACGACCCACCGCTGCTCGTGGCCGGCCAGCCGCGGAAAAGCCTCCTTTGGCAGAAAATCTCCAGCAACGACCCGGACGTGCGAATGCCGCCGGAGGACTCCAATCGTCATCTGACCGATGCCCAACGAGACTTGATCAGGCGCTGGATCGCCCAGGGCGGCGAGTTCCGTCGACACTGGTCGCTGGTGCCTCCGGTCCGCCGGCCGCCGCCGATTGTCCGGACCGAAGGGCCCTCACCCACCCGCAACGCCATCGACACGTTCATCCTGGACCGGCTACATGCGGCCGGATTGTCGATGGCACCGGCGGCCAACCGCCGCACACTGCTGCGGCGACTGGCCTTCGACCTGCTGGGGCTGCCGCCCAGCGAACACGAACTGGCCGTGTTCCTGTCCGACACCGGACCGGGGGCCTGGGACCGAGCCGTCGACCGCATGCTCAACTCACCTCGCTTCGGCGAGCACATGGCCTGGAACTGGCTGGTGGCCTCCCGTTACGCCGACACCAACGGCTACCAGGGCGACCGCACACGGGTGATGTGGCCGTGGCGGGAATGGGTGATCGGGTCGTTCAACGACAACCTGCCCTTCGACAGGTTCACCGTCGACCAATTGGCCGGCGACCTGCTCCCTTCCGCAACCCCCGGACAACTGGTCGCCACCGGGTTCAACCGCAACCATCCACTCAACGGTGAGGGCGGCCGGATCGCCGAGGAAAATCGCGTCGAGTACGTGCTGGATCGTACCGACACCACCGCCACCGTCTGGATGGCTCTGACACTCGGATGCGCAAAATGTCACGACCACAAGTTCGACCCGCTCTCCCAGAAGGAGTACTACCGCTTCTCGGCGTACTTCAACAGCATCGCCGAGTCGGGACGGGTCGATAAGGGTGGCAACGCCAACCCGGTTGCCCGCGTGACCACCCGGGCACAGCAAACCGAATTGCACCAGATCGACTTCCTGATCCGGCAGCAGCAGAACATTCTCGAGCGACCGCTCGACGGCCTGGAAACCGAACGAAACCGTTGGATCACTCGGATCCGCAAGCAACTGGATTCCGGGACGCTCGACGGCTGGCACACGCTGGCTCCCAGGTCGGCGAAGTCCCGCCAGGGTGCACAGATCAAGACACAGCCCGACCGTTCGCTGCTGGTCAGCGGCAAGATGCCGACCAGGGACGACTACGAGGTCCGTGCGGTGACGGGGCTGAAGCGGATCAGCGGATTCCGGCTCGAGGCCCTGACCGACCCCAGCCTCGGATTCCAGGGGCCGGGCCGAAGGGCGAACTTCGTTCTGACCGAGTTCGCCGTGAAACTCGAGCACGGCACGGCCAAGGCTCGGAGACTGGAATTCGCCGGTGTGGTGGCCGACCACAGCGAAGAGTCGTGGAAAGTCGCCGGGGCGATCGATCCATCCGAGAAGACCGGGTGGGGTATCTGGGACGGCGTGCACAACACCGCGCAGGATCGCCAGGCGGTCTTCCAGTTGAAGCAGCCGGTGGAGATCGCCGAGGGGTCGGTCCTGGTCTTCACGCTCAGGCACCAGTCACGTTTCAAGGAGCACCTGCTGGGCCGGTTCCGGATCTCGGCCACTGACACCCAGCACCCCGGCCTCGACACCGCCACGGTGCCCCCTGCTGGCATCCTCGAGCTGGTCCGGAAACAGGCCCCGGCCCTGAATGCCGGACAGCTGAAGCAGCTCTCCGAGTACCACCGCGAGCTCACCGACGGCTCACGAAGAGCCCGCCGACTTTA
>DLVV01000317.1:19809-22632 GCA_003445035.1 Planctomycetaceae bacterium | reverse complement strand
CCGCTGACGAGGAGCCCGAGGCGGATGGCAAGAAGGCGGACGACGCATAGCCGGTCGCCTCGGATTGTCCGGATTGTGGATTCCCGGTCGATGGCAATCGGCTTGATGGAATCGGGAAACGATCTGGTCGAGTTCGATTTCTGCGCGGCGATGCGTGTTCTGTGTGAGGATATCGCCGACCGGGTCCCCGTGTTGGCTCATGTCCGCATGGACGATTTGGCTGTATGTGTGACCCGTGCTCGACGCGGCGGCCGGTCCGGCCTCTGGGCCAAGTTGACGCCGATGCGGTTTGAGGGTGGAGCGAGTGAGGGACTTCGCCGTGGTCGTCGTTTCAGGATCGAGCCGTTGATTCTCGGTGGTCGTGAACGGCTTTACATTCTCACCTTCTGCCTGCCCCGGTTTCTGGATCTGACGTATCGTGAGAAACTGGTGACGGTTTTTCACGAGTTATTCCACGTCGGGCCTTGCTTCGACGGTGACCATCGTCGCTTTGCCGGTCGCTACCACGTTCATTCGGCTCGGGCTTCGAAGTTCGATGATGTGGCCGAGCGATTGTGCGACGAATACC
This sequence comes from Planctomycetaceae bacterium, assembly GCA_003445035.1. Lineage (GTDB taxonomy): Bacteria > Planctomycetota > Planctomycetia > Planctomycetales > Planctomycetaceae > UBA8437. The sequence continues at coordinate 22,064 of DLVV01000317.1, read as the reverse complement.
TGTCGACATCGCCGGCTCCGGAGGCCTGCAAGTTCCTGAGGCATCGCACTGACACGTTGCTGGCCCACCATGGTGCGATCACGGGGCTGGCGATAGCGATCCCGAAACTGGTGGCGATCGAGGATGCGGCCTAACTGCCGGTCGCCGCTGCGACGGCTTCACAGGCCTCATCGATCTCCTCGGCTGTCGAAAACGGCCCGACGCTCAGTCGCACGGTGCCCCCATCGTCAAACGTACCCGCGGCGCGGTGCACTCCCGGAGCACAATGCAATCCGGCCCGGACCTGGATCCCGAACGACTCGTCGAGCACCGTGGCCAGCACGTGTGGCTCGAGCGTTGCGGAGACCAGGCTGATCACTCCGACCCGGAGTGCGTCCGGAGCGGGGCCGATCACTGTCACATCCGCGAGTGGTTCGAGTCGGGCAACCAGTCTTTCGACCAGTGCCTCCTCGTGGGTCACCAACGCATTGATCCCTCGTTCCTCGATCCATGCCAGGCCGGCGTCGAGTCCGAACAGCGCCGGAGCGTTGGGATTTCCTGCCTCGAACCGATCGGGCATCGTGGTTGGTTGCCGATCCTCCTGGCTGAAGGATCCGGTACCCCCTTGACGTAAACCCGTCATCCGGTCTTCAACACCGGGACGGATGTATAGCAACCCGGTGCCCAGTGGGCCGAGTAAGCCCTTGTGTCCGGCACAGGCCAGCAGGTCGACGGGCCAGTCAGCCAGGTTGATCGGTCGGTGGCCGGCCGTCTGTGCCGCGTCGACGAGGACGAGGGCCCCGTTCTCGTGTGCAATCGATCCGATGTCGTCGATTGGCTGTACGACCCCGGTGACATTCGATGCGTGTTGCACCGCCACCAGCCGCGTGGAGGGTCTCAGGGCGTTTCGGACCGCCATCGGGTCAACCTGGCCAGTTGCGTCGACATCGATCACCGTCACGTCGACGTCCCGCCTGTCAGACAGAGCACCGAGCGGTCTCAGGACCGAATTGTGTTCGGCGGCGGTGGTGACGACATGGTCACCGTGGTCGAGCAGTCCGTGCAGGGCCATGTTGATCGCGTCGGTGGCGTTGAAGGTCCAGATCACCCGTTCGGGCGATTCGGCCCCCAGCAACTCGGCTGCACGCTTGCGGCAACGTCTCAGGACCGTATCGACCTCGACGGCGGTTCGGTACCCACCACGGCCGGCTGCGGCTCCCAGCGACCGATTGTAGTGATCGACAGCGGCGTAGACCGATTCGGGCTTTGGGTAGCTCGTGGCCGCATTGTCGAGATAGATATGGGGCACGAGCGGGATTCCGGAGGATCCGAAAGGGACCGGTCAGCCGCCGATCGAGTACATCGGCCGATCGGGCTGGATGAAACGGGCCGTGTTGATTTCGTGACCCTCGGCCTTGGCGTGGATCGATGCGGCGATGGCCTCGACAATCTGCTCATCGGTTCCGCTCTCGCGAATCAGTCCCTTGACATCGGTTTCTTCGAGGCTGAACAGGCAGTTGCGGAGCTTGCCGTCGGCCGTCAGGCGGAACCGATTGCAGTTGCCACAGAAGGGCTCACTGACCGAGGCGATGAAACCCACCTGCCCCACACCGTCGGCGAATTCGAATTGGCTGGCTGGAGCGGTGGGATCGGTACGTTCGCGGGCCACCAGTGGTCCGAACTCGGCTTCGAGCCGCTCACGAATCTCCGAGGCGAACAGCACCTGGTCCCGCTCCCACGCATTGTCGGCATCCAGCGGCATGAATTCGATGAATCGCACCTGGATGCCGGTTTCCCGGGCCAGGCGGCCAAAGGGGACCAGTTGGTCTTCGGTGAGGCCGCGGATCGAGACCGCGTTGATCTTGATTGGGTCAAATCCCGTCACTCGGGCGGCCTCGATTCCCTCGAGCACCTTCTCGTAACCTTCACGCCGGGTGACCTCTTTGAAGCGAATCGGATCGAGTGCGTCGAGGCTGATGTTGATACGGGCAAGGCCGGCCGCGTGCAGGTCGGCCGCCTGATCGGCCAGCAGGATGCCGTTGGTCGTCAGGCCGATATCGTCGATGCCCTCGATGATCGACAGGCGTCCAATCAACTCGGACAGGTTTCGTCGTACCAGCGGCTCTCCGCCAGTGAGTCTCAGCTTGTTGATTCCCAGCGAGGCCGCCACCCGTACGAAACGCTCGATCTCTTCGAATGTCAGCAATTCGCCACGATCCATGAACTCGACGTTGTCGGCCGGCATGCAATAAAAGCAGCGGATGTTGCAGCGGTCG
>DLVV01000317.1:0-19586 GCA_003445035.1 Planctomycetaceae bacterium | reverse complement strand
GTTCGATTTCCTCGAACGTCAGCAGCTCACTTCGCTGCATGAACTCGACGTTATCGGCCGGCATGCAGTAGAAGCAGCGGATGTTGCAGCGGTCGGTGACGCTGATTCTCAGGTTGTTGTGAAGACGGCCGAAGCTGTCGACAAGTGGATGGCTGTCAGTCATGGGTGCTTGCTGCTTGTCTGGGGGCGTTCAGTTGGAAACGGGTGTGTCGGTGGAGGCGTCCAGGCCCGGATGGACCCATTCGGTTGTCCCGTCGTCAAAGTTCTCTTTCTTCCAGATTGGCACGATCTCCTTGAGAGTGTCAATCAGGAATCGGCCAGCCTCGAAGGCCTCGACCCGGTGGGGACAACTGACGGCAACCGCGACGCTGACATCACCGAGGTCGAGGTGTCCGAGTCGATGGATGATTCCGTAGGCGGTGATCGGCCATTTCCTGGAAGCGGTCTCGGCGATCTCCTCGAGTTTCGCCGTCGCCATTTCGGGGTAAGCCTCGTAGTCGAGTGCCAGGGTGCGTCGGCCTTCGGTCAGTTCCCGGACAGTGCCCAGGAACAGCACGACCGCACCGGCGGCGTGGTCACGGACCGACTCGGTCAGTTGATGGGTGTCGATCGGATCGTGTGTCAGTCGGATCATGGCACGGTGTTGTGGTGTGGGTGTGGATCACCTCAGCCGCCGCTGACCGGTGGGAAGCAGGCAACGGTGTCGCCGGCGGCCACGGTCAACGAGTCGTCGGCGTAGTCGGTGCCAACGGCGATCAGCAGTCCTCGAGTCAAGGGAGCCAGTTCCGGGATGCGATCGGCCAGTGCCGTGCGGACATCTCCGATGGAGGCCGGTTCGATGAGTTCCAGTTCGACCTGGTCGAGACCGGCGAGATCACGTGCACGGGCATACAGTTGGACGGCCAGTTTCACGTGATCACCAGTCCACGGGTCGTTTGACGGTTGGGGTGGCCATTGGTTTCCGGCAACCGCTGCCTGATTTCCGGGACCAGGCCGTAGGCGAGTGCCATCAGTTTCAGGGGATGAAGAGTCGGGGTGGAGGTATACTGTTGCATTTGCAATCGACACGCGCTGCATTCGGTGGTACCGATTCCGAGATCCCCCTGTTGCATCCTGTTGATCAGCGGGCGGCCGATCTCGATCGAGGTCGCGAAGTTGTCTCTGGCGATTCCCCAGGCCCCGGCCATTCCTGAACAACCAGCCTCAATTGTAGAAACCCGCAAACCGGGAATCAAACCGAGCAATTCTCGCATCGAGTCGTGGTCGCCCAGTGCCTTGAGGTGGCAGGGGGCGTGGTAGCCGGCGGCCAATTCCAGCGGCTGGAAATCCAGCGACAGTCGGCCAGCGGCGTGGAGTTCGGCCAGGAACGTGCCCGCTTCGACCACCTGTTCGGCCACCGCAGGAGCGTCGGGATGATCTACCAGCCGGGGGTATTCCTGCTGCAGGCAGACCACTGCCGAGGGCTCGCTGCAGATGATCCGGTGTCCCTCGCGAGCCAGTTCGCCCAGTTCCCTGAGATTCCATTCTGCAAGTCGCTTGGCGGTGTCGAGGTCGCCGGCAGTGACCAGTGCCATTCCGGAGGGGTGTTGATCACGAGGGACGTAGACGGGGATGTCGTTGTGTTCGAGAATCCGGACCAGTGCGGTGGCGAGTTCGGGGTCGTGGTGGTTGGCGAAATGGTCAACGAAGTAGACGACTGGCCTGGGCCGTGTTTCCGGTCTCGGCCGGAATGTCCACCGTCGCGGCAGGTTTCGCAGAAACGATCGCCGGGCCAGAGCCGGCAACCGGCGTTCCCGATGAATCCCCAGCAGTTTCTCGATCATCCATCGGGCGGGTGGCTGAGCCAGCATCCAGTTGGTCACCCGCGGGACCAGCCCACCCAGGGCACCCAGTTCGTGGATGCGGGCGGCGGCTCGGTCGGCCCGGGACCCTCCATCGACACCAACCCGTGCCGCCTTGGTTTCGACCATCATCTGGGGAACGTTGACGTGGCCGGGACACTCGATTTGGCATTGCTTGCAGTTGAAGCACAACGACGCGAGTTGTCCGAGTTCGTCGGAGGAGAGGGACAAGGGGTCCTGTGAGTTGAACACGGACCGGATCGCGTTGGCTTTCGCCCGTGGGCTGGCATGTTCGGACGGGTCGATGCGAAAGAAGGGGCACATCCGTTGCAACGGCGAGACGGTGCGACAGGCTGCACAGCCGTTGCAGTCTCCGGCTGCGTCGGCCAGCCCCTGGAGTCCCCACGAGAATCCCAGCGGGACCAGTTCGGGGTCGTTGGAGACGGGAACTGCCGTGTCAGGATCGGTCGAGGCCTCCACCGATCCCGCGGCCCGGAACTCGAGTCGGCTCAACCGGTGTTCGTCAGAGATGATCTTGCCGGGGTTGAGCCGTCCCTGGGGATCGAAGAGGTCCTTGATGAGCTGGAAAACGCGGTAGAGTGGTCCGTGCTGTTCTCTGACGAAGGGCGTTCGTGAGAGACCGTCGCCGTGCTCTCCGCTGATCGTTCCACCGATCCGGAAGACCTCCTCGTAGAGGCTTGCGGCCAGTGTCTCGAGTCGGGCACCACCGTCGATGGACGGGGAGGGCAGAAATGGTCGCAGGTGCAGTTGTCCGGCGGCCGCGTGAGCATACAACGATGCGGTGACCTCGTGCTCCTGAAACACTCTTTGCGCCGAGGTGAGGAACTCGTGGAGCTGTTCGGGTGGAACGGCGATGTCTTCGACGAACGGCAATGGGCGAGTTATGCCCTTGAGCCGGGTCAGCAGCGGGACGACCCGCTGAGGCAACGACCAGAGGAATTCGACGTCTTCGAAGGAATGGCCTTCGAAGGCGACTCGGGTGGACTGGGCGGTGCCGCGTGCCGCCGAGACCACCCGGGCAATTCGATCTCGAGTCTCTCGTTCACTCATCCCGGCCTGTTCGACGATCAGTGCGGCCTCGCTCCCGACGGGGATCATCGACTCGAACCGCGGATCCGAGTCGCGTCCCAGGCTTAGCACCCGCCGGTCCATCAAGTCACAGGCCGACGGCTGCAAGGCAGCGATCGCCTGCACACACCGAGTGGCCTCTCCGAGTGTTCCGAACAGCAGCAGCACGATGCCGCGGTATTCCGGTAGTGGAGAGGTGTGCAGCGTGGCGCGGGTGAACAGCCCGAGCGTGCCTTCGGAACCGACCAGGAGGCGAGCCAGTTCGAGCCGGTTGTCGGCGAGAACGCCACGGAGATGATAGCCGCTGCAATTTCGTTGCAGGTTGGGCTGCCTCTCGTGGATCAACTCGTCGTTCTCGCGCAGGACCCGCTCGAGACCGTCGCAGAGTCTCTGGTGGGGGTCGGTGAGATCAACGCCTCCCGTGGCTCTCTGCACCAACGGTTCGCTCGCTGCCTCGATCACCGAACCGTCGCCTGTGACCATTTCCAGCCGCTCGACGTGGTCTCGCGTCGAGCCGACTCGCACCGATCGTGACCCGGCGGCGTCGACGGCCAGCATCCCTCCGATTGTCGTGACCGGTCCATTGGAGGGGTCGGGAGGGAAGTAGCGCCCCAGGGGCCGGAGGTGCCGGTTGAGTTCATCCCGAACGACTCCGGGCTCAACGGTCACCGTGTCAGCGTCGACCGAGAGGATGTGTCTCAGGTGCCGGGAGAAGTCGACGACGATACCCGCTCCCAGGCATCCGCCGGCGACGCCGCTTCCGGCTCCTCGCGGAAACACTCCGAGATCAGCTTCGGTCGCGTATTTGACGATCGCGACGACATCATCCCGGGTTCGGGGACGGGCGACCGCCAGTGGCTGGATCTCGTAGAGGCTGGCGTCACTGGCATAAAGACTCGTCGAGAGCGGATCGACGAGCAGTTCGCCGTCAAGCACGCTGCCCAAGTCCTCGATCATCCGCTGGCGTTGCTCGTCCACGCGTGCGCAGCTCCGGAGGGGACTCGTCGAAGATTTCGTTGTGGGGCGTGGCCGGGCCATCATCCCGTCTGACGGACTCGTTCCCGTTACGGGTCGGTGTCGCCGTTTGGGCGCGGTGCAGAAGCGGTGGGGGGGTGGCGTAGCGCCTCCTGGCGGTACCGCTCGGCACGCTCGTGGTTGAACCGCTCGTAGTCGTCGGTCGGCCCGTCCAGGCGGTGACGGGACTGGCAACGGTAACAGACCAGCACGTCCTTCATCAGACTATACAACGCCAAATCGACCAGTGCGAATCCCATCAGGATCCCGATCGCCACACCCGGAAGGTACTGGTACCAGGCGACGGTTGAGAGGATCCCTCCGAGCACGACCAGGCCCAGCCCGATGACATGGGGGAAATCCTTCTGTCGCCAGAGATCCCGTTCGCCGCACAGCAGACACTCGGCTAGCCGATTCCCTTCCCACGCCGTGGCCGGAGTCGTGGTCGCGAAGTCACAGGCCGGGCAGTCGAGTCGGCCGTCGTCCAGGCCATCGGAGATCCGGCTGGTCTGCTGGCATTGCGGACATGTGAAATCGAGTTGCATCGTCGAGTGGGTCTTGGCGGGGGAACGTGAAAGGGCTGCTTGCGGCCGACGGGGACGAAGGCCCGGTTGAGATCAGACTGGCAGTGACAACTCGCGAGACAAAAGGGTGGCGGCCAGTTCTCCGGTGACGGTCAGGAGCACGCCCGTGTAGAGTACCCCGGTGGCGGCTTGTGTGTTGCGGTACTTGAGAATTCTCCAGACCATCACGACGACGACCAACGGTCCCAACAATCCCACCAGCCACCGCAGTGCCAGTAGTGTCATGTGGTAGTCGGTGCCGGGTAGGTTGTCGACGAGCCACAGCCCGATGGTTGCCAGCACGATTCTTAACAGCGTGGCGACTCCGAAAACGGTGTTGAGCCGCCACAGGGGGGCCAGTGACATGCCCGTGGCCGTCAGGTACCAGTGGCCCAGCAGCATGCTGACCATCGCTGCCCCCAGCAACAGGGCGGTGGCGAGTTCGGAGGTGATCACCAGCAGAAGGTGCAACGAGGAGATCGGGGGAGCGGGCCATGCCGGTCCGATCAGCAGTACCATGGAGAGTCCGGTGACGGCGGCGATGCAGGATGTGCCCAGACGACGTCGTCCCAGGGCCCAGGCGACGCTGCCGAGATAGGCCACCACGGCGGTTGCCACGCACAGCCACGTGTCGGCGACGGAGCCGACCAGGACGTCGGCTTCCGATGAGGACATCTCTCGGGTTTCGCCCAACGGTTCGGAACCGAGCAGGGCGGCGAGAACAGCGAGGCCGAGGACGATCAGCATTTGGATCCGGAAGAATCCGTCGGTGATCTGTTTGCGGGGCGCCAGCCACCACACCAGGCTCATTCCGCAGATCAACCGGATAGCGAACTGGGCGATCACGGGGATCCTCCGGCGCCAACGAACCGATCTCAGCTGCGATTGATCAGCGACATGACCTCGGCACGGCTCGACTGGTTGGTCTTGAACAGACCCCGCACCGCACTGGTGACCGTCAGGCTGCCCGGCTTGCGGACTCCGCGGATTGTCATACAGGTGTGAGTGGCCTCGAGAACCACCACGACGCCTTTGGCGTCAAGTTCCTTATCGAGCAGGTCGGCGATCTGCTCGGTCATCCGTTCCTGGACCTGGGGCCGGTGTGAGACCTCCTCGACCACTCTCGCAAGCTTGCTCAGGCCTGCGATTCGTCCATTGGGGAGGTAACCGACATGAGCCACTCCCATGAACGGCAACAGGTGGTGTTCACAGAGACTGTTGAAGCTGATCTCGCGGACCAGCACCAACTCGTCGAACTGCTCCTCGAAACACTTCTGTAAGTGTCTCGCGGGATCGGAGTGCAGGCCGGCAAACAACTCGGCGTACATTCTCGCAACACGTTCGGGTGTTTCGAGCAGGCTCGAACGCTCGGGGTCTTCACCGATCGCCTCGAGGATCTCTCGAACGGCGAGGGCAATCCGCGGTTGATCGACCGGCGATGTGGGAAGAGCGGTGCCGGTGGCGTCGACTTCGTAGGTGCTGGACATCTTTGGCTCGTACGTTGGGACCCATGGAAAGCGGGGTCGGGAGTGACTCACACGAGAAATCTGCGGCCGGGTCAGTTCAAGCTGTAGGGAGGTGGAAAGACCGAGGGGCGGCCGACACCGGATCCGATGCAGTTCCGGAGTTCTTCGAGGACCAACAGTGAACGGGCTGCGACGTCGGTTTCCTCGAGAATCGATTGCGCCACGTCGGGTTCCAGTGGAAGAGAGTAGGCGATCACGTCGCAAAGACCACCGAGCGGAAGATCGGCATCGAGCGAATCGTGGAAGGTGCGGTCGAAGTCGCAGCCGGCTGCCACCTGCTGGAACCCAACCAGCAGTTCGCGCTGCCGGCGGAGTCGCTCGTCGCGGGACAGTCCGGTCGGCATGTCCGGGCTCAGTTCGGTACGGGCAATCCGATACTCGACCGACGACTGGTCCTCGTCGAGAATTTCGGCTCGGGTCAGGCCTTCGAGCACGATCTGGTAGCGGCCGTCGGGGAGCAGTTTCGACGAGGCGATGCGGCCGATGCAGACCGTCGAACGGATCGGTGCCGACTTCGTCTCGTAGCTCTCCTCCCAACCCGGTTTCAGCAGTGCCATCGCGATCAGGCCGTCTCCAGCCAACGCGTCGGTAACCATCTGCCGATAACGGGGCTCGAAGATCATCAGCGGCAGCAACGCGTTGGGGAACAGCACCGCGTCGGGCAAGGGAAACAACGGCACGTGGCCGGTGAAATTCCGCAGCTGTTCAGGATCTGATCCGATTGGAGTCATGAAGTTGGGATCGTGACACGGGGAATGAGAGATTCGTTGATCGTCAAGTCGGTGGGATACTCGTTGCCGGCGTCAAGCAGGTCCTGGAAGCAGACCCGGAGGTCGTTGAGCAGTTTGTCGAGGTCGAGGCCCATGTAGGGCGACGAGTACCCTTCGAGGTAGCTTCTGGAGGAGTGGTACAATTTGCGGGCACCCCCGAGATTTCCGTTGCCGAAATGAAACAGCGACACCGCGACCTGGATCAGCCCCTGGTAGAACCGTCTTTCGTCACCGACGATGTCCGACCAGAGTTCCTCCAGGATATCGTGGCATTCGAAGAACTGCTCTTCGTTGAACAGTTGCAGTCCCTCGAGGTACTGGGACGGATAGGGTGGGGGTGGGTCTTGTGGCATCAGAGGATTGCGGTCGGACGATCGCCGCGTATGATCTCTGGAGTGGTCACATCGGGCCGTCGTGGTCCGATTCCGGTCCGGGTTTTTCGGGTCTGGTGCTTCGATTCTAAGGAGCCGCCGTCAGCGGTGTCCATCGGGCGGTTCTCTGCTGTTGTGGTTTGATTGATGGTCAGGTCGGGTTGTAGCGTTCCCAACGATGAGACCAAGTCCCGGGCCAGAAAGGTCCTGCGGGGACTCAAGCGGGCCTATCCCGATGCCGAGTGTGCGCTGCACCACGACGGCCCGTTCCAACTGTTGGCCGCCACGATTCTCTCGGCACAATGCACCGACGAACGTGTCAACATGGTGACACCGGCGCTGTTCGAGAAGTTTCCGACGGCCGAGACGTTGGCCAAGGGGCGGATTCGCGATATCGAGCGGATCGTCAAGTCGACCGGATTCTTCCGCGCCAAGGCCAAGAGTCTCAAGGGAATGGCCCAGGGCCTGGTCGCCGATCACTGCGGTGAGTTTCCCCGGGAGGTCGAGGACCTGATCAAACTGCCCGGGGTCGGCCGCAAGACGGCCAACGTGGTGCTGGGGGTCTGCTACGGCATCGCCAGCGGAGTGGTCGTCGACACGCACGTCAAACGGATCAGCAATCTCCTGGGGCTGACCACCCAGGAGAATCCCGAGAAGATCGAGAAGGACTTGATGGGATTGCTGCCGAAGAAGGAGTGGATCGCCTACTCTCACCGGATCATTCACCATGGGCGGAAGATCTGTATCGCCCGGCGGCCTCAGTGCCGGGAGTGTCCGCTGTTGAGGTGTTGCGAGCGGGTCGGGTTGTCGCCGCTGGAGTCCTGAGCGGGGACCGGATCCTGAGGAACTCGGGTGCGAGTCCTGGTTCTTGAGTTTTTGTGACTTCGAGGACGGATGGGGGATTGTCGTGTTGTGGCCTGCGACCGGACGGAGGGTTGTTGCAACCACGACCAATTGGGACTACGGTGTCTCGCGTTGTGGTTGGCTCCGGAGGGTTGACCGGGCTTGGGGACACAGGTCGGAAGGGACGCTGCCATGATCCTGACCGGGTCGGAAATTACCGCCCAACTGGGTGACAACATCCTGATCGAGCCGTTCAACCAAGAGTGTCTTAATCCCAATAGCTACAACCTCAGTCTGCACAACGAACTCCTGGTCTACGAGGAGATCGTGCTGGACATGCAACGGCCGAACCGCTTCCGTCGTTACACGATCCCGCCCGAGGGCTTTGTGCTCAATCCCAACCAGCTGTACCTGGCGAGGACGGTTGAACGGACCGAGACACACAACCTGGTTCCGATGATCGAGGGTCGCAGTTCGGTCGGACGGCTGGGGTTGTTCGTTCACTGCACCAACGGGTTCGGCGACATTGGATTCAGCGGGTACTGGACGCTCGAGATGTTCGCCGTACAGCCGGTGCGGGTTTATCCCGGAGTGCCGATCTGCCAGATCTCCTATCACTCCATTTCAGGAGACGTGACCGAGTACCAGAGCGACAAGTACCAGCACAACGAGGACATCCAGCCGAGCTTGCTGTTCAAGGAATTTCAGCAGCAGCTGGATCCGCAGATGCGGCTGAGCTTTGGGCAGGAGATGGCCGAGTAGCGTTCGCCCGGGGAGCCGCTCATTTTTTTGTGGGCGGTGTCGCTTCGGGTCCGGGGCCGAACATCTCGGGTTCGACCGGGATCATCTCCATCGGTCCCACGCTGTCAATCAGTTCCAGCGACTTGTTGGTGATCTGCGAGATGTAGAACTGGGCGAGCGGTCGGAGGTGCGAATCGGGGACGTCGTCGAGGAGTCGGGTCAATTCGTCGCCGGCCTGGTTGACCCTGCCGGCCTCGAGGTGGCACATCGCGACGTTGAACAGGATCTCGCTCTGCATGCTCGGGTGCAGCAGCACGAGGTTCATCGTCGAGTTGAGTTGATCGAATGGCCACTGCAGGGGAGGCAGGATCAGCGGCAGTTTCCTGAGAGCGTCACCGAGCCGTCGTTGTTCGAGCTGGGCCAGTTCACCTTGCCACAACTGGTTGGCCTGTTCGTAGTCGGCGTAGGCCAGCCGGCTGATCGCCAGCGTGGTCCGGCTGGCACCCCGATCTCCCTGCTCACCGAGCTCCTGAAACATCTCGTCAAGAGTCATGGCGGTGGTCTCGTCCAGAAAGATGCCGGCTTCCATCATCCATTGTGCCTTGAGCAGCCGGACATCCGGGCTGGCAGCCAGCTGCGCGTCGTCGTTGACCAGCTTGAGCGCTGTGCCGATAAAGACGCCACGGCCGGGTTGCTCCTGGGTCAGCAACATCGCGTGTTCGAGCCGGTTGGGCGGCTCGCTGCCGTCTTCGGGGTTGAATCTCTGGGCGATCTCCTTCTTGATCCCTTCGACTTCACTGATCAGTTCCTGCAGGGGGTCGTCGACCTCACGTCGACGCAGTTCGACCTGTTCCTCACCGGCTCCTCTGGGCAACGGGGTGAGTTCGTCGAAGTGTTTCAACGATTCGAGAGCGAGGTCCCGTCGATTGAGTCGTCGGAGCCGCTGGTAGCGGGTGAACAGCGCCTCGGCGTGGTTGTGGTCGAGCTCGATGGCCTGGTTGAGTGCGAGGATCGACTCGTAGTACCGTCGCTTGGCCCAGGGGGAACTGAGATCTCCACCGCGGAATGCCGACTCGATGTCATCGAGACAGGCGTAGGCGATGCCCAGAACCATGAAACCGTTGACATCGTCAGGTACCGCCGCCAACCCCTCGTTGGCTGAACGGATGGCCATGTGAGCGATCGCGGCGGTCTGGGCCAGTACGGCCAGTGCCGCCTGGCTGTTTGGGCCTCCGGTCAACTCCTGGTTGGCCACACGCAATCCGACTTCCTGCAGAGCCTGCTGGTATCCGGGGTTCGACTGGCTGCTCTTGAGGATCTGTGCCAGGTGGGAGGCCCGGGCGATCGACGGCACCACGGCACTGCGTTTTTGAGTGAGGAAGCTGGTGTAGGAGCTTTCGCTGCGGGCCAGTTCGGGACGAGGCTCAAGCTTGTCGGTGACGGTGCGAAACGCAGTCTCGACGAAATCGCTGGTGTGAGAATCCAGAAACGGCACGATCGCATTGACAGCGTCGGCCTTGCGGTAGAACACCGCGGTGGTGGAACCGATCTTCACCAACTGCCAGTGGTTGGGATACTGCAGCAGGTCGAACATCGAGAGATAGTCGGGAGAGCTTGAGCCGTGGAGCCGCGGCAGCACGTGAGTGATGCCAAAAGTCTCGAAGGTCGACCGCCAGAGGCGGGCGTCACCGGTCTGGGGTGTGTCGCTGCGGATCGAGGCGGTCGAGGCGTTGGCATCGAGATCGGATTTGTCGAGCCTCTCGCGGGCCTTGGCACCACCGGGCGGCAGAATCACTTCCAGTGCATCAGAGGTCTCGTTGGCCACCTGCACGCGGACCACTTGCCGACCCTCGCCGGTGCCGACCACCAGTCTCCGCAGCCTCAGGGCAGCCCGTGTCCGCCGGTGCAGGCTCAGCAGGTCATCGTCACCACTTCCGGCGTACAGCCTCATGCGGCTGTCGACAAACGGTCGATGTCCCACCCAGACCATCAGGTCTCCCTGCTCGGGAACAAAGTTGAAACCGCGATGCCTGTCGTCCTGTCCCAGGTCACGGTAGACGGCCAGTCGTCCCGCCGAACGAATCACCAGGAAATCGTGTTCGGGTTCGGAGCCACGGATGGTCCAGGTCGAGCCGGGTCGCCGACTGGACAGGCTTACCGTTTCGGGGAGACGGATCTTGTTGGACGCGAATTGCTTGCGGAGCGTGGTGTTCAGGTTGCCCCGGTCGAGGTCGTCGGCGAGGTCACCGGAAACGGTGAACAGGCGTTCGTTGAGGTCAGCGGTCATGCCTTCGATTGCCGAGGCCAGTGTCGGATCGAATCCCAGCCCGAGTTTGCGGCCCCGTTCGGGGGTCAGCCGGCCGCTGATCGCCAGAAAAGCCACGGCAAAAAAGGCCAGCACCGTCAACGATCGACCACCTCGCGAAAACACCAGTTCTCGCGGCTCAATCGTGTATTCCTGGGGGAACGAGGCCTTGTACCAGTCCTGGGCGTTCAGGCTCGCCAGCACCGCTGCGACCACCGCTGCCGGGGCCAGTTCTCGGACCGCCAGAAGCGACAGCACGAACAGTCCCGCCAGCACGGTCACGTGTCCGTAATCCGTTCGTCGTCGGTTCAGATAGATCGTGACCGCGGCGGCCACCAGCACCAGCAAGCCGGCGATCACGTGGTAGTTCAACCACGACCAGTTGCCCCACTCACCCCGGTGATAAACGATCGACGTCAGGGGGAAGTGCTGCAGTCGGTCGATTGCCGCCGGCTGATCCAGCCCCAGCAGGTTGTAGGCCTGCAGAGCCGGATACTCGGTTCCGTACAGCACAAACGGGGCCAGCAGTGCGTCGATGTGGAACGGATTGACCAGACAGGCCACTGCCACGCCGCCGGTCACCTGCCAGAACAGCTTCCGTTGTTCGGACGAGGCCAGCCCGGGGCGGTTCACCCGGTTTCCCAGGAATTCGCCGAGGCCGTAGAGCAATAGCAGCAGCAGGCCGATCCAGGCCCGGGGGTCAAGGTTGACCCACAACAGCTGAACTCCGACCAGTGCCCACAGGTCGCGAGATCGTCCCGAGAGCCCGAAGCGGTGTAGCAGCCACACCTGCACGGCCAGGCCCAGCAGTGTCACCGATTCGGGGCCGGCCACGAATTGTGGGAATGCGGCCAGCAACGCCACGGATGCCATTACCGATGTCCACCAATTGGGCAGGCCCGGTCGAGAAATGTGGACCATCAGCCCCAGCGTGAGTCCGGCCAACACCGCTGCGAACAGCGTCAGGCAGATTTCCTGTCCGGGCAGAGAGTAAAGGCCGGCCAGGATCAGATCGGTGCCCCAGCCGAGGTTCACCCAGGTGCGATCGGTGGCCGTCAGGCTGAAGACGTCGGACGAAGGCGGCAGCAGGCCGTGCGAGGCCATGTACTGGCCACTGGCGGTTCGCAGCAGAGTTGTGGTCTGGTGGATCCCGTAGCAGCCCAGCAGAACTGCCAGCAGGACGACGGCCCAACGGAGCATGAAGTCGCCCCGCTCGGCTTCCTCTTCGACCAACTCAGGTGTCAGAGGTTCCCACTCGGGGAGGTCGTCTTCGGGATCCGCATCCGTTTCGGACGACTCGGTTTCTGGAGTGACGTCAGAGCTGCCTGGTTCGGAGTCCTCGTCCACGGGCTCGGTCGGCGCCGTCGACTCGTCGATCGGGTCGGCGTTGTCGTCGTCGTTGCGGGTCTCGTCGTCGTCGAGTCTCACGGCGATGATTCCAGAAGAGAGTTGAAGGGGAGAGTCTTGTTGCCGGGGAGTTTGTCAGCCGATTTGATCGGATCCGATCCAGGGGCGGAGGGCCTCAGGAATGTGAATCGTGCCGTCGGCTCGCTGATGGTTTTCGAGCAGGGCGATCAGGGCTCTCGAGGTGGCCACGGCGGTACCGTTGAGCGTGTGCACAAATTCGGTGCCCTTCTTGCCGGGAGTCCGGCAGCGGATGCCCAGACGTCGGGACTGGTAATCCGTGCAGTTGGAAGCCGAGGTGACTTCACCCCAGTCCCCACCGTCTCCTCGTCCGGGCATCCAGGCCTCCAAGTCAAATTTCCTGTAGGCTGGCCCACCCAGATCGCCCGTGCAGGTGTCGACGACACGATAGGGGATCTCAAGTGCCTGGAACAGCCCCTCCTCGATTTCTACGACCTCGTTGTGGAACGCGTTGGAAGCCTCGAGCGTTGGGGCCGTAAATCCGAACATCTCGACCTTGGTGAACTGGTGGACGCGGTAGATGCCGCGAGTGGCCCGGCCGTGAGCTCCGGCCTCGGTGCGGAAACAGTGCGAGATTCCGGCGCAACGGAGCGGGAGGTCGTCGATTTCGAGAACCTGGTCTTTGAACGCACCACCGAGCGTGATTTCAGCGGTGGCGACAAGACTGAGCTCGGAGTTTTCAATCGAGTAGATCTGTGATTCGGGACCCCTGGGCAGAAAACCGATTCCTTCGATGATCTCGTCTTTCGCCAGGTCGGGCGTGGTCATCAGGGTGAAATCGGCCTCACGGAGCCGCGTGACGGCCAATTGCATCAGGGCCAACTCGAGCAGCACCGCCTCGTTTTTGAGGAAGTAGAACCCGTGTCCGGCGACACGGGAACCCGCCTCGAAGTCGATCAGGTTGTGTGCCTCGGAAATCGCCACGTGATCCCGGGGTTCGAAGTCGAACTCGGGCACATCGCCCCATCGTCTCAACTCGACGTGACCGTCGTCGCCCAAAGCGATCGGGGCGTCAGGATGTGTCATGTTGGGGATGCAAGACTGCCCGGACCGCAGGTCGGCTTCGACCTCGGCCAGTTCGCCATCCAAACCCTGCAGTTGCTCCCGCAACTCCCGGCCGCGGGCGATCAGGACCTGTTTGGCCTCGTCGCTCTCCGCTGTGGGGATCTGGGAGGAGGTTGCCTTCTGCTCGCGCCGCAATTCGTCGCCGGAAGTGATCAACTCACTGCGACGTCCCCTGAGCGCGACGATACTGTCCAGGTCGACTTCGACGCCGCGGTTGCGGCAATTTTCGGCCACGGGTTCGAGGTTGTCACAAATGTACTGCAGGTCGAGCATCGATCAGCACGGGCTCCGACGTTGAGATGAGGGGGACGGGAAATCTGTGTGAGAAGAATGGGGACGGGAGGCGAAGGATCACCGGCACGAGTTGGTCTCGAGCTCACCGGGGCGCCGGTTGACGAGTCGGTGGGGCAGGGGCGGGTTTATCGGCACGGCCTCATTGCTAGTCGTCGTCACCGAGTGGGATCACGTCGCCGTCATCGATCTCGTCATGTCGGAGATCCGGCAACTCCGGCAGGTCCACGACCGATGCGGGTTCGGCCACCAACAGTTCACCATCCGGTTCGGCCACGGCCACCGGAATGTCCTGGCTGACATCGGGTTCGGGAGCCGGAGCGTCCTCATTCACGAACCGAAAGCGGACGTCTCCGATGGCCAATTCGTCGCCCGGACGCATTGTCCTGGTTCGTTCGACCCTCTGGCCGTTGACGTAGATGCCGTTCATGCTCCCCAGGTCGCGGACCACCAGCTGGTCGTTGACAATGACGAGGCAACAGTGCTTTCGTGACACGCGGCGGCTGTCTGTCAGCACCACGTCACATTCTCTGTCTCGGCCGATGAAGATCACCGGCTTGTCGAGCGTGATCGACGGGGCATCGGTGAGCGATTCGAGTTGAGCGGCCATGGCGTGTCGGGGTTGAGGCTGGTGAGGGAACCCCCGAGGATTGGAGCGGGCCGACGAGGACACCCGAGGGGCCTTTCCGGTTCGTTCGGCAGGTTCCACCGTTGCGTTCATTCTACACTCTAGGTTCGGCCCGATACATATGTGGTTGTCGGGGACGGCGGAAGTCCCGAACCACGCAGGTTGCGTTGAGTCAGGCAATTGGGAGAAACCGGGCGAGACGTGGCGAGGTGACCGGTGGTGCCGGTTGTGCCATTGCGGGAGCGGCCCGGGTTTCCTCGAGTCAGTCGACCGGCGGAGGCACGCCCAGTGACTTGCCACCGTCGATGCCGATTGCTGTTCCGGTGACCATGGCGGCCTGGTCGCTGACCAAAAACAGCACCGACGCGGCGATCTCTTCGGGGGTGATCATTCGGTCCCAGGCAGCGGCCAGCGGGCTGGCCGCAATCATCGCCCGGGTCATCGTATCGGGATCGGTGGCCGATTCGAGGTCGGCGTTCATCATGGCCGTATCACCGACCGGCCCGGGGCAGACGGCGTTGACCCGGATTCGATCCGGAGCCAGGCACAGTGCCAGACTTCGGGTCATGCCGACCAGGGCCAGCTTGCTGATCGAGTAGATCGGGTCGTGGGACCGGGGCAGCAATCCGGCATTGCTTGACATGTTGACGATGGCGCCTCCACCAGTGGTTCGCATCGGTCTCACCGCGTGTCGGCAGCCAAAGAAGGCACCTTTCAGGTTCGTGTCGATACACGCGTCCCAATCCTCCTCGGTCACCTCCTCGACCGGCTTCACCATGCCAATTCCCGCATTGTTGACCAGGATGTCCAGCCGCCCGGTCCGCTCGACCGCCTGGTCAATCGCCGAGGACAACTCCGTTTCCCGTCGCACGTCGCAGGGGATGTCAACAATCCCCAACTCGTCGAACCGATCGGCGTTTTCCCCGAGTTGTTGGAAGTCGGCGGCGAGCACTGTTGCCCCATGTTCGGCCAGCAGAATGGCTGTTGCCCGTCCGATTCCGTTGGACGCTCCCGTAACGATCGCTGTTTGTCCCGAGAGATCAATGGTGACGGTCATGTGCTGTCCCCGGTTGTCGTTTCAGACGAATTCGTGGGCATTGGGAACCATCCTGGAAAGCGTGTCCATGATGCTAACAGATTGTCTGAAGACACGAATTCTCTCCGTCACTGAAATAAGATGCGTTTGTTTTAAGTTCCGTTCAGACAATAGTTTGCGACGATTTCCATGGTTGGATCGTAAAAAAAATGACAAAATGGAGACGAAGGTTTTCGGTTCTATTGTGGTTACTTGGATGACGTGGGAGCCTGTCTGGACAGAACCGTCTGACATTGGTTCACAAAACGGGCCCAGGGAGACTGGAAGCGATGCAATCGAGGCGGGAAACAGGTCGAAAGGCTGCGTGGTGTCGGTCGCTGATGGCGGCGGCATTGATGGCCATCTTGGTGGCCCCCGGCAGCGGTCATGCTGCTGACAGGAAGAAGTCGAGCGGGAAGAAGGCCACGGCAAGAAAGTCGACGATCGGGAAATCGTCACCGCGTCGCCGCGGCGCACCCAAGGCGGCTCTGACCGGTTCGGCTCGCGAGATTGTTGATTACACAAACAGCCAGATCAAGCAGGGATGGACCGACAACGAGATCAAGCCCTCGGCCTTGGCGAGTGACACCGAGTGGATCCGTCGGGTTCATCTGGACCTCGTCGGTGCGATTCCGTCTCTGGAGACAGTCGAGGCGTTTCTCAAGGACCGTGACCCGACCAAGCGGACCAAGTTGATCGACAACCTTTTGGATGATCCGGGGTACGTCCGCAACTTCACGACAATCTGGAGCAATCTGTTGATCGGTCGCCGGACGCCACGGCGTGTCAGCCGGGGAGGCATGCGGAAGTTCCTCCGCGAGGCGTTTGCCCGAAACCGTCCATGGGACAAGGTCGTGTTTGACCTGGTCTCGGCCGAGGGCCATTTTGAACGCAACGGAGCCGTCAACTACCTGCTGGCGCAGATGACGATGCGGGATGACGGTGTCCAGGCGACCGCCAAGACAACGCGGTTGTTCATGGGGATCCAGGTCCAGTGCACACAGTGTCACAACCACCCGTTCAATGACTGGAAGCAGAACCAGTTCTGGGAGTTCAACAATTTCTTCCGCCAGGCCCGTCGGGTGGATCATCGCAAGTACGACCCCAAGAGCGGTCGCATGGTCGATGACTACTCGGAACTGGTCTTCACCGATTTCAACGAGAAGGTCTTTTTCGAGCAGCGGGCGGGCACGCTGCAGATGGTCGAGCCACGATTTTTCAAGACCCCTGTCGATGCCAAGCCGTCGGCCGACTTGCGGAAGGAGTTGGCCAGGCTGATGGTGGCCGGCGAAAACCCGCTGATCGCCAAGGCGATGGTCAATCGGATGTGGGGGCAGTTTTTCGGCTACGGTTTCACCAAGCCACTGGACGACATGGGGCCGCACAACCCGTCGACGCACCCGGAACTGCTCGATCGGCTCTCACGGGAATTCGTCAAGTCCGGCTACGACATCAAGCAACTGGTTCGCTGGATCTGCAATACCGAGTCGTATCACCTGACCAGTCGGCTGGGAGCTGACAACGCGGTCGACAATCCGGCCGCCGGCGAGGCTCCGTTGTTCAGCCACATGTATGTCAAGGGGCTCGAAGCCGAGCAACTCTACGATTCGCTGATCGTTGCCACCGGCGCTCACAAGGCGGGTGGTTCGGGCTGGGAGGAGTCCGAGCGGCAGCGGCAGACGTGGTTGCGTCAGTTCGTGATCGCTTTTGGCACCGACGAGAACGACGAGGCGACGACCTTCAACGGAACGATCCCCCAGGCCCTGATGATGATGAACGGAGACCTGGTCGATAAGGCGACCAGTGCCGAGCGGGGCAGCTTCCTGAACAAGATGCTCTCCGGAGCCGGCACCGACACCACTCGTGTCCGTCGCCTGTTCCTTTCGACACTCACAAGAGAGCCCACCCGCCGCGAGCTTGCGGCGGCTCAACAACTACTCAAGGAAAATCGCAACAGCCCGATCACGGCCTACCAGGACCTCTACTGGGCGTTGCTCAATTCCAACGAGTTCATTTTCAACCACTAAGTCAACATGGACATTCACCAGGCGGGAGAGACGTTCGCGAGTTCGTCTCGGTTTTTGTAGGGACCCTGCGACAACACACTTCGACGGGCCCCATAGAAAGGGAAAGACTGATGCATCTTCCGACACCCCACGGCATGAGCCGTCGGCACTTCATGAAACACATGGCGACTGCCGCAGCCACCGCGCCGGCGCTGCAGTTCATTTCGGACCTCAGGGCGCATGCCGAGGACATCAAGAAGGCCCAGAAGGCCTGCATCCTGATGTGGATGGGCGGCGGACCCCCGACGATCGACATCTGGGACCTGAAGCCCGGATCGAAGAACGGTGGCGAGTTCCAGCCGATCGACACCAAGGGTGACCTGCAGATCAGCGAGCACATGCCCAAGACGGCGATGCAGATGGACAAGCTGAGCGTGGTTCGCTCGATGAGCACTCGCGAGGCCGATCACGGTCGGGGGCGGTACTACATGCACACCGCGTTCGTTCCCAATCCCACCGTTGTCCATCCGACGTTCGGCAGCGTGGTCAGCCAGGAACTGGGCGCGAAGCGGTCAGCGCTTGAGATCCCGGCATTTGTGTCGGTCAACGCTCCTTCGGGCAGTCCCGGTTTCATGGGCGCCCGGCACGCGCCGTTCGTCGTTAGCAGCAACGGCCAGATCCGCAACGCCAGCCTTGGCGATAAGAAGGATCGGCTCGGTCAGCGACTGCGAATGCTCAGCGTGATCGAGACGAACTTCATCAACTCCAAACGGGGTGAGATGCCCAAGGGGCACCGGGAGATCTACAAGAAGGCGGTCAACCTGATGACCAGCGAGCAGATGAAAGCCTTCAAGGTGGCCGAGGAGTCACAGGAGACCAAGGACGCCTACGGCACCGGCGGATTTGGCCAGGGCCTGTTGATGGCTCGTCGGCTGGTCGAAACGGGAGTTCCGTTTATCGAGGTTGGCATGGGTGGTTGGGACCTCCACAACAATGTCTTCAACACCCTGTCCACCCAACGGTTGCCCCAGCTCGACCAGGGTATTGCTGCTCTGACGGCCGATCTGTCACAGCGAGGAATGCTCGATGACGTCGTGCTGGTGTGGATGGGCGAGTTCGGCCGGACGCCGCGAATCAACCAGAACGTGGGTCGCGACCACTGGGCCGCGAGTTGGAGCGTGATGGTCGGTGGTGGCGGGATCAAGGGCGGACAGGCGGTTGGCAAGACCGATCGCGACGGTGTTCGCGTTGATGGAAAGGCCTACCTCCCCGGCGATGTCTGGGCCACCGTGTCCCAGGCACTGGGAATCCCGTCCAAGACCGTTCACCGGTCCAAGCGCGGGCGACCCATGAAATTGGCCAACGGCGGCAGTCCGATCAAGGAGTTGATCGGATAGTTGCCTGTCACCTGTCACATCACCACCGGTGTCCCGGCCCGCATCAGCCGGGCCCGGCGGTGATCGTGGTTGGGTGTTTGTGTTTGGAAACACGGTCCAAACACGGTCCAAACAACGTAGTCCACAGGCTTTTATCTCACCGGGATCAGTGCTCGTGACCGAAGTTCGGATCAACACTGAAACGGAGTCCAGCGTATCGGCTCCGAGGGAAGAGTTCATCAAGCTCTTCACGCGGTACCAGAGGCGTGTCTTCCTGTTCATTCTCTCACAGGTCCCCAGCCCGGTGGACGCCGAGGAGATTCACCAGGAGACCAACGTGATCATCTGGCGAAAGTTTGACCGGTTTGAACTGGGCACCAATTTTCTGGCATGGGCCTGCCAGATCGCCAATTACGAGGTCCTGAAGTATCGCTCGCGACAGCGACGCGACCGGCATTTGTTTAGCGATGAATTCGTCCGCCAGGTGGCGAGCGATGCAATCGAACAGGCCGAGGAACTTGAACAACGACGGCAGCACCTGGCAGTCTGTCTCAGCAAGCTGAGAAGCAACGACCGCGAGTTGATCCAGCAGCGGTATTCGGCGGGGGAATCGGGCAAGAGCTTGGCGGAGTTGATCGGACGACCGATCAACTCGGT
>DLVV01000442.1 GCA_003445035.1 Planctomycetaceae bacterium | reverse complement strand
ACCGACACCGAGGCCGGCCAGCAGGAAAAGGGTCGGGGTCATTGGTCGTCTCCGTTCCAGGGCAGACAGTTGCGAGTCAATCGGGTGAAGGGGTGTTCCCCCGTCGCCGCAGCGACAGCCTAACTCACACATCCGTGGCTGGCATCTCCACTGGACCGCAGGCTGGCTAATCCGGGGGAATGAGCCGGCAAGTTCGGCTTTTACTTGTGTAAACAAGACAACCGTGGGCATGATGAAGGCCTCGAGAGTCGGAGCAGGTTCTTCCGGTGAGGTTCCCATGGCCGAGCAGCGAAATTCGCGGTTGTCTCAACTCCCCGTGATGCTGGCATTGATGCTGGTCTGTTCGACGAATGTCGCCGGCGTCGCTGGAGATGATCCGGCCGGAAAGCCGCCGACGGCCGCTCGAAAGGTCGTGGTCCTGGTTCATGGTCTGAAGCAAGATGCTCGGGACCTGCAGAAACTGAACGACTTCCTGGGCCGGGATACGACGTTGTCGGTTCTGAGGTTCGGGTACAAAAGTCGTAAGGACTTGGTGGAAGATGCCGCCGCGGGGCTGGTCTCGTTTGTCCAGAGGAAGGCACCGAAATCGGAAGTCCATTTCGTGGGGTTCAGCCTTGGTAACCTGGTCATTCGCCAATACCAGCAAAAGGTCCGGAAACAGGGACTGCAGTTGAAGATCGGCCGTGTCGTAATGATCGCTCCTCCGAATCACGGATCCCGGAAGGCAGTCGATCTCAATGGTCCTGGGGCCTTGTATTTTTTGGGCCCGGCCACCAGGCAAATCGGAGTCGGATTTCCTCAATTGGAGCCGGAGCTGGACATTCCCAGCGACTTTGGGATCATCGCCGGTGGCAAGGGGGATGGTAGGGGGTTCAAGCGAGGGAACGGCCTGCCGGGTGATGATGATGGATGGTTGCGGGTCGAGACGACCAAGCTGATCGGTGCCGCTGATTTTCGCTTGGTCAAGGCACGTCACGAAAAACTCGATGATCATCCGCTTGTGCACAAGTTGACACGCAAGTTCCTGCAGGCAGGATTCTTCGAGTCGAAGGCAACCCGTCAGCGGATCCGCTGATTTCAGGTCTCGTCACTGATGGTGTGATCGGTTGCTTCTGAGCGTGCCGTGGGTTCTTCTGGGGCGTGTCGGAACCTGTCGCCGACGCACCGCTGCCCAAAACATACACACTCCCGAGGAGATGAGTCCGTGGTAACCCGTTCCGTGATGATCCTGGCTGTCCTTTCCTGTCTTCTGGCTCCGGCTGCGGATCTGTCAGCCGAGATCAAGGCCCCGAAGGGTTTCACCTCCCTGTTCAACGGAAAGGACCTCTCGAACTGGTACGGATGGAGCACCAAGAATCCTGAGATCCTCCAGAAGATGAGTGCCGCGGAGCAGAAGGCCTATAAGGCCAAGAGCCGCGAGGACATTGCCAAGCACTGGAGCATCGACGGCGACGTGATCGTAAACGACGGCCACGGACTTTACCTGACGACCGAAAGGGAATTCGCCAGCTACGAGTTGTTGATCGATTACAAGACGGTCCCCAAGGCCGACAGTGGCATTTATCTGAAGGGCAATCCCCAGGTGCAGATCTGGGACTACACCGATCCCAACACGTTCGGCAACGGTGGTGACAAGGGCTCGGGAGGCCTCTGGAACAACAGCAAGGGAGCCAAGGGGAAAGATCCCCTGGTGTTGGCCGACAAGAAGATCGGGAAATGGAACAGTTTCCGGATCGTGCAGATCGGCGCCCGTACCTCTGTGTGGCTCAACAAGAAACTGGTCGTCGACCACGCTGTCATGGAGAACTACTTTGACCGGAAACGGCCGCTGTTCCACCACGGGCCGATTCAACTGCAGACCCATGGCGGCGAGATCAGCTGGCGGAACATTTTCGTTCGTGAGATCGGCAACGAAGAAGCCAACAGGATTCTTCGGAAGAAGTCGTCCGGCGGTTTCAAGTCGGCCTTCAACGGCAAGGACCTGAAGGGCTGGGCCGGTGCGATCGACAACTACGAGATTGTCGATGGCGCGATTCGCTGTAAGAAGGGCAAAGGCGGCAACCTGTTCACCAAGAAAGAATACGGTGATTTCGCCGTGCGTCTGGAGATCAAGCTGCCGAAGGCCGGCAACAACGGGCTGGCGATTCGCTACCCGGGCAAAGGCAACCCCGCCTACGACGGCATGTGCGAACTGCAGGTCCTGGACACCGGCTACCCGGGTAAGTTGGCACCCTACCAGTTCCACGGTTCCGCATACGGCATGGTCCCGGCTGCACAGGGTTACCTGCGAGCTGCCGGGGAGTGGAACTACCAGGAAGTGACCGTCAAGGGGGCGACCATCAAGGTCGAGTTGAACGGGTCGATCATCCTGAACACCGATCTCAGCAAGGTCACCGACGCGAAGACCGTCAAAGCGCACCCGGGGAAGGACCTCGCCAAGGGGCACTTCGGGTTCGCCGGGCACAACGACCCGGTGATGTTCCGCAACATCGAGATCAAGAGGCTCGACTAGAAAGTCCTGCCGGCGTTGACCCTGGAGTCGCCAGGTGACGTCACATTCCGGTCCCGCGGAGTGTGATGCTCACCGATGGAGATGAACTTGCGTGCCTGCGTGCGGGCACTGACGGATCAGGATGGACTCGGTGATGAAGCAGCTGATTGTGACCGGGGTCAGGCAGGCGGAATTCGAGGAAGTTGAGCAGCCCGGTTGTGGGGCGACGGATGTCCTGGTTCGCGCCCGGACCACGGCCATCAGCACCGGGACCGAACTGCGGGTGTACCGCGCGATTCCTGTCGATGACGAGGGGAAGTACCTGCACGAACGGGTGCCGTTCGTGCTGCCGGCCGAGAACGGTTACTCGATGGTCGGCGACGTCATCGAGACGGGACCGGAGGTCGATGGGATTTCGACGGGGGACAGGGTGTTTCTTCCGGCCGCTCATCGACAGGTAGCGGCAATGGACGTGTCCCGGGTGACACCATTGCCCGAGTCGGTTCCGGATGATGAGGCGGCTCTGCTGAGCATTCTGGAGGTGGCCCACCGGGCACTGCGGGACGGCGAGCCGCCGGCCGGTGGCAACGTGGTCATTGTTGGCCAGGGAGTCATCGGGCTGTCGGCGTTGGCCTATTGTGTGGCCTTTGGACTGCGGACGGCTGTGGTCGACCTGGAGCCGGCCCGATTGGAGATCGCTCGCCAGATGGGGGCCGATCTCGCCGTGTCTCCGGCCGACGGCGATTACCAGCAGCAGGTGCTCGAACTGTTCGATGGCGCGGGCGCGGATGTGGCCCTGGAGGCGGGGTCGAACTGGACCACGATCCGGACGGCGATGGAACTGACCCGCACCGATGGCCGGGTGGTGATCGTCTCCAGGCACACCCTGCAGCCGGACTTCAATCCGTTCGGACAGGGGTTCCTGGGAAAGAGGTTGAGCCTGGTGACAACTTACGGATATCCCCCCGAGGGGAGTCGCTGGGACCAGCGAGCTTCGGTCGGCCTGACGGTTGACCTGCTGGCCCGGGGGCGGTTGCCGGTCCGTCCGATGCTGACACACAGGTTCGGCTGGCACGAGTTGCCCGAGGTGTACGCCCGCCTGGATCAGGGCGACCGGACAATTGTGGGAGCGGTGCTGGACTGGAACCAGGACGAGGCGTGATCGGCCGCTTTCTGGTGCGTGATCTGTCTATGGTTCGGGCCCCGTCAAACCGATACGATGTTTGTGTGCCGGGGTTGGTTTCTACTGAATCGGTTGGCGTGAGCGTGATGCCGCAGGGTCCAGACCGCCGCGAGTTCTTCAGGATGGGGGGGGTGTCGCTGGCGGCGATCTCCCCGCTGGGACTCCCGTTGTCGGAGGTACTGGCCAGGGAAGCGGCAGGTGATGGCGGGAAGCAGATCAACGTGATCTTCATGTTCCTGCAGGGGGGGGCCAGCCACATCGACATGTACGACATGAAGCCGGACATGTCCGAGGAAGTCCGTGGCCTCTACTCGCCGGCTCCAACAAATCTGCCCGGATTGCAACTCAGCGACCAGCTGCCCCGGCTCCGTGGCTGTGCCGACAAGTTCTCGCTGATCCGGTCGATGCACTCCTACACATCCAAGCACGGTGAGGGCGATGTCCACATCATGTGTGGGAGCCCTGTGGACAAGAACCTTCAGGCCCCGGGCATCGGTGCGGTGCTCAGCCTGCAGCAGCCTCAGCGGGCGCCGGTTCCTCCGTTCGTACATATGGGCCAGATGAAACACCCGGCCCACACGGCTCCGGGCTACGGCGGATTCCTGGGTCACGCCCATGACCCCTTCCGAATCAAGCAGAATCCGAACGACGCGGATTTTTCGGTGAGAGCCTTCGACACCGCCGACGATGTCGATGTCAGTCGCTCGGCCGGTCGCAGGACACTGCTGCAATCCCTGGATCGTTTCCAGGCGTCACGGGAAAAACAGCTCGAGTTTGCCCGGACCCAGGATGCGTTCACTCAACGGGCACTCAGCCTCTCGACGTCCCAGCGAGCCAAGAACGCCTTCGACCTGTCTCAGGAACCGGCTCGGCTACGTGATGCCTATGGACGAAACCGGGTCGGCCAGGGGTTGTTGCTGGCCCGCCGGTTGGTCGAGGCCGGTGTCCGGTTTGTCACAATCAAGGGGTACGTGGAAACCGGCATCTACGCCTGGGACCACCACTGGGGCATCTTCCCTCACCTGGAACGCCAGTTGCCGATTTACGACAACAGCTATTCGGCGTTGCTCCAGGATCTCGACGATCGGGGCCTGCTCGAGTCGACTCTGGTGATCACCGCGGGAGAATTCGGCCGGACCCCGAAGATCAACACGAACAAGCGGGGGCCGGGGCGTGACCACTGGGGCCAGTGCTTCAGCCTGACGATGGGCGGTGGTGGTGTGCAGACCGGGCGTGTCATCGGAGCCAGCGACAGGTTCGGCGGTGTGCCGTCCGAACGCCCGGTCTCGGTGCCCGATTTCGTCGCCACCGTCTACCACGCTCTCGGACTGGACCCAAAGGCCGAGGTGGTGGCCCAGGGGCGTCCGATGCCGATGCTTCCGGAAGGCTCGGTGGTTGACGAGTTGTTCTAGCCGGGCCGGCGGCCCGGGTTGAGTGGGTGTCGGGACCTCCGGCCTGTCGGTCGGTAGACTTCGGGGACGTGGACCGGTTTTTGGTGCGTGGGATGTGTGGAGAAACAAGATGACACGGATTGCCGTGGGTGGAATTCTGACCGAGTGCAATCACCTGGGTGGGCTTCCGATCGACATGGAAACCTACGAGTCGACCGAACTGGTTCGTGGAGAGGAAATGCTGTCGGCCACGACCAGCGTGGTCGGGGGCATGTTGGACGTGCTTCGCGAGACAGGGGCCGAGCCGTTGCCACTGTTGTTTGCTTCGGCCTGTGCCGGTGGGCCGATCGTTGCCGACTGTTATCGGGAACTCCGGGACGATTTGCTGGAGAGATTCGATGCCATCCTGCCGGTCGATGGCGTGCTGCTGCCGCTGCATGGGGCGGCGTTGGCCGAGGAGAACGATGATCCCGAGGGGGAGATCATCCGGGAGGTGCGGCAACGGGTGGGGCCCGACATTCCGATCGTTGTGACCGTCGACCTGCACGCAAACATCACCGCCGAGATGGTCGCCGAAGCCGATGCCATCCTGGCCTGGGAAACCTATCCGCACTACGACCAGTTTCAGACCGGCCAGCGAGGAGCCCG
>DLVV01000111.1:11217-26040 GCA_003445035.1 Planctomycetaceae bacterium | reverse complement strand
CGCGTACAGGGCCTGGCGAGAGTCGGCATGGACCGACCAGGTCCCGGAATCCGTATTTTTCAACGACGTGTTGCCCTACGCCAGCATCAACGAACGCCGAGACAACTGGCGTGCCGATTTCTTCAAACGCTTTCGCCCCCTGGTGGCCAAGGCCAAGACGCCCGGCGAGGCCGCCACACAACTCAACCGTGCCATCTTCGGCCGGGTCAAGGTCCGCTATTCAACCGGCCGCCCAAAGGCCGACCAGAGCCCCTACGAATCGATCGAGGCCGGACTGGCCAGTTGCACCGGCCTCAGCGTGCTGCTGATCGACGCCTGCCGGGCCGTCGGCATCCCCGCCCGTTTCGTCGGCACTCCACTATGGGCCGACGGCTCGGGCAACCACTCATGGGTCGAGGTCTACAACAAGGGGGGCTGGCACTTCACCGGAGCCGCCGAACCCACCGGAAATCAGCTCGACCGCGCCTGGTTCCTCGGCCGCGCCTCCAAGGCCCGGGCCGATCACCGCAAGCACGCGATCTACGCCACCAGCTACAAGCCAACCGGACAGTCCTTTCCGATGGTCTGGCTCCCCGAGGCGACCTACGTTCACGCGGTCAATGTCACCGCCCGCTACCTGCCTAAACCCAAAACACCCACGGGTCCGGATGCGAAGGTCTCGGCCGTCGCGATGAAATCGCTGGGAACCTGGCTGAGTCAACCTCGGGACAAACGACCGCCCCTGGCAAAACAGGACTTCTCCAAGGCCGCTCTGACCAAGGCCGATGCCGCCAAGGCCCGCACGCAGTTGTGGGCAGACCACGTGACCGCCATCCGCAAGGACCGGGCCGCCGAGATGAAAGCTCGCGTGCTCAGTCACGGCAACCTCAAGATGCCCTTCCACTACCACGTTTACGGCAAGAAACCCAAGTCCGGCCGCAGTCTCTACATTTCTCTCCACGGTGGAGGCGGAACGACTCAGGCGGTCAACGATCAGCAGTGGAACAACCAAAAGGGACTCTACAAGCCCGCCGAGGGGGTTTACCTCTCCCCACGAGCCCCCACCAACACATGGAATCTCTGGCACCAGGGACACATCGACCCGTTGTTTGACCGCCTGATCGAGAACCTGATCGTCTTCGAAGATGTCGACCCCGACCGGGTCTACCTGATGGGTTATTCGGCCGGCGGTGACGGCGTCTATCAGGTAGCACCACGAATGGCCGATCGCCTGGCCGCCGCGGCCATGATGGCCGGACACCCCAACGACTCGACGCCACATTCGCTCCGCAACATCGGTTTCACCATCCACATGGGCGGACGCGACAGTGCCTACAATCGCAACAAGGTCGCTGCCGCCTGGGGACAACAACTCGGCTCACTCAGGAAGGCCGATCCCAAGGGATATGCTCACCTGGTCAAGATCTACCCCAACAAGGGCCACTGGATGGACCGCCTCGATGCTGCAGCCGTCCCCTGGATGGCCAAGTTCCGACGCAACATCCATCCCGATCGGATTGTCTGGCGACAGGACGACGTGACTCACTCGAGGTTCTACTGGCTCGCCGTCGACAATAAAAACCGCAAGGGTCGCTCGACACTGATCGCCAGCCGAACCGGACAGACGATCCGCATAGAGACCAGCCCCGTCAAACGGCTCACCATCCGATTCGACGACAAGATGCTCGACCTGGACAAGCCCATTGTCGTCCAGAGCGACAAGCTCACACTGCACAAGGGGGTCGTCCCACGAACCCTGGCCACGCTGGTGACCACGCTCGCCGAACGAGGCGACCCGCGGGGTGTGTTCCCAGCCGAGGTGGTTGTCGAATGGCCCAAAACCGCGGCCCGGTGAAACCGCCATCCGGATCTTGTTGATCCGGCCACCCCACCGTCGCCCGCGTGCTCCGGCAGGCCCAATGGACGAAACACGCGATTCCCGACAAACCCGCCTGACCGGCCACGACCTTCCCGGCGACAACAGCCCGCTGGCCAGCCAACCCGGAGCAGAGGGAGGTGTCTCCCGCCCGCTGGCCAATGTCGCATCTCTCACGGGGAGTTTCGGCAAGTACCTGGTCGAGCGATGTCTTGGTGAAGGCGCCATGGGCACCGTCTACCTGGCGACCGACAGTGATCTGCAACGTCCGGTGGCCCTGAAGATCCCCAAGTTCGAAGCGGCGGCAACCGAGGAAATCCGCGAACGGTTTTTTGTTGAAGCCCGTGCAGCGGCCGCACTCCGTCACACAAACCTCTGTCCTGTCTACGAAGTCGGAGAAATTGACGGGCGATGTTTTCTGGCCATGGCCTATATCGATGGGAGGCCCCTGTCGGACTTCGTCTCGCCCGATCACCCGTTGCCGGTCGACCAGGTCGCCACCATCATCACCCGGCTCGCCGATGGCCTGGCACACGCCCACTCACGTGACGTTGTCCATCGTGACCTCAAGCCGTCCAATGTGATCATCGATCCACAACGCGAACCGATCCTGACCGACTTCGGACTCGCCAGACAATCCGGCACCCCCGACGCGGCGAGACTCACGGGGACCGGTACGATCCTCGGCTCTCCGGCCTACATGTCCCCCGAACAGGCCAGGGGTCGCCTGCACGAAATCGGCCCCCGCAGCGACGTCTACAGCCTCGGGGTGATGTTCTACGAACTGCTTACGGGCCGACTGCCTTTTGAAGGCGGAATCGCCGAGGTCCTGGCCCAGGTGATTAACGACGAACCGGACCCGCCGTCGGCGATTCGACAAGGGCTGGACCCGCAACTGGAGACCATCTGCCTGGACATGATGGCCAAGCCGCTTGATCGACGCACCGCCTCTGCGGCAGAGGTGGCCGTCGAGATCAACGCCTGGCTGGCCAGGCAATCCGACACGGCCACCTCCTCCGGGATCGCCAATCTCGATGCCTTTGACTCCAGCAAGGCCGTCGGTGACGCCCGTCGCGAACAACTTGAAAACGACAGGCACCTGGCCGACGCCCTGATCGGCCAGGGCCGCCTGTCGATGGCAGCACGTATCGTCGACGCCATGTCCGGAGTCGATGACCCCCGTTATCGTGAGTTCAGTGAATGGGCCCGGTCACGAAAGCTGGACATCCAGAAGTCCCGCCGCCCCGGACTGGTCGTGTCCTACACCGCTGCCGACGGCACTCGCTTTATCGACATCAGCGGCCGGCTCTTTCGTGCCCGCACCATCTGGATTGCCACCGCCGTCGTGATGGTCACTTGCCTGGTCACGCTCGAATGGTATTTCAACCACTCCCCGCCGAACGATCCTGTTCAACTTGCCGTTTCTCAAACAACACCGACGGCACCGAACAACGAGACCAAGGACGACCCAACTGGCGAAACCAGCAATCCGGGCGAGTCCGAACCCGGCTTACCACTCCCCCTCACGGCACAGCCACCCCCTACAACTCCGCAGCCCACTCCACCGGCCGTCTCGCCCAGGACGGACGGCCCCATGGTCCTCTCCGGTCACTCTGAAGAAGTTCGCCAGGTCGTCTTTTCCTCCGACGCGCGACTATTGATCTCCGGTAGTGAAGATTCCTCGGTGCGGATCTGGGATGCCACCAGTGGGCGAATGCTGCTGAATTGCACGGGGCACGACGACACGGTCGAAAGCGTCGCCATCAATCCAGCCGGCAGCATGATTGCCTCCGGCGGTGCCGACGACCTGATTCGCCTCTGGAATCCTGTCACGGGGAAACCGCTGGGGATTCTCCGGGGCCACGAAGACACTGTCACGCACGTCGATTTCACGCCTGATGGCAATACGCTGGTCTCTGCCAGCGACGACAACACGGTCCGGCTGTGGGATCTCCAGGCCCGTAAGGAAACCCGCCTGTTCAACGGTCACAGTGACTCGGTGAACGTCGCAGAATTCAATCACGACGCAACCAGAATTCTCTCCGCCGGAGCCGACACGGACGTGGTCCTCTGGAACACGACAACTGGCAAGCAACTTTCTGTGCTCGAGGGACACACCGAAGAGATCTGGAGCGGAATGTTCAGCCCCGACGGGCGTCAGGCCGTCACATCCGGCGACGACCACACCATCCGCATCTGGGATCTCGCAACATCAAAAGAAGTCGCCAGCCTCGAAGGTCACACCGACGAGGTCAACGGAGTGTGCTTCAGCCCGAACGGCCGCCTGATCGCGTCGGCCGGTGTCGACGGTCTCGTCAAGATATGGGACGCCGTCGCTCACACCGAACTGGCCACGTTCAAAGGCCACACCGACTACCTGTGGGACGTTGCCTTCAGCCCCGACGGCACTCGGCTGGCTTCCGCGTCGGCCGACGCCACCGTCCGTGTCTGGAACGTGCCACAACACCTTCTGGCCAAGATTCTCAGGGGACACTCCGAGCCGGTCGGCAAGGTTGCCGTGAGCCCCGACGGCCGCGAACTGGCCTCGTGCAGCATGGACCAGACAGTGCGACTCTGGGACGCCACATCCGGCCGACCCGGACGCGTTCTCGCCGGTCATTCCCACTGGGTCTGGGGAATCGCGTTCGGAAATTCATCCGACACGCTCTTCTCAGCCGGTGACAACACGCTCAGGCAATGGAACACACGCACTGGAAAAGAAGAACAGAAGGTCGAGGTCACCGACGGACAGGTCCGGGCCTTCGCCCTGGACCCGAAATCGCAGTTCGCGGTGATTGGAGACAACGCGGGTCGTCTCACCACCTGGACACTCGACACGGGTCGCAAGCTCCTATCGCTGTCCAGGCACGCCGACGAGATCAGTGACGTCGCCGTTTCCCCCGACGGACGCTGGATCGCCTCATGCGGACTCGACGGTACGCTGGCAATCCATTCGTCCTCCGACGGAAAACTGCACAGGAACCTCTCTGGATCGAAGGCAAAACTGCAGTGCCTGTCGTTTCGCCCCGACAGCCAACACATCGCTGCAGGATCACATGCCGGAGACGTGTTCGTCTGGATGGTGGCCGACGGCACCCTCCAACCCGGAGTCGCCGATGCGGGTACAGACGTCATCTTTCGACTTGCCTGGACGCCTGATGGCAAGCGACTGGCCTCCGCTCACGGCGACGGACGCCTCGTGGTCCGCCAACCCGGAGATCCCGATGATCTGATCACGCTTGAAGGACACCGGGAAGGGGCGCTCTCGGTCTGCTTTCACCCGCGGACCGGAGAGATGATCTCTTCGAGCTTCGACCACACCATTCGGATGTGGCCGTTCCTCAACGCCTCACGGTCCCGCTGACAACTTCCACTCGACCAGGTTGTGCCGTCCACCTCGCTCGGCCACCCACAGCAGTCGCTGACCCCGTGGATGCCATGTCACAAAGTCGTCCCGTTCGGGATGGTCGGACACGTTGAACGGATCTTCTTGGCCAGTCACGGCCATCACGCTGATCTCGTAGTTCCCAGCCCGAACCGATGTGAAGGCCAATCGCTTGCCATCCGGCGCCCAGGCCGGCCGCATGTCGAGTCCCTTGCGGGAGGTCAGACGCCTGAGATTTTCACCGTCAAAATCCACCACGTACAGTTCCACATCTCCGCTGCGACTGGAACCGAAGGCCACTCGGCGACCATCCGGCGACACAGCCGGCCAGTCATTACGCCCTCCGGACTTCACCAGGTCCCGGTTCTTGCCCGTGGCAATCTCGTGCACCACCAGTTGACCGGCCAGGTTGAAGACCACATGCCGCCCGTCGGGGGTGATCGAGGGACTCCAGGCTACCGACTTGGCCGTCTTGATCGCTCGTTCCTTCTCGCCCTGCCTGGAACGTACCAGCAACGCCAACTGATCGTTCCCGGTCATCCGCAACCAGGCCGAAGCTTTTCTGTCGCGGGAAAACACTGCCTTCAACTCGGGCAGCGTCGCCTTGGGTGCAAATCGTTCAGAAATCCTCGTCTTCATATCCATGGACATCAGCACCAACCGCGGGTCATCCGATTGAACGGTGTAAACAATCCGTCGCCCGCCATCGATGTAAACGGGGTCCCGTTTGTTGCGCCCATCGCGAGTCAATGGAACCGGTGGCTCGGCCATCACGGGGGCCGCGACCAGCCATCCGACCGACGCACAGGCCAGCAGCCACCCGGCCGACGGCAGACACTCGCCGTGGCCGCAAGTCCTCACGAGACCAGGCCGTCAATCACGCGGCCCTCTTCGAACACTCGCAACCGTGCCCGCCCCTCGGTATCGACGCCTGCCTGCTGCAGGATAGTGGTGACCACCATGTCGGGCGTGACCGGCTCGGTCACCGCCGCGTATGCGCGTTCGTCACTCTGACCGATCACCTGCCCGGGAATCACGCCACCTCCAGCCCACAGCGAACTGTAGACCGCCGGCCAGTGGTCGCGACCGGCGTTTCCGGAAATCTTCGGAGTGCGGCCGAATTCCCCCATCGCCACGACCAGGGTGTCGTCCAACAGGCCACGTTCAGACAGGTCGTCGAGAAGTGCCGAAAGAGCACGATCCAGTATCGGACCGTGCCGGTCAGCCAGGTGCTCGAAGTTCAGCCAGTGAGTGTCCCAGCCGAAGTCCGTCCGTGTCCCGTAGATGTTTTCGACGTACTGGCTCCAGTTGACCTGCACGAACGGCACCTCCGCTTCGACCAACCTTCGCGCCAACAGGCACCCCTGGCCGAACACGCTGGAACCGTACCGTCCCCGGGTTCGGTCGGACTCTCGCGAGAGGTCGAACACTTGGCGACCTTCGACCGATGTCAGCAATCGGTACGCCCGGGCAAAACTGTCTGACCAGGCGGCCGATCTCGCATCGTTGGCCAACGCCGTTGTCCGATCGAGTACCCCCAGCAGCAATCGACGATCCGACAGCCGATCCAACCGCAAGCCCTCAAGCAAACGCAGCGACGGGATGTTAACCTCCCCCGTGTCCGAACACCGCACCGCCACCGGATCATAGGCTCGACCCCAACGGCCTCCGCCGGCACCCTGCACCGTCCCCAGCGCCGTCTTCAACGGCCCTGGCGTGATGCTCACAAATCGCGGCAACGCGGCGTCCCCACCCCGGTGACGCTGCACGATCGAACCCACCGTGGGGCCGTAATCCGAATCGCCTGACGCCCCCTTGCCACCCGACAGGGCTATCGAACCGGCAACGCGATGGACAGACGTGTGATTGTGGTGCGAACGAATCACCGAAAACCGATCACTGCGAGAGGCCAACCGCGGAAACAATTCGGTGACGTGCAGTCCCGGTGTCCGCGTTGCCAACGTCGAGAACGGTCCGCGAATCTCCTGGGGAGCGTTGGGTTTCGGATCGAAGGTGTCCAGGTGGCTCGGCCCACCCCACAACCACAACAGGATCACCGAACGGGCTGGCCGAACCGATTCCCCGGGAGCGGCGGACAGGCCACCGACGGCTGACGCCAACGGCAGGCCGGCACCAAACCGCAACAGCGCGCGTCGCGACACACCGTGGCAATCGTGACTGCGAAACGAACCAACCTCAAACACTTGAACGCCGCTCCCGCTGGCAAAGGCCTTTCGACTCCTCAGATGATACCCGATTCTCGTCCTCGGCCGACCTCCGATTCGCCGACTCCTCCCTCGGCAATGGGTCCCTTCGTTGATTTTCCCGTCGTTTCACCGACGATGATCCTGGACCTCATCAGTTGCCCTTTTGAAAGTGATCTCACATGGACCGCCGTACCTTCCTGGCCGGATCCGCCGGCCTCACCGCAGCCACCGCAGCCACCGCAGCCACCAACGCCGAAAACCGCGAGGCTGCCGATGATCTGACCCGTGCCTTGAACCCCAGAATCCAGGCGGATCGCCAGGCGGCCCTCGCCATTCTCAAGGCCGACGCGCGTACGCTCGAACGCGGCCTGAGGCTTCATGCGGAGTCGATCATCTTTGACGGGTACGGGTTCTCGCCTCGCGCAGCACTCGACGGTGACGCTTATGCCGACGCGGTCAATCGAGGAGCCTCGAATGCCGAGTTGAAAGACCTGCGCGAGGAGATGTCGATGACCCGCTACGTGTCCGATCCGGTTGAACAAAGAGAATACCGTGACGCATGGCGATCCTCGGGAGTCACCTGCATCTTCCAGAACGCCGGTGAAGAGGGCCAGGATCCACTCCGGCTCATCAAGCGACTCGCACGGTTCACCTACGCCACAGACATGCTCCAGGAAGTGGTCTCCAAGGCTGCGGTGCCTGACGACATCCTCACCGCCAAGAAACAACGCCGCCACAGCCTCTATTTCACCGGTAACGGCGTGCCGTTGACTCAACAGTGGGTCTCGATCCCCGACGAACTCCGCTACCTGCGGATCTTCTACCAACTCGGCATCCGCATGATGCACCTGACCTACCAACGCCGAAACATGATCGGTGATGGATGTGCCGAGAAGGCCAACGCGGGCCTGAGCGATTTCGGACGAGCGGTTATCGCTGAAATGAACCGGGTGGGAGTGATTCCAGACTGTGCGCACTCGGGATGGCAAACCAGTCTCGAAGCGGCCCAGGTATCCGAAAAACCCGTAGTGGCCAGTCACACCACCTGCGCCAAGTTGCACCCCCATATCCGTAGCAAACCCGATGAGGTGATCAAGGCCATCGCGGCAACCGGCGGCTATGTCGGCATCTGCTGCATTTCACGTTTTCTCCGTGGACGCGGCGACATCAATGCCCTGCTCGACCATGTTGATCATGTCGTCAAAATTGCCGGTGCCGACCATGTGACCCTGGGAACCGACGTGGCCTACACCTCTCAGAATGCCGCCGCAGAAAACAAGAAAGTGCCCCCCTCGCGATCCAGGCGACGCAAGGAATTCCGTTCACTCTGGCCGGCCGACAACTATCGGCCCACCAATCAGGCCGGACGCAGCATCGCGTGGACCAACTGGCCACTATTCACCGTCGGACTGGTCGGCCGAGGCTACAGCGACGAGGACATTCGCAAGATCATCGGCGGCAATGTCCTGAGAGTCGCCCGCGTGACCCTTGGGCTGAACACCTGACCACTCTCGAGCCACCCCGGATCTCACCCCGCACAATATCTGTCGCCGGAACCCCGGTTCACCCCTCTGCGAGTTCCGGATCGCTTTGGGGTCGCCCGACGCGGAACCACACCATCTGCACCGCCAGTGAAGCCGCAATCAGTATCGCGGCGAGTTGAAACGGTGCGCGTTCACCGAGACCGGTCGACGCCCATCCTCCCAACAGTGATCCCCCGCTGGCCCCCAGGGACAGGAAGGCCTCGTTGAGTCCGAATGCCGCACCCTTGCGTCGGTCGTCGTGGCCCGTCCGGTTGTAGAACAGGCTGGCAAAATAGTTGTAGGCCAACAGCACCGAGAGCATCACGACTCCACAGGCCAACGCCGCCGGCTGGCGTCCGACGCAGACCAGGATCATGCCGGACAGCCCCAGCAACTGAGCCAGCACCGAGTAACGGAAACGGTGGTGCCAGGCCGGCACCACGTGCATCAGGGCGTAGATGCCGATCACCGCAGCACGCCCGACGCCCAGTACCACGCCGTGTTGTTCTGCGGGAATCCCCAACGACACCGCCAGTGCCGGAAACAGGAACCACAGTGTGCTCATCGAGAACATCCCCGAGAAATTGGCCAACCAGGCCAGTCGGATGAACCGACGCGCGCTGGTTCGTTCCGCGTGACTCACGCCCACCGTCTCCGCTCCACCCGTCACAGTTCCGTCGACTGGCTGCCGTTCTCGAACCAAGCACAGGCAAATCACAGTGCCGAATGCCAACCCGATCGCGGTCAGCAATGGAGCGGTGGAACTGACGTGATCGTAAAGCCACCCACCCCCGATCTGCCCGCCGAGAATCCCCAGGTTGAACGCGAGGCCGAACCGTAAGAACCTTCGACTGGCCTCCACTCGCCCACCGCCCTGGCTCAGCCACGCGATCACGGACGGGTAGATGTACCCCACCGACACGCCGACACAGGTATAGGCCACGTAGAGACGCCACGCACCGTCCGTGAATATCAACGGAACCGACAGGCTCGCGACCAGCCCGACCCCGCCGGCGATCGACACGATCCGGCGGCCGATGCGATCTGAGAGGCCTCCGGCGATCGTATTGCTGATCGCACTTGCCAGGAAAAACACCGCACCAAGCGTCCCGATCGTCCACGGATCCGCGTGCTGCTCAGCGAGAATCCGGGTTGCGGTGAAAATGAACAGGATCAGGGCGCAGTCGGTCAACCACGCAATCAGGTACAACATCGGGCCGCTTTCGGCAGGAACGAGTCGGCCATTCTGAGTCGGACCACCTCGACGGTCAATTCTCGCGGCCTACGCCCCTCTTAGCGCAGCAACCAGATTGGTTCGGGAGGCGTGCCAGGCTGGAGCCACTCCCGCCAGGATCCCGACCACCAGCGACACCGCTACCCCGGTCACCGCCAGGCGGCCTGTCGCCTGAAACGCAATTGTGACCGCCTCGGCCCCGACC
The DNA here is from genome assembly GCA_003445035.1 of Planctomycetaceae bacterium. Lineage (GTDB taxonomy): Bacteria > Planctomycetota > Planctomycetia > Planctomycetales > Planctomycetaceae > UBA8437. The sequence goes on along the minus strand of DLVV01000111.1, from coordinate 15,631 downwards.
GACAACGGCACCAGTTTCAAGGTCACCGCCGCGGAGACCACCCCCAGTACTCCCCCGGCCAGGCTCAACAACACGCTCTCGATCAACACCATTCCGAACACGTCGCCGCCGGAGAAGCCGATCGTCTGCAGCACGGCGTGTTCTTTCACCCGATCCTGAACCGACATCAACGTCGTCGTCGCAACCAGGGCCAGCACCAGCCCGACACACGCCACCCCGAGGTAGCGAGACATGGCAATCAATTGCGAAAGATCACCAAGGCTCTTCATCTGGAAGGCTCCCTTGGGGCGTGTGTGCGTGCGTGACCGGCCGGCTTTGAACAGGTCGTCGATGGCCAATCCCGTCGCCATCGCATCGGCCTGCTCATCCAGATGCACCTCGATCTGAGTCACATTCCCCTGCAAGTCGCGACCATGCCGTTTCTGAAGGAAATTCAGGTGAGTGTAGATGTAGTTCTCCTCCGCCGGGTCATCCGATTCGTAGATCCCGGCCACCCGGACGGTCACACCACCGATCGAAAGCGATGACCCACTCACACGACGCTCGGCCACCGCACGGCCGACGATTGCCGCGTCCTGGTTCGACTTGAACTCCTCCCACTCGCCGCTCACCAACTGAAAATCACGGATCTGCTGGATCTCGTTGGCCGGCACGCCGTAGAAAACAACCACGTCGAGACTGGCGCGGCAGTTGTTGGTGAACACCTGGATCGGAACGGCCCGCTCCACTCCGGGCAACGATTCGATCTGCTCCTGATAATGCTCGGGCAGTTGACTGGTCGCCGGACAGAACTTGTTTGCCTGAAACACCACCAGTGCCCGATTGCCCGCCTGACGCTTCTGGAGGTCGTTCATCCCCTCCTGAACCGCACCCACGAAACAGAAGACAAACAACGCCACCGCCGAACCGACCACCGTCAGCATCGTCCGCGATCGATGCCGCCACAGTGTCTTCACGATGTAGGGAACAAACCGAGTCATCAGCCCATCTGCTCCGATCCGGCCAAAACACCAGTACTGGTTTCGCGACCCGACTCGATCAACTTTCCGCCGACCAATGTCAATTGCCGTCCGGCAATTCCGGCCGCCTGGTGGTCATGAGTCACCATCACCAGCGTGACACCCAGTTCTCGGTTGAGACGCCCGAGCAATTCGAGAATCTGATCGGAGGTTTCGGCGTCAAGATCCCCAGTGGGCTCGTCGGCCACCACCAGCGTGGGATGTGCGACTATCGCCCGGGCAATGCCCACACGTTGTTCCTGACCACCGGAGAGTTGCCTGGGATAGTGATCGGCCCGGTCACTCAGGTCGACGGCTTGCAGTGCCACGTCGACTCGCCGCTGACGTTCGGATCTCGACATCTTCAGCAGCAGAAGGGGCAACTCGACATTCTCCCAGGCCGAAAGAACCGGTACCAGGTTGTGGTCCTGGAAGATGTACCCCACGTGCTCGGCTCGCCACCTCGCCAACTGGCCGCGGGATTCGGAAGTGATTTCCACATCGGCAATCCGGATCGTTCCTTCGTCCGGCCAGTCGATGCCGGCCAGGAGGTTCAGCAGAGTTGACTTGCCACTGCCGCTAGCCCCCATCAACGACACGAACTGCCCCGCCTCAATGTCCAACGACACACCATCCAGGGGGGTGATCGTCTCGCCCCCCTTGTGGTACCGCCGCATCACCCCGCGAATTTCCACCAGTGCCATTACGGCTTCCCCATCCCGTCAGGTCCGTGATTCATCCCCCCGGCTCCGCCATCCGACTTGCGAGGGGCATCACGCGACCCACTACTGAAAGCGGCCTCGGGATCTTTTCGGAGAATTCGAATCGATTCTCCATCAACCAACCCTACCGCCCCGCCAGAAATCACTCGACTGCCCCTGGAAAGGTCTCCGGAAATCTCTACCAGGCCACCGGGTGCGGCCGCACCAACCGTCACCGATACCCGCCTCGCCCGTTGTTGTGCCCGATCCGCCAACCAGACGTAGCTGCCATCGGAGTCGCTGCGGACCAGGGCCCTGGGAATGTAGTGACGGGCCTGTTGTGACTGGGAGCCCCCCTTTGTGGAGACTCCCAGCGACAGAAACGTAATTTCGACTTGCATGTCCGGCTTGAACACCAACGGGGGGTCTTGGATCTCCACCTTCACTTCCAGGGTGTTCTTCTGGATGTCAGCTATTGAACTGACAAAAAGGACTCGGCCAGCAAGAGGCCCTTTCAACGCGGGATTGTTGATCCGAACCTCCTGGCCCACCACCACCTGTGGCAGATCGCTGAAGCGAACATCGACACGGACCTGCAGGCGACCAGGCTGATAAAGTGTCACGACGGTGCTCCCGTCGTGACCCTGCATCTGCGTCATCCCTTCGCCGATCCTCGCCCCGGGTGCGCCAACCAACTGGTAAACTCGCCCCGCCGTCTTTGCCACAACCGTCATTCGACTGAGCTTCAGTCCCGCCTCGGCAACCCGGACACCGGCCGCGGCCACCTGTGCGTTGGCACCCCGCAAGGCCGCGCGGGCGGCGTCCCGGGCTTCGGTTTCGTCGGCCAGCAGTTCCAGCCTCGTTCTCAGCGCCTGCACCTGCTTTTGCCATGTGCCTCGTTCGGTCCGCAGCGACACCATTCGACTGTCCAGTTCCCGGACCTTCGCATCGGCACCTTCGAGAACGGCCTTGGCCTTCTCTATCTCGATTTCAGCCACCACTCCACGCGCCGCCACCTTGCCCGCATGGTCGGTCTGGGCCAACACCAGGTCAGCCTCTGCCTGGCGTTTCTCGAACGGAAGACTGGCCAACTGGGTGGAAATCCGCGCCACCTGTCCCTCTGCAGCACGCAGCGGGGCCTCCAGGTGCACCGGGCGAGCCAAACGCACTTCCGCCGCTGCCAGCACCGCTGCGGCTTTTGCCGCCTCAGCCCGACTCAGGTTGACCTGGGCCTCAGCCGCTTCGAGAACCAGGCGGGCGTCGTCCTTGATCATCACCGCGATTGTCTGTCCCGGTGTGACCTCATCGTCCTCCCGTACCATCAGTTTTTCGATCACGCCGGGTTCGAGCGCCGCCACGCGAATTGGCGTCGGACGCGGCTCGATCCATCCACTAGCCTGAAACACCGGTTGGCCAGACTCGGTCGAAACCACCTGGGTCGTATTCAACGCGACGACTGTCACATCACGAGGAGGGAAGACTAGCCCCCAGACCATCCATCCGACCAGCAACAGGAATCCGGCCAGGATGGCTCCTGGCACGATGTAACGTGTCAGCAATCGGCGCCGCGGTCCACGGGGCCGGTTGGCTGACGGCCCCACGTCGCGATCAATCACCAGTTGTTTCAGATCAATTTCGGTCATGCTCGTCGGTCTCGGGCTTTCACGTGATCTGTCACTTCTTGAGATACAAGCCGCTGGCAACCACGGTCAGGTTGCCGGCATCATCCTTCCGGGCCGTCCCCTTGATGATGACCGTTTGCAGTTCCTTGACTCCGAACAACTTCCGCGCATCCCCGGACAACGTCCGACCGTCACCGCCCACAACCTTGACCAGTGCCGTGGCTCCGAGCAGGTCGTCCTGGGTACAGCAATAGTCCCAGGGTGTCGGGCAATCGTCGCCTGGGATGTCCGAACACGATTTGACTGACCGGTCAACGATGTTGAACGCCGCCCGCCCTTCGATCCATGGATCGGATCGCCCACCTATCTTGCCGACGATCACCACGTCACGTTCGCTTCCGGCCGCCTCGTGGACCGACTTGACCTCTTCAGCATCTCCAGGCGGTTCCGACAACAAGTATGGTGTCACGTCGATCGCCACCGGCGGTGGACCCTCCGATCGGTCCCCACATCCGGTCATCCAGCCGACGCACACCACGGCCACCCACGGTATTCGTTTTCTGACACTCATCAGCATCTCTCCCTTGTTCTCCTGAAACTGAACCGGCTGCCTCGGCCTCACATTCTCCGCCAGTTGTTGATTTGTTCGGCCCTACACCGCCTTGAGTCCCTCGACGATCGGCATCCGCAAGGCCCGCAATCCCGGGGGAATCGCCCCCACCACACCCATGGCCAAACCAATCCCACAGACCAACAGGATGCTCGGCCCATCGATAGCCAGTTCAAATGCCCCCATCGTGAAACGGACCGCCGCGGAGCGGAGTCCCACCAATGCAATCGCAGTCGCCAGCAACGTGGCTGCCGATGCCATCAACACCCCCTCCTGGACCAGCCCGAGCAGTAGGGCCCCACGTGTGAACCCGATTGTCTGTAGCGCCGCCCACTCGCGAACACGCCCCATCGCCGAAGCGTACATGGTATTCAGCCCGGCAAAGACACCCGCCCCGGCCACCAGGCCCACCACCAACCACGCCAGCCAACGGATCGGACCGTAGTCCCGTTGCAACAACGCGTAGTAATCGGTCTCGCGGAT
>DLVV01000111.1:4062-11052 GCA_003445035.1 Planctomycetaceae bacterium | reverse complement strand
GCCAACGTAGTGAATCACCAGCGGTTGCAGAAAACTCGGCTCAATCATCAATGCCCCGGCAAAGACCCCCGCCCCGGCCACCAGGCCCACCACCAACCACGCCAGCCAACGGATCGGACCGTAGTCCCGTTGCAACAACGCGTAGTAATCGGTCTCGCGGATGGCCTGCAGGTTCAAGTCCTTTCGCTCGCTGCAGAACATCTGCAGGTCGCCGAATGTTCCGTCTCGTCCAAATCTCATCGCGACCAGGCTCAGGTCGTCCCGTTGCATCTGCACACCCAGTTCATCCTGCCGGCACCACACCTCCGACTCGAAGGCCGCCCCAGCCGCCGAGAAGATGCCCGACACCACCCAGCGGCGACCCTCGAACTGCACCTGATCCCCCACAGCCAACTCCGCCTTGTCGACACCCAACTTTGTGGCGGCCAGTGTGCCCACCAGGATCTCACCCGGTTGCCGGGCCTCCCGAGCCATTGGCCACCTCCCCTGTTCGATCTGAACCCCTCGCCTGACCGTAAAGACATCCGACGTCACTCCACGAACCAGCCCCAAGGATGGCTCCTTGCGTTTCCCCACCGTGACCTCGGTGCCAAGGTAGATCTCCGGTGAAACGTATTTCCGGCCATACATTTCCCCAATCCCGGCCACGTTGGCGGGAACCAGGTTGGCGATCTGTCTTGGAATGGCTGAATACTCCAGATTTTCCCCCATGCCCAGTGCAAACACGATTGCCGTATCAGGATCACCGCTGACGGCCAGTGAGGACTCCAACCCGCGAATGAACCCGACCACCACCAGCACCAACAGCAACACGGTGGTCAAACCTACCAGCGTCAACATCGTGCGCAGCGGGCGACGAAACAGGTTGCGGACAGAGTACTCCCACGGGAGCAAACGCAAGGTGGCCACGGTAGAGATGTCCTGAAGGGGCCCCGAGGGAACCGCCCAACGGCTTCGACCCGGCAGTTGCGTCGGCCGCGGAGATCACTCCGCTCCGACGACACCGGTCCTAGCAATTCAGAACGCCATTGGCACAGCAGATCGCCCGACCAGCGATCGCTCTCGTTTCCTGCCCCCATTCGATGTCCTGCGAACGGGACATCGCCCGGTGGGCGGAAATGACAACGGTCGAGTTGCGACAACTCGACCCATCCGCCTGCCGGGGAACCGTTGACACCTCAGATAACGTCACCCCCGCACACAAGCAACGGCGGTCCGGGGCGGGCTTGGCGGGGGCCATCGGCAACACCGGTGACCGGTGCGACTTTTGACAGGATCGGCAAGCACTTTCGTCAACCTCTCCCGAGGCTGACTCAACCGCGTCACCAGAACAACAAGCTCCGGCACGGCAGACGAACGGACAAGCCAGCATCACCGCCACCAGCAACCCGCCCAACAAGGCGTGCCACCTGCCACGACTTTCGAGTGCTAACCCGGACATACCCGTCCCAATGTTCAATGCCGCCAATTACTCCTCTGACAAAACGGTACGCGACCATCTCGGAGGCGTCAATATCGTTCCGCTGCCACACGCCGGCTGGTCGGCTGGTCGGCGCGTTCAACGATCGACGGAATTTCGGTGCCCGTGCAGTCCACTTGTCAGGAGCTTCGATCGGATCACGGTGACCGACTCACGGAGTTTTCGGATGGAGGACAGGTAGGACAGGTTCACCTCGACGTACTTCTGCTGCGCCACGAGCAGTTCGAGGTAAGGCATCTGACCCTGGCTGTATCCACGACGAACCAGGTCCAGAGATCGGCTGGCTCGTGGCAGAATCTGGGTCGAATACCGCCGGGCTTGCTGTCGAGCGTTGGAATATTCGCGAAACGCCACCGCCGCCCGCTGATGCAATTCGACTTCCAGACGTTCCACACCAAAACGGGCACGGACCAACTCGGCCTCTGACCGCGCGATACCCCCCTGGTTGCGATCGAAAATCGGCAACGGCACGCCCACCCTCACACTGGTCACGTCGCTGCCGGTGACGTCCATATGCCCCACGCCGACACGGACATCGAGGTCAGGAACAACCAGCCGCTTCTGCCGGCCCAGTTCCACCTCGGCGGTGGACAGACGGATCTTGGCCGCGGCCATCGCCGGATGACCCTCCAGCACCAGCTTGCGGCAGTCCTCCCATGTCATGTCCGGAAGATCAGCCGTAACATTTCCCTGCAACGGGCCCACCTGCAGATTGATATCTCCAATCGAAAACGCCAACAGCCGACGGGCCTCGATCAATTCGTTTCTTGAGTTCTCCAGTATCACCCGTCCCTGCTCCGCCGCGATCTCCGACAGCAGCTGCGAATTGGCCGAGACCTGCTTCGCTTCAACCAGCCGCGCCGTGGCCCGCGCCAACTCCTCCCCCAGCTGAGACAGTTTCCCGGTCAATTCGACACGCTGCTGAGCGACCAGCGTGTCGTAGAAGCGGATGCGAACGCCATTGAGAACCCGGGTCCGAGTTACGGTCGCCAGGAACTGCTGTTCGCTCACTCGCCCGGCTGCCACCTGCGTAGCCAGCTTCAATTTCCTGGCGGTGACGATCTTTTGCCAAACGAATCCGCCCTGCATTCCGGTCGTTCCCCGGTTTCCCATTTCCTCCCCGCTGTATCCCACCACGGGGTTGGGCCACAGCCCCGCCTGGCGTTGATCACCACGCACCTCACTGATCCGTGCGGCGGCCATCCGTAACGACGGATGACGGCCCAGAGCCATCGATTCAAAATTCGCCAGCGTGGTCATCGCCGGAGTGGCTGTCGCACGCACGGCCACCACGGGGATCACGTGGCTTTGGGGGGATCGACCGGATCGACGCGTACGCCACCCGACAGGATCACCGGCCTCGGTCACCGAAATCAGCACGCACAACACGAAGATAAGCAGAGAGCATCTCACTTCATCGTTATCGCACTTGCCGACTCCACACAGCCGGAAAAATACCCAATGCCGCCAGACACACCGCAGTTTGCCCATACTCCGTTGGACAGCAGGTGAGGTCCCCACACCGACAAGGTGGACGATCCCGGCACCTGGCGGCATCATGGGCCGTTCGGTGTTTCACAGGTAGCGGCCCCACTCCCGAAAGGACCAGCCACGATGCTCGTCGGTTATGTCAGCAATGAGCGATATGTCGCCCTGTCCGAGGTGCTGTTCGAGTTCCGCAGCGGCGGTGACATCACCACCGCCACCTCCACGATCTCGGGAGCCGTCCACGCCGAGATCGAACCGGGTGAGTACGAGGTGGTGCTCGGCCGGGACGGGTACGGTTCCAAGATCATCAACATGACGGTAGCAAGCGACAGCCCCTACCACTTCCGACTGCTCTCTGACGGCCTGCTCGGCTACATGTGGCCCAGGTCGGTCAAGAGTGGCGAGCGAAGTGAATTCCGGGTGCACGCGGTCGAGGAATATGAACTGCAGCTCTGGCGGTACGGCCAGTCCAAGGAGTACATCCGCCGGATCGGCACCTACGATGAACACGGCCCACGCGCCACAATGCAGATCACCCCCGACGGGGACTACACACAAACCGGAGTCGAGTGGAACAAGTACGGTTACAACAGCAAAGCACTGTCTCAGTTCGTTGAAGCTCCCGAACGGAGTGGACTCTATTTCCTGCACGCCCTGGGCAAGTCCGGCTCGTTCTTTACCTTCCCCTGGATTGTCAGCCCGACCGCTCCGACAACCGACATCGCCGTGTTGGCCTCCGACATCAACTGGAACGCCTACAACAGCTTCGGCGGTCGCAGTAACTACATCCATGCTGACTGTTTTCCGTCCACCCCGACGGTCAATTCGCGACTGGAATTGCAGCGGTACACCGAGACCGAACACCGGTCGTACGACAAGGAAGAATATGCCCCTCTCTCCCTCGATCGACCCGACCCCTACAACCACATTGACTTCGACGAGGGCCTGACCGACCCGATCGCCGGCCGGCAGGGCTGCCACCTGGCCTCCGCCGAATGGCGACTGCTCGGCTGGATGGAACAGCAGGGATTCGATTACGACTACTACAGTGAAACGCAACTGCACTTCGACCAGGTCCCGCTGGACGAGTACAAGGTGCTGATCATCAGCACCCACCCCGAGTACTGGTCGCGTGACATGTACTTCCGGGTCAAAGAGTGGGTCTTCGACCGTGGCGGCCGCCTGATGTACCTCGGTGGCAATGGCCTCAACTGCGAGATTGAGTTTCTGGACGACCACCGTGTGGTCTACCACAACACCAACTGGAGCCACTCCGAGCCGCAACTCAAAGACGACGGAACCGAGTACCAGAGCCGTTTCGACAAGCGAGTCGAATCCGAAGCCAACCTGCTGGGCGTGGTCTTCTCGTTCGCCGGGATCATGACGGCAGCCCCCTATCGGGTGATTGACGCCGACCACTGGTCGCTGGAAGGCACCGGACTGGCCGCCGGAGACACTTTCGGAGCCGACAGCCTGCACAAGCGGGTTCCCGGCGGCGCATCCGGGCACGAAACCGACAAGATCTCCGACCAGTCACCCGAAAACGTGCACACCATCGCCAAGGGAACCAATCCGGACAATGGCGGAGCCGAGATCGTGCACTTCGACACTCCGTCCGGTGGCGAGGTCTTCTCGGTCGGCTCAATCAGCTGGCCGTCGTCGATCCTGGTTGATGAATCGGTTGCCCGGATCACCGCCAACGTGATCCGACGATTCACGCAGTAACCTCTCTCACGCCGGCTCGAAACGATACGAATACAGGTCGGCATCCTCGACCCGGAACCGCAATCGCACCGTTTTACCTGAAAGCGATGCCACGTTGGTCCCGTGCCCCTTCCAGGCAGCCACCAGGCCGAGTGAATCTCCGTAGAGCGGATGCGCATCGGCCAGCGAATATCCGGGCAACGGCTTGCCGTCCTCGCCCTGGATTTCCACGCGGACGCTGCCGGCAGCCGATGTCGACGTGTTCAGCGACAGCCGCTCGCCCTCGAACCGGACCGGCTTCGTTAACAGGTCACCCCCCTCCAGCGGAGCCGTCAACGACACGAACCCGTCCATGCGCAGCGTGTAGCGACGGAACTGACCGGGATGGTCCTGGTGAGAATTCTCACTGACGTAGATCGACAGATCGTTGCCGCCGTCCTCGAACATCGACTTCGTCTCAACCAGCCCGTGGTTCTGGTAGGTGTCACCGTAGAACCAACTCTGTTCAGCCCGCAATCCCGGCCTGATGAACGACTCGGGCCACACGTGAAACGTCGTCGCGTCACGACTGGCCATGAACATCCCGTCAGTCACCGCAGTGCCTTCGCGGCGAGACTTGGCCCCCCTCAGCTTGCGATATTCGTACCGCGGCAACTGGGTGGCCGAATAGCTCCAGCCCCGGTCGATGTAACGGGTGGGAAAGCCGACGTAGATATGAGGCGCCCGAAAATAGGGAATCACCTGGTTTGTGTAGAGTTGGCTGACGCGCCCGGGCATCTGCTTGGCCGGATCGGCATCCCTGATCGGCTCGGCTCCCTCGGGTCGCGTCCCGTAATCGTGAGCCTCGTAATCCAGGAAGCGGCTCTCGGTCCAGTCGAGAAAGTTCTTCGATGTCCCGGTGCGGATGTCGCGACCTTCTCGGAAATCGCGATGAAATTCGCGGTACAGGCCGGAAACCGAATCCCAGAAGGCGAGGTTCAGTGAATCGAAGAACCCACGCTCAATGACAGCCTTCTCCCGGAGTTTCCGGAACTTCTTGCCGTCGGCCGAAGCGAACGCCCACAGCCCCTTGCGGGAACTCCCGGCCAGGGCCTTGATCCGCTCGCCGGACGGACAATCGGGATTCTGGTCCAGGAACGGCGCGAAGTTGTGGGCCCCATATCCCATCCAGACGATGTTGTTCTTCTTCGAGCCATTGAACTCGAACAAACCCAGGTCCGGCCGGGTCCAATGGATCCCATCGGGACTCTCGGCGTAACAGGCGACCTCCGGACGAGGAGTGCTGAAACCGTCCTTGGTGTAGATCACGTCGCTGCCCCGGTAGTACATCCGGTAGAGCTCACCGTCCCGGAAGACCTTCATGTAGGCACATGTGGCTCCCTCCCATGGCCGGTCGTTGACCAGTGAGATCTCCTGGGGGGTCGGCCGGTTGAGTTGGAGTCGAGCGCCGCCGGTGATCGATCCGACCAGGGCGTTGTCGACAAACAGTTCGCGCCGACTGCCGATGGTGGTGACCTGATCTGCCCGGGTTGCGGCCGATGCCGCTCCGGAACCGCTGGGGGCCGCTGCGGTCAGCCCGGCCACACTGGCCGCCTTGATCCAATCCCGTCGCGAGACATTGCCATCAGCATTCATCTTCGTTCTCCTGTTTTTCCCGGTTGTTTCCACCGCTGGCGTTGACCCGGCCGCTGCCTTCTCCGCTTGAGGTTCTCGATCTTCTCGATACCTTGATCATCAACGAACCACTGGCATTTTTCGAGCAGAACGACGACTCCTGCGGTCGACCCCTCCGCCCCGCCCTCTCGCAGCAAGGCACACGCCCCGTTTCCAGTTCATCTGACCGCACTGGCCGGCGTAAAGCAAACTTGGCTCCTCAACATGACATCGATCTTCCCCCTGGGTTTTGTCAGCGCCATCCTGCCGGAAGCAACGCTCGAGACCGTTCTCCGGACAGCCGCCGAACTGGGGTATGACTGCGTCGAATTGATGTGCTGGCCTCCCGGCGACGCCGACCGCCGCTATGCCGGTGTCACCCACATCGATGTCGATGCCATCGACACCCCGAGTGACCTACAACGACGACTCTCCGACTCGGGAGTCACCGTCAGCGGACTGGGCTTCTATCCCAATCCGCTCTCGCCCGACCCGGCCGTGGCCTCCATGTCGATCGAACACATCCGCAGGGTGATCACCGGATGTGCGTCACTGGACATCGGTGTCATGAATTCGTTCATCGGCCGCGACCCGACCCGCTCAATCGACGACAACTGGAGCCGCTGCCTGGACACCTGGGGACCATTGGTCGAGTGGGCCGAATC
>DLVV01000111.1:0-3673 GCA_003445035.1 Planctomycetaceae bacterium | reverse complement strand
AATCTGGCGGTCAGCCCCGCCGTCTGGCGACGACTCTTCACCGACCTCCCCTCTGCGGCTCTCGGACTCAACTACGACCCCTCGCACATGGTCTGGCAACAGATGGACCCGCTGGGTCCGTTGGCCGAGTTCGCCGAACGACTGATCCATGTCCACGCCAAGGATGTCGTCATCGACCGCGACCGGCTTGACGACGTCGGCATCCTGGCCACCCCGTTGGAATACCATACGCCGGTGCTGCCGGGACGCGGCTCGATCGACTGGACCGCGTTCCTGGCCGCCCTGGCCGACACCGGTTACCGCGGCGCGGTGTGCGTCGAGGTGGAAGACCGCGAGTTCGAGGCCTCCGATGAGAGACGAATCGAGGCCCTGCGACTCAGCCTCAAGCACCTCCGCAACGCCTCGCCCGCGGCCGCCTAGCGGAACTTGTGGATCGCCAGCGATGTGCGAAACCGGCGACGGTCACGAGCATCAACCAGGTGCCCGATCGCCCGACCCGGTTTCGGCTCGGACCGTGATCGAGACCATCCGGCCAGCAGCACGGCCGTAGCACACACGGCCGTCAACCACCGACACCGACTAGGCATACAGGCCTCGAACGACCTGTCCCCTGTCAACCAGAGGCACCGGCCGGCCTTCCTTGTCCTGGATGGTCGCATGCGGATCGATCCCCAGCGAATCGAAGATCGTCGCCGAAAGATCTGCCGGACTGACGGGATGATCGAGCGGGTGACCGGCGATGCGGTCCGATTGCCCGTACAGAACTCCACCGGTGACTCCGGCTCCGGCCAACAACGCCGGGAAACAGTAACCCCAGTGATCCCGCCCGTCGGCACTGCCCCGGTTCTCAAATTTCGGTGTCCGCCCCATTTCCCCCACGCAGACCACCAGCGTCTCATCGAGGATGCCGCGATCGTGCATGTCTTCGAGCAAGGCCGAAACCGACTGGTCCAGACCGGGCAACAGGTGATCCCGCAGGCTGACCGTCATGCCTTCATGGGAATCCCATCCGGACGGTGCCCCATCGGGCATGTCCCAGACGACCGTTACAAAACGGGACCCCGCCTCGACCATCCGGCGACCGACCATCAGCGACTGTCCAAACAGGTGCCGTCCGTACCGGTCGCGGAGAGCGGCCGGCTCGCGTCGGATCTCCAGTGCCTCACGAAGCTTCTCCGAACTGACCATTCCCAGTGCCGAGCGTCGGTGCCGACCGTAGCTGGCCGTCCCGGAAGCTCCGTCAAGATTCCGCTGCTGGTCCTCGAACTGCTCCAGCAAACTGCGACGCCGGTCAAGTCGGTCCAGGGTCACCCCGTCGCTTAAAGACAGTCCGCGAAACTGGAATTGCAGTTCCTTCTCGGTGCAGTCACGGAAGTAGGGATTGTCCAGATGCGCCCGCTTGCGGATGCGAGTCGCCAGGGCGTTGTATTCGGGACCCAGCCAGCCAGCGTACTGGCCAAGGCGGTTGTATCGCCCGCCCAACTGGATTTCGCCGTGACGATTGGGCAGGTAGATGTAACTGGGCACCGTCGAGCCACTTGCCCGGCGACGATCAAGATAAGAGACGACCGAACCCATCGAGGGCCAGTCGTTGGCTGCCGCGTTAACGTTGGCCGGCCCGCGTTCGGCCGGAGGCATCGGCCACCCGGTCTGGATGATATGGGCCGCGTTGTGATCGTTTTGCGTGTGGTTGAGTGTACGAATGACAGCGTAACGATCCGAACAGGCCGCGAGCCGCGGAAGGTGCTCGCAGATTCTCATACCCGGCGTCCGCGCCGCGATCGCAGAAAACGGCCCCTGCACCGTACTCGGCGCGTCGGGCTTCATGTCGAATGTCTCGAGTTGGCTGGGCCCGCCGAACAGGTACAGAAACATCACGGACTTGGCCCGCGGTGCCGACCGCACGGCACCGGCGATCTCGGCCGCCGCCACCGACGTGGCTCCCACGCCCAGCAGCCCTGCTCCACCCACCTGTAGCATCTGACGACGGCTGATGCCGTTGCAGAGGCGTTGCGGTCTTCCCAGGATCTGGAGCATGGTCAAACGTCCCACAGAAGGTCTACGCATCGTATCGGCAAGCCCGCCTGATCGGCAACGGCATTCCATCTGAGGACAACCGCAATTGAGTCGGCCGACCCGGACGCGTTACACTGGGGCGAAGCTCCTGCCGGACCCCGAATGCCATGCGCCGCACACTCCTGGTCTCCACGGTCACTGCCGCCCTGCTGGCCACTTCGCCGCTATCCGCCGCAGCACCCAATCCGGTCATCACCACGGCCTGGCCCGCGGGGGCACGCCCCGGGTCGACGGTCGAAATGACATTGACCGGAAGCGGCCTCGAAAAGCTGACCCAGTTGAGATCAACGGCTCCCGGACTGCGGGCCGAGTCCATTGGAGACGCCAAGTCGAAGCGGTTTCGCATCACCGTCCCCAAGACAACACCACCGGGACTCTACGAGATCCGCCTGGCCGGACAATCCGGAATCAGTTCTCCGAGGACATTCCAGATCGGCAACCGCCCCGAAGTCACCGAGGCCGAACCAAACAACACGCCCGATGCCGCTAAGCCGGTCCCGCTCGATGTGATCATCAACGGACGACTTCTCGAGGCCGGAGACCAGGATTGCCATCGCTTCACGGCGGGCAAGGGACAACGGGTCGTTATCGAGTGCTGGGCGGAACGAATCGATTCGGACCTGCACCCGGTGCTTCAACTCTTCGATGTCGACGGCCACCTGTTGAAGGTCAGTCGCGGGTATTACGGCATCGACCCACTGATCGACTTCCGGGTCCCCGCCGATGGTGACTATGTCGTCCGGCTTCACGACCTGACCTACACCGGCGGCGCCAACCACCATTACCGTCTCGACATCGACACCGGTCCACGCGTCGCCTTGGCCGTGCCCGGCGTCATCCGCCGGGGCCACACGACTCGTGTCACCCTGCTGGGTTGGAATCTGGCCCACCGTACCAACGCACCGGCGCCGGCACTGGACAGGGTCGAGATCGAGATCCCCGCCCAAAAGGCCGCCTCGAGATGGCCATTGCCCGTCCGACTGGCCCCGTCACAGGCTCCACTGGACGCGATGACTTGGCAATTGCCCGGCGCCCACGCACCAGTCCTGATCGGGATCACCGACGTGGCGGTGGTCAGCAGCATCGACAACAACCACACACCAGAAACCGCCCAGCAGATCGAGATCCCCTGCGAGGCCGGTGGCCTGCTGGTCGAGGCCGACGAGAAGGACTGGTACAGCTTCATGGCTCGACGAGGCGAAGTGATCTACGTCGAATTGATTGGTGAACGAATGGGATCGCCGGTTCACCTGGCCGCCTCGGTGCTGGCCGCCGACGGCCAGACCGAGCTGCTGCGCTGTCGACGCGATCCCCGAAACATCGGTGGCCTGGGGTTGCCCACCCGACACGCCGACCCGGCCGGTCGCTTCCTGGCCCCGGCCGACGGCCGCTACACCGTCGTCGTCTACAACCGCTCCGCCGGCATTCATCCCGACCCGCGACGAGGGTACCGGCTGTCATTGCGGCGGGAGGGCCCGGCCACCGACGTGGCCGTGATCCCGGCCGGCACCAGCCCACGAGCCATCAACGTGGCCCCCGGAGGACGGATGGTCCTGGATGTCGTGGCGTTTCGACGCCGCGGAGCCCGGGGCGGCAT
>DLVV01000429.1:25013-25731 GCA_003445035.1 Planctomycetaceae bacterium | reverse complement strand
TGGGAATCGCCGTGTTGCTGACGACCGACCTGGGTGTCCTGAACGCCACCGCCCGCATCTCGACGGATATCGTCAAGATCAACTACCTCCGAGACAACGACAACTGGTCACTCTCGAAGCTGTACTACCTGTTTCTCTGGAGCGAGATCCTGCTGGGCACGGCGATCCTGCTGGTCGGTTTTGACAAACCCCTGTTCTTGCTGGTCACTTCCGCCGCGATGAACGGCTTCGTGATGTTCGTCTACTCGATACTGCTCCTGTATCTCAACAGGCGGCTTCTGCCATCGCGGCTGAGGATGGGCTGGGTCCGGATGTTGGCGATTGGCTGGGCGGTGCTGTTCTTCGGTTTCTTCAGCTACAAGGCTGTCGAACTGGAAGTGTGGCCGAAGCTGTTCTCGAAGCTCTTCGGTGCAGGAGCGTGAAGCGACCTGTCCGGATGGAGGTTATTCGATCACGTCATCCAGGGCCGAGATGCTGATCACCTGGTCGCGACGGATCAGCACCTTCTGCCGGTTGGCTCGAACACCGTGCATCCGTGTCTCGAGGACATACAATTCGCGGGTGGTGGCCGCGTCTCGGAGGTCGTGGACGTCGGCGTCTTCGAGCACGAGATGGTGGGCGTCGAGTTCGGCCAGTGTTCCGCTGTAGACGTAGGGGGCCTCGACGTCGATCACGACCAACCGGCCCTTCAACTCGGACAGGATCGTATCCGGGTCAC
>DLVV01000429.1:20686-24608 GCA_003445035.1 Planctomycetaceae bacterium | reverse complement strand
CCCAGCCCGGGTCCGTCAGGAACGGAGATCATCCCGTCCACGGCCTGGACCCGTTCCAGGGTCAATTCGTTTCGCAGTGGCTCATCCTCGACGCAATCCTCAATCAGGAACGCGTCGCGGCAGGTGGAGAGCCAGTGGGCGCTGGCGGCAACAGTGATCGGGCTGGTGTAGCAGTGATTGCAGAGTCTTGCTCCGATCTCTTCGACCCGGTCTCGGACGTAGGCCGCATCGGTGAATCCGTTTCTCGAGAGATCGACCTGATAGACATCCAGTGCGTGCCGATCGATCAGCGGCCGGAAACTCTCGCGACCGCACTCCCCCTCGCCGGCGGCGATTGGCACCGGTGACCGGTCGCGAAGCCAGGCGTAACCATCGACGTCAGCCTGGTGGAGTGGTTCTTCGAGCCATTCGACGTCGAATTCCGCAAAAGCCTCGGCCCGTCTCAGGGCGGTGCGGGCATCCCAGACACAGCCGGCGTCGATCAGCAGTGCCGCGTCATCGCCCAGTCCTTCACGTGCGCCGTGGGCCAGGTCGATGTCGACGGCTTCGCTGGTTCCCATCGGTTCCCAGCCGAACTTCACCGCCGTGTAGCCCGCCTCGACCCACCGTCGTCCAATTTCGGCGGTTTCGTTTCCATCGGCCCCGAACAGGATCGATGCGTAAGCCCGAATCTCGTCGTGCTGCTTGCCACCGAGCAGCTGGTGGATCGGGGCGTTGTAGTGTTTGCCGGCCAGGTCCCACAGGGCCATGTCGACGGCCGCCATGGCGGCCACGGTGACGCTGGTGCGGCCGAAGTACATCGAGCCGCGGTACATCCGGTTCCAGTTTCTTCGGATCGCCAGCGGATCCTGGCCGACGAGCAACTCGCGGAGTCCGCAGGCGATGTTGTGGCTGAAGGGGGCATCGATGACCGCCTGCACCACTTCCGGCGACGCATCGGCCTCACCGATCCCCTCCAACCCCGTGTCACTGACAATCCGCACCAGCGCCACGTCCTGGCAACTGGCGGTCTTCTCGATGACCGATTCGACCCGCAACACCTGGCAAATGACTTGTGTGATCTTCATGTGAGGTATGCTAGGGCATTCGGGGGACGGACTCCACTTTCCCCGCTACTGTCGAGGCGGCATAATGGGACGAGTCATGAATAAAACAGACGGAAATCCTGTTGGCTGTCGTTGGCCCCGGCGCGACGTTCTGCAGGCCGGTGCCCTGGGTGTCTCGGCTTCGGTACTGGCCGGTCTCGGTCTTGATCCGGTTCACGCGGCCGGTGACCTGCCCGGTCGGGCCAAGTCGGTGATCTACCTGTGGGTCGGCGGCGGAATGACCCACATCGATTCGTTCGATCCGAAGCCCGAGGCTCCCGAAGAGGTCCGGGGCGAGTTGACGGCGATCAGCACACGGTTGCCGGGAGTCCAGTTCTGCGAGACCCTGCCGCGTCTGGCCACGGTGGCGGATCGCCTGGCCGTCGTCCGAAGTTTCTCTCACGACAGCAACGACCATCTGCTGAGCCAGGTCTACACGCTTTCGGGTCGCAAGGTGAACCGCAACCAGTTGTTCAGCGAACCCAACATCGGGGCCATTGTCTCGCACCTCTATGGCTCGCGGAACGGTCTGCCGGGTTACATCGCTGTCCCCGGGGTCACCCGTCCCGGGCCCCCTCCGCACAACCTGTTTGTCGGTGGTTGGCTGGGCAACCAGTACGCTCCGTTTTGTGTGGGCGGCCGTCCCGATCAGCCCGACTTCACCGTCGGCAAGAAACTGGACAATCCGCCGTCGGAGATCAGCGAGGACCTGAGTCCTCGTGAACTGATCTATCCCGATGGTCTCAGTCGAGGCCGGCTCGGTCGTCGCCTGGGGCTCCGCGAGGGACTCAAGCGGGCGGCTCGTGAAGCCGAAAATGATCGTCGCCTGTCAGCGATCGAGGGCCATTACGGCAACGCGTTGAACATGCTGCTCTCGCCGAAGGTTCGCCAGGCGTTTGATTTCAGTGGCGAGTCGGTGGCGTTGCGAGACGATTATGGTCGTACGAAGATCGGCGGCCGTTGCCTGCAGGCGCGGCGGTTGGTCGAGGCCGGGGCGAGATTCGTGATGGTCGACTACGGCTATGATCCCGACTACGGCAACCTTTTTGATATCCACAACGCCCCGAGCCAGAATTTCCCGCACGTCTCGAAGATGGTCAAGCGGGGTTACAACGTGGTCGGTGTGGATCGTGCGTACGCGGCATTGATTCGCGATCTCGAGGGCCGCGGCCTGCTCGACGAGACACTGGTGGTGTTCCTGACGGAGTTCGGGCGGACTCCCAAGATCAACAAGAACGGTGGCCGTGACCACTGGGGCGCCTGCGGCAGCATTTTCTTTGCCGGGGCGGGGGTCGAGGCTGGCCAGGTGGTTGGACAGAGCAACAAGCACGCGGGGTATCCGATCACCAGGCCCTACGGGCCGGCCGATATCGCCGCCACGATCTATCACTCGCTGGGCATCGACATCGAGGCCAGGGTCCGTGACCGGGAGAATCGTCCGGTGTCGGTGCTGGACCACGGCAGCCCGATCGAGGCGGTGCTGGCCTGATCAGGGATCGCCACCGGGCTCGCCGGTGCTACTTGAACCGGACCGAGATGCCGACTCCGGCGAAGAAGTCGTCGGCCGCGCGGTTCAGCCCGTGGCCGGCCCGGATGTCGAACTGCACGTCGTGGCTCAGCAGCAATGTGAACCCGCCGTTGAAGTAGTGTTCGACCTCGGCGGTGTCGGCACCGTTGGGCATCAGGGTGAACCATTCGGTGTACAGCCCGATGTCGTCGGAGAGACCGAGATTGACCGCGACCGACTGGGCGATCTCTACGTACGCTTCGTTGGTTCCGTCATCGAGCCGGCGGTTGGCCTGGGTACTGCCGGCCAGCGAGATCTTGTCGTTGACTTCCCATTGGTAGAGCAGGTTGACCCCCGGCAGCGTTTCGTCGTTGGTGAATTCGTTGCTGCCGGTGGGGACCGTCGATTGCAGGATGAGTGCCATCTCGGGGAAATGGCAGTCCTGGGGTGTCAGGCCCAGCTTGGCTCCGATGTAGAGGTCTTCGGTGCCCCCGACGGTTCTCCAGCCGGACCCGTCGTCGGTGCTCCTGGTGGTCGGAAGGAGGGCGAATCGCAATTCGAGCCAATCGGCACCGATGCCCCAACGGATCAGGGGTTCTCCACCCGAGTGTTCATGGACTTTGTCGGTGCCTTCCTTGTCCATCATGAAGGTGTAGCCGGCTTCCAGTTGCACCACGCCTCGGCCGACGGTCGAGGAGGCTTCGGTGAAATCTGGCCGGTCGGTGACCAGGGGGGCCTGCAGGTCGGGACCGCCTCCGTCGCCGTCACCGTTTCGCCAGATCATCAGGGTGCCGGGGCCGTTGTCGTCGTCAGGGAAGCCGAGATGGGACTCCCTGACCGCTTCGTTCAGCAGGCTGGCCGGCTCGACTGTCGTGCCATCCTCTTCGATCCAGACCAACTCGCCAGCCGTGACGACCGGAGTCGCCAACAGCAGCGTCAACAGCATTTTCTGTGTGGTTTTCATCGTACTGGTCGCTCCGTGACCACTGCGGTGGCTGGCCCGGTTTTGGGTGACGAGCCAGGCATCGGACGTGGCGAGGGCCTTGAGTCACTGCGTGCGGGGATCACCCGGCGCGCAGTCACTCCCTAGCCAGTTTAATTCGTACAATCGGCACAATCCTCTCCACCGGAATCGCGGGTTTCTTGAGGAACGAGGAAAACTGGCGGCATCGTTTGCCGCCGAAACCCGTGAAAACAGCTGTCAACTGTCCAGATCGGGCAACTGGTTGGGTTCGGCGATTGAGCGGAGGTAAACAGCCAGATCCATTTCCAGCGCCAGCAGTCTCTGCCAGGTCTCGATCGCCACCACCATCTCCTCACCCACCGATTC
>DLVV01000429.1:17510-20361 GCA_003445035.1 Planctomycetaceae bacterium | reverse complement strand
CCGGCACCTTCTCGAGTTCCGGTTGAGCGACTTCGTTGAGGGCATCGGCCGAGGTGACGGACACGGCGGCGTGGAGAATCGAGCCGATACGGTCGTGGACGAAGGAAACCAGGTCCGAGAGCTGGGCCTGCTGGAGAGCCGTGAGTTGCCCCGGCAATTCGGGTGGTCCACCGGGGAAGAACTCGATCAGTTCGAGGTCGTCGTCGGCTGGGACCGGAAGATTGAGCGTGGCTCCGGAGGCGGTCCCCGACTCCGGAGTGGTGTCCAGCATTCGGAGGGGGTCGGCGGCTGGCCCGAGGAACTCGGCGATCTCGGCCCGGCTCCCGTAGATCAGCAGACAGCGTCCGATGGCGACCTGGTCGCCGGGTCGCAGCACCCGCAACTGGATCGGCCGTCCGTTGACCCGCGTACCGTTGGTGCTGTCGAGATCGGTGAGGATGATGCGATCGCCGTCTTCCTGGATCTTGGAGTGAAAACGGCTGACGCGTTCGTCGTTGAGCTGGATCGAATTGTCGTCCTCGCGACCGATTGTCACGGGGGTTTCCAGCGACTCGAATATTCGACCGCGCTCAAGTCCCTCGAGGACCTGGATCGTGATTTCGGCCATCGACCGTTCCCTCGTATGGCCCGCTCCGACAGAAGCCGACCAGTACCGACCCATGTCCCGGTGCAACCACCCGGATGCACCGTATCACCGATTCGGAGGTGTCGTCAAGAACCGCTGTCGGGGAAGCCGACCGACGGAGATGCCGGCCGATCAGTCGACGACCACCGGGGTGGCTTCTTCGATCTCGATGATCTCGTGTGCCGGTTCCTCGGCCCCGGGCATCGCCCCGAAGAACTCGACCAGTCGTCGGTCGTATTCGATCGGGTCGACCGACCGGGCCCGGTTGTGTTTGGCCCGAGGGACGATCCACGGCTGGTCGCAGTTGCCGCCGATCTTCCCGTGCAGTTTCCGGGTGACTTCCGGTGTCACGTAATTGTCGTTGCGGCCGGAGATCAGCAGCACCTCTCGAGTGCCCAGCCGGGGAAGCCAACGTTCGACCGGGGTCAACTGGACCCCTCGCCGCTTCTGGCTCCACCAGCGGACCAGCGACAGGGTGATCAGGGAGTGCCACCAGGGGATCAGGTTGTAGACCCAGGCGGGGACCACCAGCAGGGCCCATCGGGGGGTGTGAAACTGCATCAGGGTGTTGGTGCCGTATCCACCGTCGCTGGCGACGGCTTCGACCGCGGCGTTCTGGGCGGTGGCCACCATCGCCGCGGCACCACCGCGACTGACCCCGTAGAGTCCGATCGGCAATCCGACCAGTTCGGGTCGACCGGCCGCGTACTCGATCGCCGCGTGCACGTCGGTCATCTCGTGGTCGCTGAGCCAGTGCAGAGGCACGTATCCAGGCTGCACGTCGCTCTCACCGTGGTTGCGGAAGTCGAAGGAGAGAATGTCGAATCCGGCCTCGTAGAGGCCGCGGCAGTAGGCCATGGCGGTCCAGTGAGAGCCGGTGAATTCGTGGCAGTAGACGATCACGCCGCGGGGCGGTCGATCGAGGTGATGGTGAAGACTGCCGCGCAGCAGCAGCCCATCGGCCGTCTCGATCTCGATACGCTCGGCTTCGGGATCTTCCTCGCTGGAGGGCACATGGAAAGGCGGCCCGTTCTCGAACCACGGCACGATTAGCCGAACGAGCACGACCTGGAAGACCAGCTCGAGCGCGATTAGCCCGAGAACGACCGATCCGAGAATGACCCACACCACGTTTTTTCTCCAACGCACCGACCACCGTGTTTTGGCGATCGGGTCCGAATGAGGTTGTCTTCGCGTCGACTTGCGGGGCTGAGTCCCAGCCAGGCCCCGTCAGCCGGTGAACTCCGAAAGGACCAGGGAAATGTTCTGACCGCCAAACCCGAAACTGTTGGACAGGGCCCGGCGGACCGGGGCCTCACGAGCCTCGTTGGGCACGTAGTCCAGATCGCAGTCCGGGTCAGCCGTCTCGTAGTTTCTTGTCGGTGGCAGCACGTTGTCGCGAATTGCCAGCAGGCAGGTGATCGCCTCGACGCTGCCCGCCGCTGCGATCAGGTGCCCCATCATGCTCTTGATGCTCGAGACCGGCGTCGATTCGGCGTCGGCTCCGAGCGTGTTCCGGATCGCCAGGGTCTCGACCTTGTCGTTGACCTTGGTGCTGGTTCCGTGAGCATTGATGTACTGTAACTCATCGCTGTTGATTTCCGCGTCCCGCATCGCCATCTGGATGCAGGCTGTTGCTCCGCGGCCCTCGGGGTGGATGTCGGTGATGCGATAGGCGTCGGCGGTCGAGCCGTAGCCGAGGATCTCGCCGTGGATGTGAGCGTCGCGGGCCCGGGCGTGTTCGAGTTCCTCGAGAACCAGCATGCCGGATCCTTCGCCGAGCACGAAGCCGTCGCGGTTCAGGTCGAAGGGGCGGCTGGCACGCGCGGGATCATCATTGTGGGTGGAGAGGGCCGTCAGCAGGCTGAAGCCGGTGACGCCGAAGGGGTGGATCATGCTGTGGGCCCCCCCGGAGAGCATCAGGTCGACGTCTCCGCGTCGGATCAACTCGGTCGCTTCGCCGATCGCCTGGCTCGAAGCCGCGCAGGCGGTCAGGCAGTTCATGTTGGGGCCCTGGGCGTTGAACAGGCTGGCCAGGTGCCCGGCCGGCCGATTCGGCTCCTGTTCGAGTTCGGCCTGCGATTCGAGCGTCTCCATTCCGTAGCGGATGAACTTCTCGACATCGACCGCCTTGCCCTCTTCGCTGCTCTCGGACCTGGCGATCACGGACATGTACTTCTGGAAATCCTGGCCCCCTTCACCGGCTCCCAGGTAGACGCCAAACCG
>DLVV01000429.1:15813-17137 GCA_003445035.1 Planctomycetaceae bacterium | reverse complement strand
GCGCCGATCGCGAAGAGAATGTTGGGGCTGGCGTGAGTGAATCGATCGGGATCGTCGACGTAGTCGTCGATCGAGTAGTCCTTCACCTCGGCAGCGAACTGCGTGGGGAAGTCGTCGGCGGGGAAATGGGTGATCGGTCCAACCCCATTGCCGCAGCGTCGCAACGACGCCCACATCTGGTCGACGTCATTGCCGACGGGCGTCACGCAGCCAATGCCTGTCACGACGACGCGACGTCTCATTCGTGGCGGTCTCGAGCACGTGGGGAGGGATGATGGGGTGGGGTTGACCCGGAAAATGTGGAGCCGCGGGGACGAGTGTAACAGGGTGTGGGAGGGGAATTGAAGGGAATACGAGTGAGAAGTTGGGAGGTCCGGGCGAAACGGCGAGATTCACGCGTTTCCGGCCTCTTCGGTTTCCGGGTCCGCCGCGGCGGCCCTTCCGACTTCCATCACTCCCATCAGGTTCATCGAGAAGACAAAGTTCTTCTGGTCGATACCCCCCAGTTCGGGGTCATTGTCGTCGAGGTGAACGAAGACGATCCTGGCCTCGGCCACCAGCCTCTCACCGACCGACGCGATCACTTCCACCGTGCCGCCCTCGTCACGTTCGTCGAGCAGTTTCGCATCGTAGACCAGCGTGTCACCTGGTACGGCCCAACTGTGATAGGTGACCTTGGGCACCTTGGCCAGGATCACGACATGTTCGAAGTCGTGAAGGTCACCCAGCAGGATGCCGCCGGTCTGGGCCATGCCTTCCAACATCAGGCTGGCCGGCATCACCGGGAACCCGGGGAAATGGTCGTGGAGGTGATCCTCGGCCAGGGTCACGTTCTTGATGGCGCGTGCCGACGTTCCCTTGATGAGTTCTTCGAACCGATCGATCCAAATCCAACGCATGGGTTACGGTACCGGTTGGAATCCGGCCGGGTGGATTTGTTGTCGGCGATGCCGCCCGGACCACGTGCTGACAACTTGGACGAGTGATCGTGTTCCGACCACAAGCGTGGCCGCACGACAAGGATCTCCGGGGGGGATCATTGCGGGTCGGAGGTCTTGGCGGCGACGAACTTGACCAGCATGTCGATGGTAAACAGATCCTGGATGTTCTCGACCTTGGGGTCTTCGGAGAAAGCGTCGACGTCGGCGTGGGGCAGACGCTCTCGAAGCTTCGCCAGGCCGTCTTCGGTCACGACACCATCAATGGCCAGGCCGTCTTCTCCAGCCGCGAGGTTCTCGGGGAACAACTCGCCGCGCTTGATCTTGATGTCGAATTCCTTTTCGAGGTTGAAGACGATGTCGAGAAAGTCGATCGACTCGGCTCC
>DLVV01000429.1:11292-15442 GCA_003445035.1 Planctomycetaceae bacterium | reverse complement strand
GCGTTGGCCAAAATTTCCTGGATCTTGCCAAGGATTTCTTCGTTGGTTGCCATTCCGACCTCTCCCAGCCAAGTAGTTGTTGAATTGTCGTGTTCGGTAGTCCATTCCGCAGCCCGCCCGGCGATCGCCCCGGCCGAAGTCTCAGAGTCCGCCGAGGGTGAGTCCCCCGTCGACCACCAGCACGTGGCCAGTGACGTAGGACGCCTCGTCGCTGGCCAAGTAGGCCGTTGCGTGGGCAATGTCCTCGGTATTGCCCAAACGTCGACACGAAATCTTCTTGACGATCTCGCCTTCGGCCATGTTGCGGATGTCCTCGGTCATGTCGGTTTCGATGAACCCGGGTGCCACGGCATTGACGGTGATCCCTCTTTTGCCCAGTTCGGCCGCCAGGCACCGGGTCATCCCTTCGATCCCGCCTTTGCTGGCCGCATAATTGGCCTGCCCTGGGTTGCCGAAGTGTGAGGCGACGCTCGAGATGTTGATGATGCGGCCATGCCGTTGAGACATCATCGGTCGAACCACGGCGCGACAGAAGTGGAAAACGCTGCCGAGGTTGGTGTCGATCACCGCTTGCCACTGGTCAAGATCCATCATTGCCAGCAGGTTGTCACGAACGATCCCGGCGTTGTTGACCAGGATGTCGATCCGTTCCCACGCCTCGAGAACGCTTTCGACGACGGTTTCGGCCGATTCGGAGTCCGACACGTCGGCCTGGATTGCGATCACTTCCCGCTGGTCCAACTCGAGGTCCTTGACCAACTGGTTGGCCGACTCGGTGTCCGAGCGATAGACGAAGGCGACCTTGGCTCCTTCGCGAGCCAGTTGCCAGACGATCCCCCGGCCGATTCCGCGGCTGCCGCCGGTCACCAGGGCTGTCTTTCCCGCCAACTTCATGGATCGTGCTTTCTGTGGTTCGTCCCGGAAGATCAATCGTACGTCGGCGGCTTGCCGCTCAGACGGTCGTCTCCGTGGATTCGGTGGAGTCTTCGGCCACCTCGGCCTCGGGGTGCCAGATCTGGCCGAAGAGTGCTTTCATGTGATCAATCGTTCTTTGATCGGCATCGGCCAGCGAGGGATCCCGGTCGGCGAGGTTGAACTGCTGGAGGGTGAGGCGAGCCGAGACGGCCGAGGTGTTGTCGACGCTGCCTTGAGCCTTGAACGTCCACTCGCAGTCTTCGGTCTTGTGCACCGAGGCGGTGACGCACAGGGTGTGTCCGGGAGTGACAAAACTGTTGAATTTCAGGGCGCGGGCCTGCTTGAGCAAGATCGTGCTGTAACGGAAGCCCTCGGCGTCTCGCATTAGCCATGCCCCGGTCTGAATCAGCGCTTCGAGCATCAGAACACCCGGCAGGACGGGAAAACCCGGGAAATGATCCGCCAGGTACTCCTCGGCCAGTGTCAGGTTCTTGACTGTCGAGATCGATTCGCCTCGTTTCAGCGAAACGACCCTGTCCACCAACGTGAAACGCATGACGTCTCCGAGTGAACCCTGACGCGGTTCGAGAATTCCCAGCCTGAACCCAACGCCGAAATGTCGTGGAAGGCCCCAACTATAGTACTCATTCCCAAGCTTCTCAAGCGGCCTGAAGACGCTCGGAGGGGCCTGTGGGCTGTCTGGGGTCGCCTTTTATCGACTCGACTTGTCGGTGTGAGGAAACCTCGCTTCGCTCGGTGAGGGGACGACACGGTCCAGGCCGAGTGGGTGGTGCCCGTCGAAGAGGCCCGCCCGGCCGGTGGTCGGAATGATGCGATCCGAACCGCCGGTCCGAGGTGATTCGATTTCCGGTCGACGGATCACCCGCTGGGCTTGCTGGTTGGCCCGCTGCCTGGAGATCGACCGTGCGGCAGCTCGGATCTCGGTGGCACTGAGTCGCCTGAGGTCAGCCAGTTCGGAGAGTGGGCCAAGAATCCGAACCACTCTCGCCACGGTACTCTGGAGCAAGACCACCTCCATCAGTTCGCGTCGCATGCCGGACAGCGATCGGACATGCTCATGGATGTCCCGCTGCAGGTCAGCCAGCACTTCGACAGATTCGACGGCACTGGCGATGTCGTCCGAACGGGTCCTGAGAGATTCTCCCAGGGCCAGGAGCGTGGAGAGGTTCTTGTCGGCGACGGCGACATCCGACGCGTGGGTGTTGAGCGAATCTTGCAGGAGCACCAGTTGATCAAGCGTCGCGCGGGCCTCGTCGGTGTCTTCGCCCCCATGGAGGATCGCGTCTCTCAGTTCGACGAGTTGTTCGATCTGGTCGTGGGCCTGGTCGAGATCATCGGCGACGCCCTGCAGTCGAGTCACCTCGGCCACGGCGCGGTCTGTCCGTTCGACGCCCGTGACCGCCACGTCACGCAACTGAACAAGCCGGTTCAGGGCGGTCATGGCTGCTCGGTGACCGGCACTCTCGTCGACGATCCGGTTCTGCAACGCGGACAACTGCACCAATACGCCACGTGTCTCGTCGAGTCCGGCCGCTGCGTTTTCGACCTGCTCGCGGAAATCCTGGATCGTCTCGATCGCGGTTCGGGTCGCGTCCAATCGGTCGGACTGGTCCTGGATACCGGCCAGCAGGTCGCTTGTTTCCCAGATCGCATCGCGGGCACCCACCAGGTCGGTCATGTCCTGCTCGACGCGAATGAGGTTCTGCTGGACACCGGCCAGTTGGCGGGCCAACGGCTGGGTCACCAGCATCTGGATCCCCACCAGGGCCAACACGACCGCCCCGCCGGCGATCCACCAGGTCCGGTGCGTTGTTGCGGCGTCCGGAACAGAAGGCGAGGTCGAGTCGTTCACCGGCACAGGCGAGGTGTTGGAGACATCGTGGTCGTGTCGTTGACTTGGCATCGCTGTTTTCCTCGTCGGTGTTCGTCGTGTTGCTGTGCCGCTGGTCGCTTTTACTTCTCTGTCACCGTCACCGGTTGTCGCGCGGTCAGTTCCCACGCAGGACAAGCCGGCGAATTGCCCCTCCCAATCCGCATATCCGGACATCTTTGGTCCATGCGGAATGTCTACGTCTGTTATCCATACTGTGCAGACTGGGTATCTACCGCTTTATCGCCATATTTCCATTTGGGATTGTGGGAGATTCCTGGAAGATCAGGTGGTCGAGCGAATCGGGCAGAGGCGAGCAGATCAAGCGGACTGGTGCGTGAAATCGGCACGAGTTGAATGACCGGTCGCGAGACCCAATGATGGGGGCGTCGAGTGAGTTGGATATGGGAGAGAGAACGTGGACATCGCGGTGCGGGGTGCGGTGGCTGGAGATATCCGGTTGCTGGTGGACTTCAATCTGAGGATGGCCGAGGAAACCGAAGGGAAGTCACTGGACGGTGCGACTTTGAATGCCGGGATCGAGGCGGTCGTAATGGGGGCCGAGTCGGACGGCGTACCAACCGGACGGTATCTGGTGGCGGAGGTCGACGGTCGTGTGGTGGGGGCGTTGATGCACACCTGGGAGTGGAGCGATTGGCGGAACGGGGTGGTGTGGTGGTTGCAGAGTGTGTTCGTGGAGCCGGAATTTCGCCGCCGCGGGGTATTCCGATTGCTCTACGAAACACTCCGCAGCGAGGCCCGAATCGACGAACGGGTGGTGGGATTGCGTCTGTACGTGGAGCGTGACAACCGTGGGGCGCAGGCGACATACGCCCGGTTGGGGATGTCCTCGAGCGGTTATACCGTCATGGAGGAACTGTTCACCGAGGCCCCCGAAAGGGGCTAGCAGAGGAAATGTGAGCCCGTATTACTGGCGAGGCAGACCGTGTTTGACGAGTATCGTGGAGACCGACCGCTTCGGTGACCAATCACAGGAGAGACAGTTGTGATCGATGATGTACGAGACGAGCAGGTGTTGGTGGGAAAACACACGCGACGGGAATTCCGTCAGCGAATGGACGGGGGTGAGTTGAAGGCGTGCATCATCCCGGTGGCTGCGACCGAGCAGCATCTCGAGCACCTGTCGATGGAGCACGACTGGCGGAGTTGCATGCACGTGTCGATGGAGGTGGCCAAGCGGCTGCATCCGGGCGTACTGGTGGCTCCGTCGATGAACATCGGGATCAGTGAACACCACATGCGTCATCGTGGGACGCTCTCGGCGATGCCGGGCAGCTGGCTGGCGGTGCTCTTCGACACGATTCGCAGTATGCACAGTGCCGG
>DLVV01000429.1:0-10970 GCA_003445035.1 Planctomycetaceae bacterium | reverse complement strand
TTCGAGCACATCCTGGTGCTCAACGGTCACGGCGGCAACGTGGCTCCCTGCCAGGGCATCTGGGGTCAGTTCTTGCAGCGTCTGGAGACCAACCTGCAGTTCCACAGCTACTGGGACTTTCTCGACGACGAGGCGGTTTCGCCGTATCTGGAGACCGGTCGGTTTCCCGGTCACGCCCAGGAATTCGAAACGGCGTTTGCCCTGGCGGTGTTTCCTGAGAACGTCCGCGAGGACGCGATGCAGGACCAGGAGGACAAGGAGCCGTTGTCGGCGACGGCCGAGAACGGTGCCGCGATGGTCGAGACGATCATCACCCGGGTGGCTGCTCACGTGCAGGCGATGATCGACGGCGAAAGCGTCGCCGACGTGCCCGCGTTTCACTGAGCCGTCCGGCCTGTTAGCGGCCCAGCCGTCCGCGTGCCTGCCACACCCGTTGGGCGGTGTTCGGCTTCATTTTCGATGAAATGGACCGCCGGGAGGTCACCGGTTGGGCTGCGATCGGGGCCGGGACCAGCCTCACCGTTGGTGGTTGTCCGGTCGCGGTTGTTCTGCGAGCCGGAATGCCAGGTGTTGATGCCGCCATTCGCTGGTAGGGCACCACGCGGTAGCCCAGCACAGAACGGTAGGTGGTTTGGGGCACTTGTTGCAGTGCGGGCCGCGAGACCCAGACCATGCGATAGGAACCGCGGTCGACCCACCGGGTCTGCCAGGTGGTCACAGGCACCTGTTTTACGACCGTCTCTCGCTGGTAGATCACCGGAGGGCCGGTTGGTTGGATCGGGGGCGAGGGGTAGGGCACACCCGGAGTTGGCCGCATGGCGTAGCGGGCCACTGGTGTGCGGGTCGCCGGAAGGGTCGCGGCCACAGGCGGTGCCGGCGGTGCCGACCGAAACACGGGCGGAGGCAGGAACGTCTGCGAAGGGATTGGCGGCGTGGTGGCCAGCGGAGCGTAGGGAGACGCGGTCTGCGGTGTCGGTTTGTGTGAAGATTGAGGTGTCGGCTGCGGCGTGGGGCGGTGGGCCGTTTGTGGGGTCCTGTGCTGGCTTTGTGCCTGCTTGGGATGGCTGCAGCGAGGTCGACAGCGGCAGTTGCTGGCGTGGGTTTCGATGATTTCGACATCCTCGTCACGGTCGCGTTTGAGGAAGTCGAAGATCCCGGCGGGGGCGATGTCGGGAATGGCCACGACGGCCAGGGACAGCAACAGTGGGCAAACTAGGGTTCTGGCCGAGAACCTCATTGGCCGGGCGGTATCCTGCAGCGGGTCCAGCGACATGCCTGTCACTCCGTTGACGGACCGAGAGACTCGGTGAATCGACTTTTCCCCCTGTTGACTTATCGGCACAACCGGCAAAGTCGCCTTAACCGGTTTTATTGGAATTGCCGGATTGCGTCGGTCGCGGGTCCGTCCAACAACGATTGCCAGCCGTTCGTAACGGGCCGAATTGCGCTACGGCTGGATGGTGAATTCGCGATAGCGTGTCGCGGCCGAGGTGGGCTCGGCCGATTTCGCGTCGGTGACGTCAACTTCGAAGGGGCGTTCCAGGCTGTTGCCGGCCAGGTCTTCGAGTACGCTGCCGACGGCCAGTCGGTAGCGTCCAGGTTGCCAGGCCGACTGGGGGGTGAACGTCCAGGTCGACTCGTGGTCGTTCGTCTGGATAGTGCCGACGACGGGGCGACCCGCCGCGGTTTCGACTCGAACGTCACTGCGGAGCAGCGCCCAGTCGTGCGGGCTGCCGAGTCCACAGACGAGCGGCGAAAAGGAACGAACGGCCGGAACGGTGATTTTCCACTTGGCCAGGTCGGGTTGTTGGTGATCGGCGGGCCCGGCTGTGAATTCCCGGGTGACGGCGTCACCCAGGGGCGTACCGCGAGCTGAGGGCCAGTCGCCGGAGATGCTCAATCGGTACCGTCGGCCCTCGACGAGGATGGCACCGAGTTCGACGTTGAGATTCACGCCCTGCTTGACCCGGCCGGGGTGAAACCACAACGTCAGCGTTCGACGGTCCCGGGACCACAACTCGGTGTGGCGGAATGGCCGCGGCACCGGGCGGTTGTTGTCGAGATCGTCCAGCTGGAAATAGCCCCAGATCTCGCCAGGCTGCATCGGTTCGGAGAACACGATGTAGAACTTCAGGTGGTTAGCCGGCAGAACGGTGGAGGTGGGATAGACCGCCGTGACGGTGGGGGCCGGGGACGGCTCGGGAGCCGGGACCCGGTACCGACATTCCAGCCGATCCGCACCCTGTTCTGCTCTTCGGAGGAAACGGACCAGGTACTCCTGGCCGGCCAGGAGTGGGAAGGAGGGCGAGAAAGAGATTTCGCGGCCCGAGATTTTCTCGATCGATCCCAGCAGGGGGGCGGCTGAACGCACTTCGATGAGACCTTCGAGTTGTTCGTCGGTCATCTCGTCGAATGCCGACCGGGCGTCGGTGACCACGACGGAAATGGTTGTCGGATCGCCGGAGCCGGGTTTCACCTCCAGCGTGAAACGGCCGTCGGTAGCGGTCCACTCGCTCGTGCCGCCGGAACCGGTGGTGGCCGCGGTGCGTGCCACGGTCGGCGGGGGAGTGGGATCCGGCCGGCAGCCGGCCACTCCAGTCAACGAGACAACCGCCGCAAGCAGCAGGCTTGCGGCGGTCGTTCGTCTGATTGCCGAAATACGGATCATCGGCGATTACGGCAGGACGGCTGGCTCGAGGCTGAGCTTGCCCTTGGTGTCACGAAGCACGACGACCTTGTCGTTGGCGAACTGGTCGATGTGTTTGACACCGAACAGCACGTCGAGGACTTCCATTCCCTCGGGGCCCTTCTTCTTCTTGACCGTTCGCCTGGCGGCCTTTTCGTTGATCTCCTTGGCTCCAAGGTATTTCATGTCAACGCGGCATCCCCAGTACTGGCTGGGTCCGATCGGCCGTCGCTTGTGGTGGAACCGGTCGGTGTTGGTCACCAGCCAGTCCTTGCCGCCCTTCTTGTAGATGAACATGTCGACCGGCCGGTTGCCACTGCCCAGTTCGACGACGCTGGTCCCCTTGATCTTGGCACCGCTTTCGAGTCCGTCGACGGGGAACTTGGCGATCGGAGTGCAGTTGAACGATCCGACGATGTAGGTCTTGCCCTTTTCCTTGATCGGGATAAACGACTGGATTGGGGCACGGGTTTCCCAGCGGCCGTGGGCCACGTGGAAGGTTTCGGTGCTGTAGACGGCGGCCGAGTTGCCGTGTTCAAGGGGGAGAGGAATCGAGTAGATCTTGCTGGCGAATTCGCGTCCGCTCTGTCCCGCAGCGAGCACGCGGCTGCCGGCCAGTTTCACGCCGGTGACGTTGCTGACCTTGGCCTTACCGTCGCCCGGCAGCGTGATCCGCACGTGGCGGGCCTTGGCCAGGTTGACGGCCGCCACCTTGCTGGATCCGTCGATTGTCAGCAGGGCACTGATGCCGTCCTGCTTGCGGATCACCGAAAGATAGATGCGTCCGTTGATCCGGTTGACGACCATGTCGACGATCTGCACGCCGGCCGCCTTGGTGCCCAGTGCACCAGCGATCAACGTGTCGATGTTGTCGATTCGCTTCTTCAGCGGCGTGGCCGACCCGGTGTCACCGGTGTCGATGGCCACAACTGAACCGTTTCCACGGTCGGCGACCAGCAAGACCCCGTCGGTTGCGAAGCTCATCCGTCCAATCTGCCGGAACTTCAGTCCCTTGGTCTGGACGTTTTTCAGAAGCCTGTCGGCACCCTTTTTCGCCGGGGCCGCCGAACCGGTTATCGCCAGGACGCCGATGGTCAGCATCAGCCCGACAACCGACAACGTTGCGATCTTGCGTGTCATGTCTTGTCTCCCGCTCTCAGGGTGTTGGGGAACACGTGTGTATTGGAGGACCGACAGCATACCCTTGCCCGGTGGACTCGTCCACGATCCGGCACCTCGGGCCACCTAGTCGGCTGTCGAGGTTGTCTGTGGCGTCGCCAGCCAGATGGTCCGCTGGACGAATCCCTCTGGCAAGTCCACCGGAGAGGTGATCAAGACGGTGGTGTTCTCCAGTTGCTCGAGCACTTCGCGGATCAACGTGATCCCCGCGTCATCGATCTCGGCCAACGGTTCGTCCAGCAGCAACAGCCTCGGCGCGATCGCCAGCGCCCGTGCCAGTGCGACCCGGCGGCGTTCTCCACCCGAGAGACCCTCGACCTGGCGTTCGGCCAGCTGCGAGATCCCCAGTCGCTCGAGCCATTCGCCGGCGATCCGACGCCGCGTGGAACGGTTGATCTGTCGGGCGGCCAGTCCGTACTCGATGTTGCCCAGCACGTCGCCGCGAAACAGCCAGGGATGCTGGTGCACCAGGGTGATGTCACCCGACGCACAGTTGGAGGTGACCATTCCGGGAGGGACCGGTTCGAGCCTGGCCAGGACTCTCAGCAGGGTGGTCTTGCCCGTTCCGTTGCCGCCACAAATGCCCACACGTTCGCCGGCAGCGATCTCCAGGTCGTTGCCGGCCAGGATCGGGAGGTTGGCTCGACGGACGATCAGCTGGTTTGTCGAGACGATCGTCATGCGTCTCTCCGGTCTTCTTTTCCCAGCATGGCCACCAGCAGTGTCATCCCGGTTGCCAGCAGCAGCAGCAGGCCGCCCATCGCCAGCCCGACAGCGAACTCACCCCTGCCGGTTTCGAGTGCCGTGGCGGTCGACAGCGTGCGGGTTCGGTCCTTGATGTTGCCGCCGACCATCATCGCGATGCCCAGTTCGGTCGAGCAGCGGGCGAAAGCGGTCAGGATGGCCAGGATCAACCCCGTGCGGGCCTCGTTGAGATAGGTCAGCAGGCGACGGACTGGTCCGGCACCCAGTGTCCGGGCGGTTTCCGGGATCCGGTGATCGAGTGTGGCGAGGGCTCCGTGAGCCAGGGCGACGACGATGGGCAGTGCCAGCAATGTCTCTCCGATGACAATTGCCGAGGGGGTGTAGAGCAGGTCGAGCGGTCCCAGCGGACCACGCCGCGCCAGCAGGCCGTAGCACAGCAGGCCCAGGAAGACTGTCGGGACACCCAGGGCCGCCCGGAACATCACCAGCAGCAGACGGTGACCAAAAAATCGGCGTCGGGCCAGGCACGTGGCAATCGGCAGCCCGATCAGGATGGCCAGGACGACGGCGGACAGAGATATGCTCAGCGTGCGGAGCATGGCATCGATGATCTGCTGATCGCCGCTGGCGATCAGCCGGACGGCTTCTTGCAGACCGTCGACCAGGAAGTCCATCAGGGCGTGTCACGCGGGTGTGGGTAGAACAGCGGTTCGCCCTCGATCCGAAACGACCCGATCTTGTTCTGTACCTGGTCCGAAATCAGGTAGTCGGCCAGTCGGATCGCCATCGACACGTTGATCCGCTCGTGTTTTTGCGGATTCACCACCAGCACTCCGTAGGGGTTGTGCAACGCGGGGTCATCCTTCACCAGCGGAACCAGCGTGATCTTGTTCTTGAACTTCAGATAGGTGCCGCGGTCGCACAGCACGTGGGCCGCCATTTCGTTGGCGGTCATCAGCGTGTGCCCCATGCCGCGGCCGGTTTCAACATATCGGTCCCAGGTGGCCAGTCCCCCGGTATTTTGCCAGAGCTCGAGTTCCCGCTTGTGGGTTCCACTGTCGTCGCCTCGAGAAACGAACGGTGTGGCGGTGTCCCGGATTTCCTTGAACGCCGCCACGGCCTTTCGGTCCGAGATACCGACGGGGTCGGACGCGGGGCCGAGCAGTACGAACGAGTTGTACATCACGTCATCGCGGCGCATCGCATGTCCGGCCTTGAGGAAGTCGAGTTCACTCTTCCGGGCGTGGATCAGCAACACATCGACGTCTCCCCCGGTCCCCAGGCTCAGGGCCTGGCCGGTCCCGACAGCGATCACGTCGACTCTCACGTTGTGAGCCGCCTCAAACTCCGGAAGCAGGTAGTCCATCAGCCCGGTGTCCGCCGTGCTGGTGCTTGTTGCCAGGCGGAGCACGCTGGACCCACCGGAGGCCGGGCCCGTTGTTGACCCGGCCTGTTCTTCGGATCCGTCACTGCACGCTGACAACCCGAGCACGGCGGCTACGACGGCACCGAACACGAGTCGCATGGTGGAACTGATGAGGTGTCGGGACAACGGGGTGACCACTTTGCTTCGGTGAGCGAGAGAAGATGAGCGGATCAGCGAGGGCTGGCTCGAACCGGCGACTGCGTGCCGCCCAGGCGTCCTCCGTCCTGTTTCAGCGATGTGCCGAGGTGATCAAACAACTCGTCTCCGGAAACGTGGCCATCGGCATCCTTGTCGGCCAAACCGCGGAAGCCGGTGGCGATGTGCCAGGCGAACAGGCCATGCCGTCTCTGTGGATCGACCAGCCCCTTTTGTCCATCACCGCAACTGGCGATCACCGTCGTGGTTTTGAGCCGTTTGCCGAGAGTTTCCAGCAGGGCGACGCCGTCGGGCTGCCGTTGCAGATCGCGACCGCTGCCGGCGTGTGTCACGTCGAGCAGCCAGATCTTTTCGGCTCCCCGGCTCGATTCGATCTGGTCGGCCAGCCAGTCCATCGACACACCGGTTTCGGCCATGTTCTCCCAGTCGAATCCACGAGGGGCCAGCCACAGCCGATCGTCGTCACCGCGGTAGACGTGGCCGGTGGTGTAGACGACCAACTCGGCACGGCCTCGCAATTCCCCCAGGAATCCGGTCACCTGCTTCTGGAGTTCGGCTCGGGGGGTGTCATTGAGCAGCTTCGCATGACTGCCGTCGGTGGGGACGCGGTAGAACCGCTCCAGGTGGTTGGCAACCAGTTTCAGGTCACCGCTGGCAAATGGCAGGGGGGTCAGCGACTTGTCCCGGTAGCGGCTGGTGCCGACCAACAGGGCCCAGCGATGGGGGTAAGCCCCTCGCTCGGCGGCCACCAGCAACGTTCGGCCGCCGTCGGGCTCGGCCGAAATCCACACGGTGTCGTCGGGTCTCAGGTCGCCCAGTTGCGACGGGTGGCTGTTGAGGAACACCGAGGCCTCCTTGTCAACCGACAGGTTGACGGTGCCGCCGGAGGACTTGACGGCCAGGCGACCAGGGGAGACATCTATCGAATTGATGGCACCGCGGATCATCGGTTGCCGGGCCTGGATGACGGTGACCGATGAGATGGTCCTGTCGTGATCGATGGCCACCAGCATGTTTTGCTCGATCGACTTCAGCGTCCAGGAGGCTCGTTCGGCGGCCGACGCCCCCCGTCCGGTCAGGGTGGCGTTGTCGGCCAGCGTCCACGACTGGTAGCCGGGGCTGCTGGATCCCTGTTGCAGTTGCAGGGTCAGTCGCCGCTTGGCCGCATCGATCCGGTTGACCAGTCCCACGGTTTTCATCGTTCGCCGGATGTCGACCTGGGTGGCCAGCCGCGACCCGCTGCCACCAGAATCGAGGACGTGGACCGCTGTGATTTGGTCGCCGGGGGTAATATCGGCAACGTCGCCGGTTTTGCCGTTGAGTCTCATCCGAGTCCCGTCACCGATTCTCAACCCGATATCGTCGCGGTCGTCACCGGCCTGCGGGGAGAGAACCAGCCGTGAGGCGGGGACATCAACTCCACCGACCACGCCTTCGTGCGTCGTTGCTGGTGCCACGATCAACTCGACCACCCGCGACGGCTCCTCGGCGGTCCGTTTCAATTCGAGCCGATCGCCGGGCGAGAGGTCGGCCAGGGCCCCGTGTTCCTTGTCGTTACTGTTTCGCGTGATCACCACGTGCACGCCGTCATCCAGGCGAACGTCGCTGGAGATGCCGGTCGTCATGTTCCGGACCCGCAACCGGTGGCCGTCGTCGATGATCTCCTCAAGCACGACCACGTCGGCAACGGTGTCGCCGTCCCGAGGAGCCGGTGCCGGTCCGCCGCTGGGGAGGAAGACCATCAGCAGCGAGAGCAAGACCGACACGCAGGCGGCGGCAATGGCCAGCGTCCGGCGTCGATTGGGAGGTTCGGCGGCCGTGGTGTCCCTGTCCGCCTCGGCCGCATCTCCGGAGCCGTCCTTGCGGATGATTTTCACGTCGATGTTGAGGTCCGAGAGGGCGTCTTCGGCCGATTCGTATCTCCGCGACTTGTCCTTTTCTGTCAGTTTCTGGATGACCTTTGCCAGGTCCTCGGGAACTCCCTCCAGGACTTCGCTGATCCGGGGCAGTCGACGGTCCGGTGCCGCGTGCCATTCGATCCACGGGTCTTCCCCGGTGACGTCACTCCGGAGGGCCCCCAGTCCCAGGGCGAGTTCTTCGAACGGCGGACCGCACATCAGCTCGTAGGCGGAAAACCCGAGCGAGTAGAGATCACTGCTGGCATCGACTTCGCCGAAGTCCTCCGACACGACCTCCGGTGCGATGTAACGGGTGGCCCCCTTGAGCAGCGTTCCGTCCTGGTCGCTGACCCGGCGGGAGAGACCGAAATCGCCGATTTTGATTCGTCGGCGGGCGTCGATCATCATGTTCGACGGCTTGACGTCTCCGTGGACAATTCCGCGACTGTGCAGGTAGTGCAGGGCTCTCAGGCAATGAGCCAGGGTGGTCTTGAGAGCTCGCAGATCCATCTGTCTGCCGGCCAATCGCTCGGCCAGCGTGGCCTGCATCAGTTCCATCACCAGCCAACCCCGTTTGCGGTCGATGTCGTAGATCGTGACGACGTTGGGGTGCTGCAGCGATGCCAGCAGCTGGGCTTCCTGCCAGTAGCGGTCCAGTTGCAGGGTTCCGCCGAGGAACTCGTCACGGATCTGCTTGACGGCGACCTCGCGGCCCAATTCCCGGTCGCGGGCCCGGTAGACGGTCGTGTAGCGTCCGGTCCCGACGGTTTCGAGCTGTTCGTATCGGGTTTCGCCGGCCACCGCGTCGGTCCTCAGGGCAATCCTCCCGGATCGGGAGGGCGGTCCGATTATGTCCCCATCGGGGCGGTGGCGGAAGGGAAGGCGTTGGGATCAGGCCCGGTTCAGGGCCCCTTCAACGTTGCGATCGACTTCCGCAATTGCTTGTCCCGGCTCACGTCGCCGGTCAGGCCCGTTGTGCCGAGGTCTTCGGCGTTGAGCAGTTTCAACAACCGGTCATAAGCCTGTTGTTCGCCGGCTCGATCGGATCGGGCGGCCGACGTCAGTGCGTCACGGACCAGCAGTCGCCAGCCCGCCTCGGCCCGGTTCTTCTTGGGCTGGGAATCGTTGAGCATCTGCTTGAGATTCTGTCGTTCGGTTCGGCGGTCGTCGCTGGTCGCACGATTGCCGGGGCCCTCGACCACCAGCAGCAGAACCGTGGAGGCCACGCTGGCCGCCAGCAGCAGGGAGAGCATCAACGAGTTGGAACGGCGGGTTTTCTGCTCCGACTGCCCGCCGGTGAGTTCCTCGTCCAGGCTCAACTCCGGAAGCTGCCCGTCTTCGCCCAGTTGCACCCGGGATTCGCCTTCGGCGTTGGTGACGAACTTGGCCAGTTGTCTCTTGCGTCGTCGTCCCTTCCGGCCACGTCGTTTCTCCTTGCCCGACCGCTTGGCCGGTTCTTCGGTCTCCTCTCCGCCATTCCCGTTTTCGTCGTCGGTGGCCATGGCGAAGTGGAGGCTGGTGCGATCCCCCAGCACGATGTCGGCTTCTCCGGGCAGCCAGACCCACCGCTGGGGGGGGATCGGGCTGCCGTCGATGGAGACGGCGTCGGGTAACGGGGTGAAGATGGCGTAGCGGCCGTTGCGGAGAACGATGCTGGCGTGGTGATCCGCCAGGTTGGCGTCCTCGAGCACCACCTGGTTGCTCTCGGCGCGACCGATGTGCACCAGCTCGGTCTCGAGCTCGAACAACTGACCGCGTGCCGGACCGCGGGTGATGGTGATGGTTGCCGGTTCACTCATGGGACAATTCTACCCGCGGCTACTCCATCAGGTCGACATAGATGAAACTGAGCACGAAGGGGCCGAGGATGATCAGCACGGTGGCAGCCATCACCAGCACGCTGGGCAGCAGCATCTTCACCCCGGCTTCACCGGCGATGGTCTCGGCCCGCTGCGTCCGCTTGATTCGCAGCACGTCGGCCTGGGTTCGGAACAGCCTCGCCAGAGGAGTGCCCAGGGTTTCGCCCTGGATGATCGATCCGATGATGCTGGTCACTTCGGGGTCGTCCAGCCGGTCTCGCATCGCCTCGAGTGCCCCGATACGGCTCTTGCCCATGTTGATCTCCGAGAGCACACGGCCGAATTCCACTCCAACCGGATGATCACGAAACTCCGCCACGGATTCCTCGAGCGATTGCAGAAACGTCGCTCCCGCTTCCATCAAAAGCGTCAGCAGGTCCAGCAGGAACGGCAACCGCTGCTTGATGCGGAACAGTCTCAGGGCGGCCTTCTGTGCCAGTCGACGGCGGAGTAGCCAGACCGTCGCCGGCCCGGCGATCAGGCCGCCGAGCAGTCCCGGGGGGCCGGCCAGGTCGAGACCGATGTAGATGTAGGCGGGCGTCAGCATCGCCGCCAGGATCTGTATCGTGCCGAGATACTCCTGGGGGGTCCAGAAACGGGGCAGGCCGGCAGCATGGATGTCTCGCAGAATGCCGGGAAGCGAATCGCGGAAAGCGCGACGGTTGATCTGCCCCAGGCCCACCACCAGCGGCTGCAGGAAACGGTAGACCAGGCTCCGACGCCGCAGCTCGGCAATCCGCAGCTGGTCGTGACGCCACGTGTCGTCACCGTCCGGGTCATCGGCGACGGCACTCTGCACGGCGCGGGCCAGCACAAACAGCCCTATTGCCAGCATCAGGCAGGCGATCACCTGCAACAGCGGGAAGGGCGAGGATGTGGATTGAGCGAGAAACACGGGAGGATCAGATCTCGGGATTGAGGATAGCGCGGGCCCAGAAGTAGGCCATGAGGTTCAGGATGAAAGCCAGGCAGAGGATCATCTGGCCGGGGACCTCGGTGAACAGCATCCGGGTGTGAATCGGGTCGATGAAGTAGTTCATCAACAGGATCACCGGCGGGGC
>DLVV01000046.1 GCA_003445035.1 Planctomycetaceae bacterium | reverse complement strand
CATTTGCCAGATCAGTTTCCCGTCCAGGAACAACTGGTGCAGGTCCTCCGCGTAGCTGTATTGCCAGGCCACGTGATGCCACTCGGTGTCGCTGATTCCGACGTCAGAGAGCTTGGCGACGATTCCCTTGCGGCGTTTCCAGGGATGAAGGTCTTTCCAGGTGTGCTTGGCACTCTGGAAATGAACGCCGGGTGCCATGCTTCCGTTGGGCGAATCAATCTCCGAGAGATACAACTCCCAGACACCGCGTTGGCTCTTGTCGTACGTACCGCAGATGTGGCCGTAGTCGAACTTCTTCAGGGGGATATCGCCGAATGCCTGGTACGGTCCCCCGCGGCGAACCCACACTTCCACGGTCCATGCCTTGGAACAGGTCTTCATGTCGAGCCTGGGGCTCGCAGAGCCCAGCGACACGAAGCCGTGCTCGCCGTGTCCGGTTTCCTGGGGAAAGCGACCTTCCCGGCCCGTCCAGTGATAGCGGCGATCCGCTCCCATGTTGGTATAGGTCAAGGTCGTTGCCTCCCCGCCGGCGATCCGTTCCGGGATGAGGCGGCCACTGGGACCCTGCCAGTCGTAGAGAGCAACGGTCTGCTTGTCGGAGGTAATTTTTCTCAGCCGCTCCGGCAGGACACGAAACACCAGGCTGCGGCGATCCTTCTGCCCGTTGGCGCCGGTCACCTCCACTGACACCGTGGTTGTGCCGACGTTCACAGGAGTGCCGGCGATTTTTCCCGTCAGACGGTCGAGAACCAGGTTCCTGGGCAACGGTCCTGAAACGACCTTCCAGCGAAACGGCTCTGCCATGTGCTCGGACTTCAACTCGGCCTGGTAGGCCCTTCCAGCAAAGGCGGACGGGATCGATTCTGTGACCACCCGTCCCGGCGCTACGGTCAGCACAAACGTGTGTTTGTCTGTTTCCCCCGACTGGTCGGTGGCCAGGATCGTCATCGTCCGACCTTTGACCCGTTTTTCTGGAGTTCCGTGGAGGAGGCCCGTCCTGTCCAGGGCCAGTCCTTTCGGCAGGCTGGTGGGGTACATCATTCTCCAGCGGATCTTGCCTTCGGCAGCATCGGCACCCAACTGGATCTTGTAGGGAACTCCCAGGCCCGCATCGGGCAGCTTCTGGCGGATGATCGCCAGCTTGTCGGCCACCGGAAATCGCATGATGCTGGAGATGCGCAGTTCGTCGATTTCCCCTTCCATGTTGTACATGGTCATCCCGAAAGCTCCCGGCTTCCAACCGGGCAGATTGGTCGGTCTCAGGAAGCCACCGACCTGAAACGGGATGTCGCACCTCTTGGCATTGTTTTCGATGATCCGCGTTGGCGCGCGGCCAGGTGCAGGTAGCGGCACCTTCCGGGTCATTTTTCCGTCAACGAACATGTAGCCGGTCTGATCCCGATAGCGAAACTGCCAGGCGTAGTGATGCCATCCGGTATCACGGATCCGCCCCCAGTCTTTTCCGATCCAGCCGTGACGGTAGCCGGGCCAGAATGCGCCTCCCACGTCGTTGTTCGGATCCTTGCCCTTGTGGGAACCGATGAAACGGGCCCCCGGTAATAGACCATCCAGGCGTGTTGCGTTGGAATTCGATCTCTCGGTTCGCAGGTAAAAGAGCCAGCCGTGCCGGTATCCATCTGCCAGGGCGGCCCCCTCCTCGTCCGTTCCGCAGATGTTGGCGAACGTGTAACCGTTGTTCCTGGCAGTCGAATTGGGACGGTCCTTTCCCCCTGGACCGGTGTAGCGGACCCAGGCTTCGATAGTCCATTCCCTGGTGCAGGTTCGGAGATGAAGCTTGTCGTTGTTGGTCGGCCCGATCAGCAGGTGATCGTTTTGCCGATCGAACCGCGCCGTTGTCCCGAAGCCCGGCCGGCGGCCCCAGAGCGACCGCTTGAACGCTCGCAGGGTCAGTTTCTTGTCACCAGTCGCGTCGTGTGACTGGTTGCCTGTGCCCTCATCAAAGTGATAGAGCACGACGGTGTGTTTGTCCGGCTCAAACGGAGTTTGCCACGCTTCATCAGCATGCGACACCGACGTCCAGGCGGCTACGGCCAGGCACGAGAGGACACTCACTGGATGCATTCGGTGAACCTTCATCAACAGAGATTCTTCAGTCATTGCTCAACTTGTGGGACAAAACACCTACGGCCACTATAAGAGTTTCCCGGTGAACGCGCATTACCAGTACCGCTCCAAAGGGACGAAACCCTGCTGGCGCGTTTCGGGTGCCGTGACGCATTTCCAACCAGATGAATCTCAGCTGAGCACTTCACTCTGAGGTTTGTCCAGGTCGACCAGCCGCAAGTAGACTTCGTGTTCGTACAATCTCCGCACGCAATGGAACCGGAATGTGGAAGATGTGGTGCGACTGCTGCTGAAAGACTGCACCTGTCTTTTTTCTCGTCCGGGTTTCGTGCTGTTTCCGGCCCTCCGGGGCAACAGGAGAGATCTCTATGCGCCAGGTGTTCACGTTGATCGCGATGTTTATTGCGGTCATCTGTTGGGCGACTTTCTCTTCGCCTCAATCGGGTGGCGAGATCCTGAAACCGCCTGGTGAGGTCGTCGATATCGGCGGACGTCTCGAGTTGCTCGTCGATGAATTCCTCATCGATTCCATGAAAGGTGAAGTCCGACTGAAACTGCACCGCCCCGAGCGCAAGGAGATCGTGTTCCGGACGGACGCACCGTGGGAAGGCAACGCCAGTGCCTACCAGTCGATTTTTCAGGACGGTGACATCTACCGAATGTACTACCGCGGGATGCACTATCGTGATCATCCTCACGAGAGCGGACCGGCTGCCAAGGCACTCCCCCCGCATGCGCACTACCTCTGCTACGCGGAGAGCGATGACGGCATTCACTGGCGCCGGCCGAAACTTGGACTCTACGACTTCAACGGATCCAAGGAGAACAACATCGTCCTGCACCCCGACACACGGGGTAACAACTGCTCGCCGCCGCAGACCGCCGTTTTCCGTGACGACAACCCCGATTGTCCCCCTGGCGAACGGATCAAGATCATCGGCCAGGGCGACCTGAGAGGAAATGGTCTCTACATGATGAAGTCGGGTGACGGCGTCCGCTTTTCGCCGTTGAGTCCGGATCCCATCGTGACCAAGGGGGCGTTCGACTCGCAAAACATCGCCTTCTGGGATCCGACATTACGGGCGTACCGCGAGTACCACCGCATCACGCTGCCCAGCGGCATTCGGGGCGTCGCGACCGCGACGAGTGAGGACCTGCTTCGGTTCCCGTCGCCCGTCCCGGTGAAGATCCTGGGCGCGCGACCCGACGACGATTTTTACACGAACGCGGTGAAGCCGTATTTCCGCGCGCCACACACCCTTGTCGGATTCCCGGCCCGCTACATCGAGCGTGAATGGGCGGAGCCTCTGCTCGCGTTGCCAGGGTTGGAAGAGAGACTCGCTCGGTCTCGTTCTCACCCACGCTACGGCACAGCACTGACCGAGGCGCTCTTTATGAGTAGTCGCGACGGAGTGACGTTCAAGCGGTGGAGAGAGGCGTTCATCCGGCCCGGGCCGAGGACTCGCAACAATTGGGTTTACGGAGACCATTTCGTTTTCTGGGGAATCGTGGAGACGCGGTCTCACCTGAAGGATGCCCCCAACGAACTCAGCCTCTACGCAACCGAAGGGTACTGGGAGGGCGTCTCCACCGACATCCGCCGGTACACGCTGCGGATGGACGGTTTTGTCTCGGCTTCGGCTTCCGCAGAAGGAGGTG
The DNA here is from genome assembly GCA_003445035.1 of Planctomycetaceae bacterium. Taxonomy (GTDB): domain Bacteria; phylum Planctomycetota; class Planctomycetia; order Planctomycetales; family Planctomycetaceae; genus UBA8437. Next base: position 6,283 of record DLVV01000046.1, on the reverse strand, counting down.
AGTTTGTCACCAGGCCGTTTGTGTTTCAGGGTGGCAATCTGACGATCAACTTCGAGTCCTCCGCAGCAGCGGGGATCCGCGTCGAGCTTCAGGCGGCGGACGGTAAGCCCATCGAGGGCTACACGCTGGATGATTGCCCGGAGATCTTTGGTGACTCGATCCGCCACACGGTGCGATGGAAACGCGGGGGCGACGTTCGGTCTCTCAAGGGACGCCCCGTACGGCTGCGGTTCGCCCTGCGCGACGCCGATCTGTACGCATTTCAGTTCGTGCCATTTCAGCCAGATCCTGTTCGTCCTCCTCGCCCCACAACTGGCAAGTAGGGGGGGAATCCAACCGGCGAATTCTCGATCCAGTCCCGTCAGGATGATTCCGAGCTGAACCACCGACGCCTGAGTGCTGCTCGCTGGATTCCCGGCCTCCGATCTGGGGGGTGAAATGTCTCACGCAATTCGAGACTCGATGCCAACCGTGTCGGGACGGCTTGCCGACACGACAAGCCCGTTTCGGTTGGATAGACTCAGCCGCCGGTTGGTAGCTCTGTGTGAGAATCGCATGACACGGTCTTTCCCGCTGATGTCCTGGTCGGTTGTGTGCCTGGCTCTCTTGGGGCCCGTTGCCGATGCCGCCGAGAAGCGCGTGGCCCGGAGCGTGTTCAACGATGATGGGCAGGTGCTGGCTGAAGCGCCCGGCGAAAACGCGGCGGCGTTCATCAAGGCGTGGCTGGATCGCGAGTCCAAGGCGGTTCCCTTCACGACATTCGTGTACCTGGCCTGCATGCCTGACATCTGCTTCTACGACACAAAGGCCGGCGAACTGTACGGAGCGCGGAACAACAGGAAAAGCGGCGTCTATATCAAGGGGTTGCTTGACCTGCTGAAGCAGGGCACCGACCCGTTGCGGCTGGTGACCGAACACATGCAGGCCAAGGGCAAGGAAGTGCTGGCGGCTGTGCGCATGGGTGACACCCACCATGTCCGGCTCAACAAGTTCGATGATCTTTGCTCGCAATTCTCCATCGATCATCCCGAGTACGTGATCAAGCAACCGGATGGTCGGACCAACGAGACGGCACTGGACTACTCGATCGCCGCCGTGCGGGATCACCGGATGGGGATCATGAGAGAGATCATCACCGAGTACCCCGTCGATGGTCTCGAGTTGAATTTTGTCCGCTGGGCCAAGCACTTCCCGAGGCACCAGGGGCGCGAGAAGGCGCCGATCATGACCCGCTATGTCGGGCAGGTCCGAGAGATGATGGACAAGTCCGGGCGTCGTCGGAAAAACGGCAGGCGATTGACCCTGGGGGTACGAGTGCCCGAGTCACTGCACGCCTGCTGGCTGGCGGGGGTTGATATCGAGACCTGGGTCAAGAAGGGCTGGATCGACTTTGTGGTGATCTCGACCTGGAACAACACGGATCCCCAGACGCCTGTCGACGAGTTTGCCCGATTCACTCGTCCGGCCGGTGTCGACACGATCGTGACGATGGGCAACATGATCGGCTCGTTTTCGACCGGTCCTCCGATCCCACTCGATCGTGGTGTCGCCACGTCAGCCGAACACGCCAAGGGATACCTGAGCATGTTGCTGAACACGGCCGAGGCACGGGGAGCGGCGGCCAATTTCTATGCTTACGGAGCCGATAGCATTTCGTTCTGGAATGTCGGCGCGCACTTCGGCCGCGCGGTGACGGCCGTTCCCAAGCAGCGAAAGCGGATCGCGGCGTGGACCCAGGCTGTGCGAACGCGCGAGGCCGTTTTCGCCGGGCCTCGCACCTATCGATTTTTGCCGATGGGCAAGGGCATCAGCCGGAGAAAGCCACCGTTTCGGAATTATCCGTGGTACGACGAGGGCTCGAGTGCGCTGGGCCACAAGAACAGCCCGACCCTGCTCTTCTCCGAGGATCGGATCGGCAAGCGGCTGGCCTTTCCGTTCCGAGTGGCAGACGGACGGCGAGGTGAACGTCTGTCCGGGCGATTCCGGTTCTGGTTCTATCATGTCACTGGCAACGACCGTGTCGACGTCGACATCAATGGCGTGGCGGTCGACAAGAAGCACATCCGCCGGATTCCGGCCGGAAAGTTCCGCGGGGGGCTCAAGGGAATCCGCTTTGAGATCGACCTGGCCCACTGTCCTCCATTCCGGGGAGACAACGTGCTGGGCCTGGTGCTGGTGACCCGCGAGAAGCGTCCGCACGTGCCGATGATGGAGGAACTGGAGGTGCACGTCACCGCGGTTGCCAATTCCAAGTCGGTCTCAGGTTTGTCCCGGCCACCGGCACCGAGACGGTCGCCGTGAACGCCGGGGGTGGAAGACTGGGTCGTCGTTCAGTACCTGGAGAGATGTGATGCGAGTTTTGCTGGCTGTATTGCTGTTGCTTCACGCGGCTGTTGGTGTTGCGGATGAGCCGATCGACATCGGTTCGCGACGCGAGTTGTTTACCGACACGACACTGATCCAGCAGGTCGGCGGCCAACTTCGGTTGCGATTGCACCATCCGACTCCGCGGGAAATCGCGATGGTGCATGACAAGCCGTGGGAGGGAAACAACACAACCTATCACTGCGTGTTCAAGGACGGCGACCTCTATCGCATGTTCTATGTCGGACGCCACTCGACGATGCGGAAAGGCCAGTTGCACATTGGGCCGTCCAGTTTCTGCTACGCGGAAAGCGATGACGGCATTCACTGGCGCAAACCAAAACTCGGACTGTGCGAGTTTCAAGGCTCGAAAGCCAACAACATCGTGATGGATGCTGCCGCCGCCGCTAAGCACAACGCACGCCTGGGAGCCCCGGCCGTTTTCAGGGACGAAAATCCCCGGGCCACACGCGACGCTCGTTACAAGATGTTCCTGAGTTCGAAGAACCCACTCGGCATGTTGCCAATGAAGTCGCCCGACGGCATTCACTGGTCGCCGATGAGCGACAAGCCTGTTGTCACCGATGGGGCGTTCGACTCCATGAACCTTGCGTTCTGGGACAGTGAACGACGCATGTATCGTGCCTACTGGCGGTACTTCACGGGGGGGACGACAAACGCCAAGGAATGGAAACCCGCCGGTGTGCGAGCGATCCGCACAGCGTCCTCAAAAGACCTGCTGCACTGGGAGTCAAAGGCCAATCTGAGCTACCAGAGTTCTCGCACAATGGAATTGTACGAGAATGGGATTCACCCGTATCACCGCGCACCACATTTGTTGATCGGTTTGCCGGTACGTTACGTCGATCGAGCAGGCGGTCCATCCATTTCCTCTTCGGATGGCAGCGGCCGAGCCGGGCCGGACCGCATCCGCAAATGGCCGGCATCATTACGGGCTCTGCCGGACTTCGAGAATCGCCAGCTCCGCGCGTCCCTCAACCAGCGATATGGCAGTGCCCTGACCGAAGGCCTGTTCATGTCCAGCCGAGACGGCGTGAACTTCCACCGCTGGGACGAGGGGTTTCTTCGACCGGGCATCGAGCGACCAGGAACGTGGAATTACGGTCAGCAGTTTGTCGCCTGGAGCAGTGTGGAGACGGCTTCCACGCTGGATGGTGCCCCCAACGAACTTTCGCTGTACGCGTCTGAGGGCACGTGGCTGGAGAAGAAGGGCAAATCGCTGCGGCGCTACACCCTGCGACTTGATGGATTCGTTTCGGCCCATGCCTCGGCAAAAGGGGGCGAACTTCTGACCAAACCCGTCGTGTTTTCCGGCCACAGGCTGTCGCTGAATTTCGCCACGTCCGCCGCCGGCAGCATTCGCGTCGCTATCGAGCATCCCAACGGCACCCCAATCGATGGCTTCTCGCTCGCCGATTGCCCCCCGCACTTCGGCAACACGCTGGACCGCGCGGTCACCTGGAACAACCAACAGGAACTGGGCCAGCTTGCCGGCAAACCGGTTCGCCTGCGGTTTGTCCTGCAGGATGCCGACTTGTTTTCTTTTCGCTTTCACAAAATGAACGACGCCGACCGCGCTGCGACAAAACCCGATCGCACACATGAGACCATTCCGGCGCGGTGAGTTTTATCGCCACCCTGCTTGCCCATGGGCTAGGATCTGGATCCGGCTCGTCCAGGGAAAGACAATTCATGCTGCCGGTGACGTGACCAATCCGCGGCACATACATCCGATCGAAGCCCTGTTCGTCGCGGCCGTTCCGCAGGACGGGTTTGCAGCCGCCAGATCTGGAACGGGGTGCTCAGCCAGATCGATTGGTCCGACGCCCACCGCGGCCAACTCACCGGCCGCCGGGCCCCACGACCGGGTGTGATCGAATTCACCCCACCGGCCTCGTCTCACCCACCTCGTCCCGCACCAACCGCCCGGCTACACTGTAGCCGGATTTCTCAACCGACGGCGCGACACGATAAAGCGATGGCTCGCGGGCTTGTTGCTGATCGGAATCGCTGGGTGTGGTGACGCCGACCCCGTTGCCGCGTTGAAGAAGCTCGGGGCCAAGATCCATCAATGCCGGGCTTTACGGGTTTAAGAGTCCAAGTCGAACTCTGCGATGCAGTTGGTGTTCTCGAATGAACAATGTCAGCGACTTCAATGACCAATGAGGCCGATTATGTCGAACCATATACGATCGAACACAACCGTGATTCTGTCGCTCGTCTGTTTTCTGACAATCCAGTCATCCGTATGGGCGCAGAAGCCCGGACACGGCCGAGGCGAATACTTCAACGTCAGGGACTTCGGGGCCAAAGGCGCCGGCGGCGACGATACTGAGGGAATCAAAGCCGCCATCGCTGCCGCTACCAGGGTCTGCTGGGGCGAAAAGCCGCCGGGTTCCGTCCACTATGCCTCCGAGCCTGTGGTCTTCTTTCCGAGTGGCAAATACAAGATCAGCGAGACCCTGCAAGCCGGCGGCTGCAATCTACTCGGTGAGGGATCGAGCATCATTCACATGACGGATCCCGAAAAGGACATCTTTTTCAGTACGTCCATCTGGCGGTGGAGGGTGTCCGGACTCCTGCTGTTCGGTGGACGCCATCAGCTTCACATAGGCAACGCCAACATCAACTCCAGTCAGTTTATCATCGACAAGTGCACGTTCCAGAAAGCGTCGGGCGTGGCGATCAAGATGGGTAAACGCACGGCCTCGGCGCAACTGATTATTAAGAACTGCATGTTCACTCAGAACAACCAGGCGTTGGTCAATCGCTGCGACCAGGCGGTGCTCAAGGACAGTTGGATCTCCACCTCGAAGGGGATGAAAGACAAGGCGGTGATCGAAAACCACAATGTGTTGCGCATGGAGAACATTGTGGGCGTTCCCGAAGTTGACCCGCGGGCCAACCAGCGGTGGATTGACAATCACTTTTCTTTGACCTGCCGGAATGTTCGGTTCGGTGGCGAAGGCGGGGGGTTCACCGCCGTCTTCAACTTCGCCAAATTCATCAACCGGCGTCCGCAAGCGGGGTCATCATCGGTTGTGATGGAGAGCTGCCTTTTCTTCTGTGCCAGAAACGACAAGATCCAATCCGCCATCTACCTGGAAGAGGTGCCCAACCAACTGATCATCAGAGATTCGAGCGGATTCATCAGCGGCGGCGGCCGTGGATGGCCGGTCGTCAAAGTGAGTCCGAAGATTGACCTGGACACCTATTTCGATGATGTCCGCGTGGGCGGAATCCGAATCCTCATCGACGACACGCTCACAACCGGCATCCATGATGACCTGGACTTCTTCACAGAACTCCCCGAGCAGTTGAAGCCGTACCAGGTGAACGACATTGTGAGCGATGCCGCACCGAAAAGCGGAAACTGGAGACGCGGCCAATTTGTCCGCAACCGAAACACCAGGGGCCCCTCAGCGGCCGGGGCACCGTATGGCTGGTATTGCGTCGAATCAGGAAAATCCACCAGGTGGAAACCGGTCTTTTTGTCTTTTGTGCCGCGTTGAACGAGTATGACGTTGGGTACAGCCTGGCCGACGCTGCGCCAGCAGATTCTGCAGCAGCAGATCATGCGGCTGGTCAGTTAGCTGGCGCCACGGATTGCCAGGTGCTACTTGCTGCTGGACCCGGCATCGGAAACAAACAGTTTGAAGATGAAGCTGCCGTTGTCCGACCGGATGCCCACGGGACCGTTGATGCTAGAGATGAGTTTTGCGTCGATGCGGCCCGACCAGATCCGACGTCCATCAATGGTCACCTCGCCCGAATACCGTCCCGCGGTCTCCGTCACCGACGCCCCCAGGCGATGTGTCTTTTGAGTGGCGGCTGTAATGCCAAGAGGTTTTAGGGGAACCCGACCCAGCACAACGTAACCGTTCGCGCCACAGTCGGC
>DLVV01000209.1:5442-15112 GCA_003445035.1 Planctomycetaceae bacterium | reverse complement strand
TTACGGATCTCGTGAGCCAGGCCACCAGCCAGGCTGGCGATCTCGGCATACCCCTCGGCATACCGGGACAACAGCTCTTGGCGTTCCTGCGAGTCGATCGCCTCTACTCCTGGCCGTCCTCGCCTCCACCGTCGTCGGTTCCGCCGGCACTGTCTTCACTGCCGCCGTCGCTGTCACCGCCGCCGTCTCCGTCCCCGGCTTCGTCCCCGCCGTCGGCTTCGGCCAGCACGGCACGTCGTGAGAGCTTGACCCTGTTCTGGTCGTCGACCGCGATCACCTTGACGTCCATCTTGTCTCCGACACTGCAGACGTCAGCGACGGACTTGACGAAGCCGTCGGCGAGTTCACTGATGTGACAGAGTCCGTCCTTGCCAGGGGCGATCTCGATAAAGACGCCGAAGTCCTTGACCGACGAGACGGTGCCGCTGTAAACCCGGCCGACCTTGACGTCTTCGGTCAGGGCTTCGATCCGAGCCAGTGCGGCCTGGGCGGCCGTCCCATCCTTGGAGGCGACCGTGACCGTGGCGGTCCCGCCGTCTTCCTGGATGTCGATCTGGGTGCCGGTCTCGTCCTGGATGGCCCGGATGGTCTTGCCACCGGGTCCGATCAGCAGGCCGATCTTCTCGGGGTCGATCTGGGTGCGTTCCAGCCGCGGGGCGTGTTCGGAGATGTCCGCGCGGGGTTGACCCAGTGTTCCGAGCATCGACCTGAGGATGTTGTGGCGGGCGTCCTTGGCCTGGGCCAACGTCGCCCGGATGATCTCCTCGGAGATCCCCTTGATTTTCAGGTCGAGCTGAATGCCGGTGATGCCGATCTGGCTGCCGGCGACCTTGAAGTCCATGTCGCCGAAGTGATCCTCGTCACCGATGATGTCGGTCAGCAGTTCGAAGCGTCCGTCCGGCTCGGCGACGACACCGATCGAGATGCCGGCGACCGGTTGCAGGATCGGAACGCCCGCGGCCATCAGGCCCAGCGTCGTGCTGCAGACACTGGCCATCGAGCTCGAACCATTCGACTCGGTGATGTCGGAGATCGCCCGGATCGTGTAGGGAAATGCCTCGGCATCGGGCAGGATCGCGACCACGGACCGTTCGGCCAGGGCCCCGTGGCCGATTTCTCGACGGCCAGGACCTCTGATCATCCGGCACTCACCGACCGAGTAGGGCGGGAAGTTGTAGTCGAGCATGAACCGTTTCTCGAACTCCTCGACCGGCCCGTCGACCCGCTGGGTGTCGCGGGGCGTACCGAGTGTGATCGTGCAGACCGACTGGGTCTCACCGCGGGTGAAGACAGCCGATCCGTGAACCCGGGGCAGCAGGTCGACGATGCAGGAGATGTCTCGCAGGTCGGTCATGCTGCGGCCGTCGAGCCGCGTCTTGTCGTTGAGAATCAGGTCTCGGACGACCTGTTGTTCGAGATCGTGGAAGGCCTCGGAGAAGTCGCCGCGGGTCGAACCGTCGGCGGATTCTTCGGCATCCTCGGGGAAGTGTTTCTCGAGCAGTTCGGTCTTCAGCGCCTTGGTCTGGTCGTGGCGTTCGGCTTTGACCCGGCTCTGCATCGCTGTCTTCAGGCGTTCGAAGCCGTCGGCGTGCAGTGCGGCGAGCAGCGGGTTCTCTCCCGCCTCCTCGTACGCGACCGTCTCGACACCCACCTCGGCGACCAGTTGCACCTGGAGTTCGCAGATGGTGATGATGTGCTGCTGGGCAAAGAGGATCGCCTCGATCATCTCGTCCTCGGGCATCTGGTCGGCGAAGCCCTCGATCATCAACACGCTCTCGAGGTTTCCGGCGACGATCAGATCCAGCGATCCCTCGTCGGTCTGCTCGAGCGTGGGGAAGATGACCAACTGGTCATCGACCTTGCCGACTCGCACGGCCGCCAACGGTCCCTGGAAGGGGATCGACGGCGAGATCATCAACGCGGCACTGGCGCCGATGATCGCGTGAACGTCGGGGTCGTGTTCGGGATCGACAGCCAGCACGTTGGCCATGACCTGGACCTCGTCCTTGTACCCCTTGGGGAACATCGGACGGATCGGGCGGTCTGTCAGCCGTGCGGTGAGGATCTCCCTCATCGTTGGCCGCCCCTCCCTTTTCAGGAAGCCGCCGGGGAACTTCCCGGCCGAGGCGAACCGTTCACGGTAATCGACCGTCAGCGGAAAGAAGTCGATGCCACGTCGTGGGGGTCCGTCCTGTGAGGCGACGAACACGACTGTGTCTGCGTAACGAACCAGGACAGCGCCACTGGCCTGCTTGGCCAGTTCTCCCGTTTCCAGGCTGAGCGTCCGTCCACCAATCTCACACGATACGACCTTCTTCACTACCTGTATCCCTACCAACTGTGTGCGGTTGCCGTCGCGACTCCGGAAGCATTCCGGAGGCTGATCGGGCCGATGGTCCACACGTCCGGACCGCCGACACTATTTACGAATACCCAACTGTTCGATCAGCGAGCGATACTTCGGATGATCCGTTCGATCGAGGTAATCGAGCAGTCTTCGGCGGCGACTGACCAGGGCCAGCAACCCGCGTCGGCTGCCATGGTCCTTGGTGTGCATCTTGAGATGCTCGGTCAGATTCGTGATCCGCTCGGTCAACACCGCGATCTGCAGCTCGGCCGACCCCGTATCCGCCTCATCGCGACGGAATTCCTGGATCAGCTCGGTTTTGCGTTCTCGGGTAATCGACATGCGCAATCCACAATCGAAACGAAAGTCTCCAGTTCACGGGGAATCCCCCCCATTCTCAGCCGTTCCATGAGGGATCGACCGACCGGATCCTTCCGGGCAGCCTACTCTAGCAGTACCACATGAAGTTGCAACGGCACCGGGTCTGGCCGAAGTCCACGATCAGGACGTTTGGTCGACCTCGCGGACGAATACCCGGTTCCCCTCGACCCGCACCACCTCGATCGAGACCCCGGGGTTGATGAATGGCCCATCGCTGACGACATCAACCAGGTCGTCTCCGATCTTCGCTTTCCCGGCTGGTCTCAGCACGCTGATCGCACCCCCCATCTGTCCGACCAGTCCGAGGTCAGCGTTCAGGAGGCCGGTGGGATCCGGCGAGCCGACCAGTTGCGGGTCGAATGCCAATTCTCCTGCGCCGGGGGGTTCGAGCACGATGCGTCTCAGCAGGGGCAATTGCGGCAGGTAGTGGCTGATCACCGCCGCGACCGCGATCACCGTCAACAGGGATCCCATCAGGGTGGCCGTCGGAGCTCCGAACTTCTGCAGTCCCTGGAAGCTGGGCGAATCGGTCATCGTCTCCGAGGCCATCACCAGCGCGATGAAGACCAGCAACCCTCCCGAGATGCCGAAGACCCCGAACCCGGGGATCAGGAAGATCTCGATGGCGACCAGGGCCAGTCCCAGCAGGAACAGGGCCAGTTCCAGCCACCCGGCTGTCCCGCCCCAGCGGGCCCAGAAGAACAGGGTGAAGCAGACCGCCGATCCGATTCCACACAGGCCAACCTGGGTGTGGAGTTCCAGGTAAATCAGGATCGATCCGAAGAAAAACAGCATGAAGGCCGAACCGCCACCGCTGAGCATCGAGGCGACGTTGTCGACCCAGGTCCGTTCGATGGCACGCAACTCCACGGCCCTGGGGATGCCCAGCCGTTGCTTGAGTTCCTCCATGCCCGAGACCGGGGGTTCGGCCAGTTGCAGTTCGTGGGCTTGCCGGCCGTTGACCGTCAGCAGGTTGTCCTCGCGTGTTTCGGCCACCAGTTGACGGTCACCGAATTCCTGTTTCGCCGCGTGCAGTTCGGCTTCGGTCTTGAACTCGATCTCGCCGGTTTGCGGGTTGACCACCCGGAAGACCTTCAGGTCCTTGTCGGCCATCGCCTCGGCCAGCCCCGGCGGACGTCCTTTCTTTTCGGCGAGGGTTCTCAGGACCTCGCGGGTGTAGCTGAGCACTTTTTCGGGAGCCCGTTCGAAAGCCATCCCCTCCTTCATCTCGATCGGTGCCGCATCACCGATCCTCGCCTCCGGGTGCATGTAGATGTCGTCGCAGCCCAACGAGACGATGGCGGCTCCGCTGATCGCTTCACGGGGGATCCACGCCACGGTGTGAATGCCGCGTTCCTCCAGGGCCGCGATGTCATTGGCCATGGTCTCGGCCAGCGTCAGCAATCCGCCGGGCGAGTCGATCTCGAAGATGATCACGGTGGCCTTTTCGGCGATGGCACGGGCGAGCTGCTGGTTGAAGAACCTGTGCAGCATCGGCTCGATCGGACCGTCGATCTTGATCAACCTCGCGATCGTTTCCCCCTTGGACGACTTCTCCTCCTTCATCGCCCGGGCGGGAAGCCCGTAGATTGCGGCCACGTCCGAGCGGGTCTCGGCGGTCTGGGTGACCAGGATGTCGAGTTGTCGAGCCTGCTCGCCGGAGAAGATTCCCAGGTCATCGGAATCCTTGATCCGAGAGACCTCGATGACGGCCTTCGGATTGCTCTTCTGGATCAACTGCAACTCGTCGGGGCCGACCACCCGCGACTTCACCTGCTTATCCTCGCCGGTGATCGTTGCCCGGATCACCTCGGCATTTCGATCGAGCATGCCGCGGGCCAGCGGCCAGTTGACCTTGGCGTTACGCCGTTTGTCGACCAGTGTCTGGACGAATTGCCTGCTGGCGTCGTCGAGCGGTTCACCGCGGCTGATGTCGCCAAGGTTGGCGTCCGGGTGCATCACGATCTCGTTGCACGACAGTGCCACCACCGCGTTGAGGCCGGTCACCGACTTGGGGATCCAGGCCACAGTGCGAACCCGTGACAACCTCGCGGAACTCAACAAACTTGCCAGGCCCTGCACCTGGTGGACCGGGCTGTTGCCGGGGGACAGCTCGAGGACCAGTACCGCCGGCCTCGACTCCTTTTCGGTTCGTATCGCCAGGTCCTGTGCCACCTTGCGGACCCGACCGATTACCGAATCGTCGATCGGGCTGCGGACACTCAGAAACTGTCCGATCGGCTTGGGCGGGGCGTCCTGGGCCAATGTGGCGTCAGCCGATCCGGCCAGCAACAGTGCCGCCAAGGGCAAAATGCGGATCATCGAAATCATCCGGATGGAGTCGACGGGTGGGTGAATTATAGGAGGACGGTGAAAGGGCGGTCAAATTGGTGGCTGCGATGCGGGCGCACAGTGCCCCGCGTGTCGTTCGTCACCGAGGAGAAAATCTTGCCACATTACTCGGAATCGTCGTTGTACAGGGCGTGTTCGTCCAGGTACGCCTCGACCGCTCGAGGAACCAGGTGCCTGATGCTACGTCCCTGGTGGATGCGATGACGGATATCCCTGGAGGACACATCGATGGCCGGCATTGTGACCTCTTCGACCCGGCAGCCGGTGACGGCCGTTTTGCTGGTTGTCCCGCCGCGATTGACCGCCACGATCCGGGCCAGTTCGCAGATCCGTTCGGGTTGGTACCAGTTGGCAAGATCGGCGACCGAGTCGGCTCCGAGCAGGAGAAACAACTCACAACCGGGATCGGAGGCGGCGATTGTCTCGAGCGTGTCGACGGTGTACGAAACGCCCTCGCGGTCGATCTCGATCCTGTTGACCACCAGCCCGGGATCTCCGGCAGTTGCCAGTTCGAGCATTTCGACCCGTGTCCCGGCATCGGCCAGGCCCCCGGGGTCCTTGTGCGGTGGCGACCCACTGGGGACCAGCCAGACGGCGTCGAGGGCCAGCTGCTGGCGGCATTCTGACGCCAGGACCAGGTGGCCGGTGTGGACGGGGTCGAATGCCCCTCCGAAGACGCCCAGTCGCATCGCGTCGGTCCCACGTGGTAGTCGGTCGGCAAGCTGCTAGAATCCTACCGCCCGGGCCAGACCCCCGGAAGGAAGGACGTCCGCGTTGAGCCGTTCACGCCAGCAGAGCCTCTTCGACTTGCCGCCCGAACCGCCCCCGAAGGGGGCGGAGGCCGACCCGGCTGTGACCTGGCAGGCGGCCGCGCAGGCCGACCGGCTGGCCGCGCAGGTTGTCTTCAACCGCCCGCTGGACACCGCCTTTCACTACCTGGTTCCCGACGCCCTTCGCGACCAGCTCGAACCCGGCCAGCGGGTCCGCGTGCCGTTCGGCCGAGGGAACAGGTCGACGGTGGGATTCTGTGTCGGCCTGGAACGCCCTCCGGAGACGCTGGGCAGGCTCAAGGAGATCGATTCGATCGCCGACGCTCGCCGCCTGGTCGATCCGGCAATGCTGGAACTGACTCGCTGGATCGCTCACCGGTATCTCTGCGGATGGGGACAGGTGCTCGAGAGCGTGATTCCGGCCGGCGTGAAGCGTCAGGCCGGCACACGGCAGGTCCGGTTCTTCGGGCTGCCCGAGGATTTCGAACAACGGCTGAGCAACCTCGGAGACGGGGAACTGCCGAAAAAGCAGCAGGCGGTCGTGGAGGCGTTGCGGGAGGCCGGTCGACCGATGCGGTTCGAGGAACTGACCCGTACGGCGGGGTGCGGGAATTCTCCGATCGACGGACTGAAGAATAAGGGATTGCTGGAACTCGAGCACAGGAGGATCGACCCGAGCGAGGGCGATGACGAGAGTGAAGACGGGTCGGCGGTGCGTGAAGAGGACCTCGATCTCAATTCCGACCAGCGGGCGGCGCTGGAGGAAATCCTCTTGTATCTGCGCAACCAGCAGCACCGCACGCTGCTCCTGCACGGGGTGACCGGCAGCGGGAAGACCGAAGTCTATATCCAGGCCATCCGCGAGGTGGTGGCTTACGGGAGACAGGCGATCGTGCTGGTTCCCGAGATCAGCCTGACGCCCCAGACGATCCGGCGGTTCCGCAGCCGCTTCGACAGCGTCGCCGTGTTGCACAGTCACCTGGGCGACGCCGAACGGCATCATCACTGGCAGAGGATTGCCGAGGGGAAGGTGCAGGTGATCGTGGGAGCTCGCAGCGCGGTGTTCGCTCCGACACCGCAACTGGGGCTGATCGTGATCGACGAGGAGCACGAGACGACCTTCAAGCAGGAGACGACGCCGAGGTATCACGCGCGGGCGGTGGCGCGCAAGCGGGCCGAACTGGCCGGGGTGCCCCTGGTGCTGGGATCGGCCACCCCGATGCTCGAGAGCTGGCTGGCGGCCGACACCGGCGGCGACAAGCTGCTGTCGCTGCCGGCGCGGATCGATGACCGGCCGATGCCACCGGTGACGCTGGTCGACACTCGCAACGATCGTCGCATCCGTTCGGGGGTGGCGATTGGCCGCGGCCTGGAAACGTTTCTCAAGCAGGCGCTCAACGACGGTGGCCAGGTGATCCTGTTTCTGAACCTGCGAGGTCACTCGCCGGCGGTCTGGTGCCGGGCCTGTGGCCAGGGGATGCGTTGCGGAGCCTGCGACGTCACGTTGACCTGGCACCGCGATCGCCGGGCGGTGGTCTGCCACATCTGCGACTTCGAGGCTCAGCCACCCAGGGAGTGCCCCGGCTGTGGGCAGGTGGGGCTGAAGCTGCTGGGAGTGGGGACCCAGAAGCTGGAGGAGGAGGTCCGCAAGAGGTTTCCCGAGGCGAAGGTGCTGCGGATGGATAGCGATTCGATGCGTCGGCCCGGCAGCCATGACCGGGCGCTGGAGCAATTTCGCAGTGGCGAAGCCCAGATCCTGCTCGGTACCCAGATGATCGCCAAGGGACTGGACTTCCCCAACGTCACGCTGGTCGGGGTGGTCGATGCGGACACGATGCTGCACCAGCCGGACATCCGAGCCTCGGAACGGACCTTCCAGTTGATCGCGCAGGTGGCCGGTCGCACGGGCCGCAGCGAGCGGGGTGGGCGGGTGCTGGTGCAATCGGCGTGTCCCGACGATCCGGCGATTCGAATGGCCTGCGACCACGACTACGCGAGTTTCGTGTCCCACGAACTGGCCCACCGGCGCGGCACCCGGACGCCGCCGTTCACTTCCCTGGCACGGGTGATCCTGCGCAGTCCCGACGAGCGGGCGGTGGCGGACACGGCGCGGGGAACCGCAGAGGTGCTCAGGCGATTGCAGCCCGATCCGCCTCCGGTGTGGATCCTGGGTCCGGCCCCGGCGCCGATTTCCCGGATGAAGAACTACTACCGGTTTCACATGCAACTGGCGGCCGAGGGACCCGAGTTGATCCGCGACCTGTGGTTGGCCGCGGCGAGCGAATTGCCCAGGCACCCGTCGGTCGAACTGGTGATCGACGTGGATCCGGTAAATCTCAGGTGAGATTCGCCCGGCCGGCCTACTCGTACCGCCACTTCAGGAACCACGGGTCGCGGGTTCGCTGCTGCCAGGCCTTCAGTTTCTCCTGCAGGCCCTTGAGCCGTGGCTGGTGCTCGGGCTGGTAGGCCAGGTTGGTGATCTCGTCGGGGTCGGTCTCCAGGTCGTACAACTCGTGACGCGGACGGTGCAGGTACGAATAGACGGTTCGCTTGCCGAACAGCGTGTCCTTTCGCTTCAGCACGCCCTGCCAGGTTGGCGAGGCGAAAAGATCCGAGGCGAAGGGGTAGGGAAGCTGGTGCGCGATGTTGAAGATGTACTTGTAGCGACCCGAGATCACGACTCGCATCGGGTAGTACATCGTGATCTCGTGGAACGTGTGCGAGGCGTAGATCTCGTCGAACCCCTTGGCCCTGGGCTGGTCGAGCGTCTGCAGGAACGAACGCCCGTGGAAGGTGACCGGGCGATTCGGACCGGTTCGCCGAGGCGGGTCGCCGTTGGCCCCGCGGCGAAACGCCGGGCGGGCCTTGGGCGTGATGTCGCAGAAGTTCAGGATCGTGGGCGTGATGTCAGCCCAGGTGACCATCGCGTCGGTGACGCCGCCGTGGGTCTTCTGTCCGGGAGAGCGGACGATCAACGGCAGTTTCATGCCCGGCTCGTAGAGATTCGTCTTGGCACCGGGAAAGGGAGGCCCGTTGTCAGAGAGAAACAGGATCAGCGTGTCGTCCCAGTGGCCGGTCTCCTTGAGGGCTTTCAGCAGGACCCCCAGGCCCTGGTCCAGCCGCGAGATCGCCTGGTAGTACTCGGCCAGCTCGTTTCTCACCTCCGGCTTGTCCGGCAGCCAGGGCGGCACGATCACATCGGACGGCTTGTAGCGGACCGGGGTGACGCCGGGGTAGCGGTCGGGGTTGTCATTGAAGTTCGAGTACCCGTCGGGACCGCCGCCCCGGTGTGGGTCGGACGTGCAGAAGTAGAGGAAGAACGGCTTCTGGTCGTCCTCGGCAATCCACTCGCGGGCGTTCCTGGCCATCCGCACCGCGTTGCGGTTTCCCTGCACGCCCTTGTTGCGGTACTCCTGGAAAAGATAGGTGGCTCGCGGGGCGAGGTGGTACTTGCCGATCGAACAGGTCCGGTAGCCCGCCTCGGCCATCAGCACCGGCAGCGTCGGCACCGATTCGTAGGTGCTGAAGTGGTTGTATGAGTGAGCGTGTCCGTAATGGCCGATGGCGTGGTTGTAGAGACCGGTCATCAACACGCTGCGGCAGGCACTGCAGCTGGCGGTGGTGCAGTGACCGCGGGTGAAGCGGGTGCCGGCGGCGGCCAGAGAATCGATCGCCGGGGTCCGGATCACCTGGTTCCCGTAGCAACCGGCCTGGAAGCCCTGGTCATCGACGACGAACAGGACCACGTTGCGGTGTTCGGCTGCCGGCAGAGAGCCGGTGATCAGCAAAGAGGCCAGCAAAGAGGCCAGCAACGAGGTCA
>DLVV01000209.1:3835-5134 GCA_003445035.1 Planctomycetaceae bacterium | reverse complement strand
CAGCAACGAGGTCAAAAGGACTCGGGAGGAACGGGTCATGCGTCGATCTCGAGTGAGGGGACTTGGGCGGTCACGGCATGGACGTGCCGAACGGGGTCGAGTATAGCAGGCGGGAAGAAGGGTGATCATGAGGGCGAATCGGTGAGTCAGGGACGGATGGGGACGATCCTGGGCCGCGGGTGGCGATTGAGATGCCCCCGGTGCGGAGAGGGGCGGCTGTATCCGTCGGCACGGCGCTGGTTTGTCATGCACGAACGGTGCGAGGCCTGCAACCTGAAGTACGAGCGGGATCGCGGGTACTTCCTGGGTTCGACTTACATCAACTACGGCTGGACCGGCATGTTGCTGGTGGTCCTGTATTTCGGGCTGCACTTCGGGTGTGGCTTCACCAACACCCAGTTGTCGTTCCCGCTGGCAGCCGTCTTCATCGGCGTGCCGATCGTGATGTGGCGACACGCCCGGAGCATCTGGCTGGCGATGGACTGCGTCTTTGACCGGACGGGGTTCGCCGAGGACGAGTGATCCCGGCGTCACCGGATGGTTGCCGAGCTGGCTACACGTCCTGTCCGGCTGCCTGGAGACGTTCGGATTCCTGGCGGCTGAGTCGCCAGAGTCCGTAGCCGAGTCCGGAGAACAGGCAGATCGGGACCGACAGCATGAACAGGATGCTGACCATGTAGGCCCGTGACTTGGCGTCATCGGAATCGAGGCCCGCCTTGCACATCGGGCAGGCCACAGCCTGCGGCACCGCGGGAGAGAACCCCCAGGTGCCCACGACCAGCGCCAGGGCCAGCAGCAGTCGACGTGTCATAGCGGTTTCCAGTGGTAGAGCATCAGGTAAATGATAACTCCGGTCAGCGAGACGTACACCCAGATGGGAAAAGTGATCCGGGCGATTCGGCGGTGAGCCTCCCACTGCTGCCTGAGGCCGCGCCGGATGGTCACGATCGCCAGCACGGGCACCGCCACAGCCAGCACGACGTGAGTGATCAGGATCGCGAAATAGACCGCGCGGACGGCCCCGGTCCCCTGGAACTTCACCTGGCCCTCGCCGGTGTAGTGGAGCATGGCCCCGTGGTAGACCAGGTAGACGACCAGGAAGAGGATCGAGGTGACGAAGGCGACCAGCATCATCGTCTTGTGCGCGTCACGGTGGCCGCGGCGGATCAACACCCAGCCGGTCACCAGGAACAGGAACGCCAGCCCGTTGAGGCTGGCGTTGACGGCCGGTAGCGACGAAACCCAGTCGGGCATGGTTCAGTCGTCGTGATGCGGTTCGGCGTCGGCGTGGTCGGCGTG
>DLVV01000209.1:1658-3517 GCA_003445035.1 Planctomycetaceae bacterium | reverse complement strand
TCGGCGTGATCGGCGCTGGCTTCGATCATCGTCTCGGTCGGCACCTGGTGGTAGTAGTGGAACCCGATATCGGGCATCAGAGAGATCGGGAACCCGATCGCCAGGATGGTCGTGGGTGCCAGCAGCACATACTTCCAGCCTCGCTCCCATTTCAGGTGCATGAAGAAGAGCATCACACACGTGGCCTTGGCGACGGCGATCGCCAGCACGATGACGGCGATCACTGGTGTCGACCACCCCTCCGACTCGCTGCCGGCTTCCTTGACCGGAAGTACGTCGGCACCGAACGAAAGAGCCGTGAAGACAAGCAGGGCACCGAAGACCAGCAAGTAGATCTTGTCGTGTGATTTGTGGTCAGCCATTCGGACGGCTCCATCGGTTCGAGTTGGCCTGCCGCCCGGCCTGTTGAGGGCACAGGGCGACCGGCCGAACCCCGTATCAGAATTGAACGATGTAGATCAGCGGGAACAGGAAAATCCAGACCAGGTCGACGAAGTGCCAGTACAGCCCGGCGTTTTCGATGTACTGGGCGTCGGCTTCGTCGAGTCCCTTCAGCAATCCCTTCTTGATCGGGAAGAAGAAGATGATCAACCCGACGATGACGTGGATGGCATGGAAGCCGGTCATGGTGAAGTAGCACGAGGCAAACAGGTTGCCGTAAGGGATGTGGTACTGGGAGTGGGGATGGCCGGTATCCTTCTTCTCCTGCTGCCGAACCGTGTAGATGAAGTACATGCGTACACCGGACTTGATCTGTTCGGCGAATCTTTCGTCGCCGGCCAGTTCGAGCACCCGTCGCTCGGTTTCTTCGATCGTCAGCTTTTCCTGTCTCAGCAGGGTCTCGAGTTTCTCGTGCTCGGCCTTCAGGGCACTCTTGATGTCCGCACCCCGGTCGGAGGGGCCAAGTTGGCTGGCATCGAGTGCAGCGATGGCACCGATCTCGTTGACAGCCTTCTCGATCGCCTGTTGCCGGGTTTCAGGGACCCGTCCGGGCAGGATGTCGTGCTGGATCTTGCCACTGTACTCGTAGCCCTTGATTCCCAGGAACAGCACCGCACAGACGAAGACCGCCAGCAGGTTGATAAGCCCCCAGCGGAAATCTCCACGGGCGACTTGCTCGTGTGACTTGACGACCAGAAAACTGGAGAAGATCAGCACAAAGGTGTTGACCGCGCCGGCCACGGTGAGGATGTGGGTCACTTCGTTGGTCGGCCACGCCCGGTTTCCCTCGACATCAATCGACGAGAGCCTGAGCACGATGTAGGTGCCGATCAGGGCGGTGAAGAACATGATCTCGGTGCCCAGGAACAACCACATGCAGAGCTTCGAGTTGGGCAGTTTCAGGCCCATCTTCAGCGGCGGGGCGGCATCGGTGTGTGAGCTGTGTGACATCGGAGTGTCTTGGGTTCTCGAGGGGACTCGTCGTCAGCGACGGGCGGAATTGGTGTCCGTGGGGTTCAACTCAACAGGCGAAAGTGGTCCCAGGTCAGGGCGGCCAACAGCAGCGGCAGGTGGATCAGGCTGGCGTACAGGACGCCCCGGGCGGTGCGAATCGACTCGTTCCACCAGAACCGGATCGCGGCCACCAGGTAACCGGACCCCAGCACGATGGCAGCGGCCAGGTAGGCGTCGCCGGCCAGTCCGAGCTGGCGGGGCCAGGCCGAGATGACCAGCAAAGCCAGGGCGTAGATGATTCCCATCAGGCCGGTCAGGCCGGGTCGGCGAGCAGCCGCACGGGGCAGCATCTTCATGCCCGCCTCGTCGTAGTCGTCGCGGCAGAGCCAGGCGATGGCCAGGAAATGGGGGAACTGCCAGAGGAAGAGGATGGCAAACAGCGAGAGCGCGGCCGAATCGAGCGG
>DLVV01000209.1:0-1330 GCA_003445035.1 Planctomycetaceae bacterium | reverse complement strand
CCCCCGGCGGCCAGCCAGCCCAGCACCGGTGGCAGTGCTCCGGGAACCGCACCGACGGTGGTGGCCAGCGACGTGTGTTTTTTCAACGGTGTGTAAACGGCCAGGTAGAGCAGCAGTGTCAGCGCGGTGGCCACGGCGGTGATCGGGTTGACCTGCCAGGCCAGCCAGCCCAGGCTGACGACGGCCGAGATCAGCCCCACGCCGAGTACCTCTCCGGCACCGAGTCGGCCGGCCGGCAGAGGCCGGTTGGCGGTGCGGGTCATCTTCGCGTCGCTGTGGCGTTCGAGGTACTGGTTGAGTGCGCCCGAGGCGACGGCGGCCAGGCCGATGCCACCCAGGGCATGCAGCAGTCCCGGCCAGTTCCAGGTGTCTCCGGCGGCCAGTACGTAGCCGACCGCGACGGTCACCAGTGCCATGACCGCGATCCGCGGCTTGGCCAGTTCGGCGTAGTCGCTCAGCCGGGTCGCCACGACACGTTGCCACGTCAACGGGGCCGTGGCCGCGGCGGTGTAATCGGTGGGGATGGGTCCTAGTGAACTCATGCCAGCCCCCCTTCCACGGCCATCTCGGCGATCAGTTCGCGGCGGGTGAGCCAGTCGAGCCTGAGGACGCGGACGGCCAGCGTGACGGAGGTGAGCAGCAGCAGTTGGCCGGTGACGGCGTGAGCGGTCCGGGTGACGACCTGCCAGGGGGCTCCCTGCACGGCGACGTAACCGGAGGCCGGCCAGCCGAAGCGGGTGATCCAGGCGCCGGCGCCCAGTCCCACCTGCAGCAGCAGGACGAAGGCCAGCACCCAGGCGTTGGCCTTCAGCCAAGCGGCACCATCCCGCAGTGCCAGCACCACGGCGGCGACGGCCAGTGCGAAGACGATCAGCGCGAAGCCGACGTGTTCGAAGAGTCCTCCGCCGAGATGGCGAATCCAGCCACCCAGGGCTCCCTGGATCAGCAGAACGGCCGGCAGGGACCAGGCGAGTGTCTTGAGTCGGGACGATGGCGGCTTGGGGTGTTGTCCGGAAACGTGTTGCCACCGTCGGCCGGTGACCAGGGCGACGCTGCCCATCAGGGCCAGCACGCAGGCGGCGAACTGCCCGTGCAGCAGGGCCATCCGCGGGTCGTCGGCCAGCACGCGGCCGCCGCCGAGCAGGCCCTGCACGATGACCCCGATCAGCACCCCGGTGGCCAGCCAGCAGACCCAGTTGCGGCGTTCGCTTTTCCAGGCCCAGGCGGCCAGCACGATGCTGAAGCAGCCGATGGTGATTCCGGCCAGGCGATGGCCGTGCTCGGTGAACTTGTCGATGGTCGAACCGAACCAGGGGTAGGCGAACATGCC
>DLVV01000239.1:33545-38315 GCA_003445035.1 Planctomycetaceae bacterium | reverse complement strand
GGTGCGGCCTCCGGCTCCGGGATCACGAACTCGGTCTTGCACTTCGGACAACGAGCTGTCTGTCCGGCCTTGTCATCGCGGATCTTGAGGACCGATTCGCACTCGGTGCACTGGTAGCGGATCGTCATTGGGTTCCTGGGTCCGCTGGGAACACGTGTCGGAGGGGTGGCTTGAGCTGGCTTAGTTGGGGACTTGCACCGGGATCTTGCGACGCATGTTGCCGAGGTTCTGGAAGATCGTTCTGTTGACGCTCTGGTTGATGGCTCGCACGCTGCCGTCGACCAGCGCGAAGTTGCATCCCCCGTTGCCGTGGACGCTGCCGGCGTTGTCGTAGTGGATCTTCTGGTTCGGCCCAAACCGCGTACTCAGCAATGTCGCCGGCCCGCCCCAGGCCCACCCGTCGCTGCTGGTTCGCAGGGCGTCGCCCACCTCATCGAATCGCTCGATCTCACCGACCATCAATGTCTGCGATTCACCATCCATGACGTCCCGGATCCGCGTCGAACTGTTGACCGAGAAGATTCCGACATGGATGTTGTTGGGAAGTCGCGAGAGCGTGGGATCGTTGATCGTCTGGGCGGGTGTCAGGTTCCACGTGCCCCGGTTGGCGTCGTTGAAGGTCACGCCGGAACCGGACACCCCCGCGTAATCATTGCCACCTCTGGTCCAGTCCGGGTTGACCAGCAGCATGTTGGGGAACTGGCTGCGGTCCATCGTGCCCCGCCGTGACGGGCAATAGAACTGGGGGATGTCGGTCTGAGCGGGTGTCAGGATGATCTGTGTCTGGGTGATCGGGTCGATGGCCATGTTCATGCCGTTCCCGTTCATCTGCACGTTCATCTTCTCTTCCCAGAGGTCGCTCAACAGTTCCTGGTTCACCTGGGGCAACAGGTGCAGCATCCAACTGGTCCCTTGCAGACCGTTGCCACTGGGCTGCCTGGGCTCGGTCGGGTCGGAATGCTGGAAGCCACCGGAACCCAGGCCACCGAGCATCAACTGGTTGATTTGACCGGGGGGGAAGGAATTATGGGCGTCGTGGTAGTTGTGCAATGCGAGTCCGAGTTGCTTGAGGTTGTTCTTGCACTGCGTGTTGCGTGCGGCCTCACGGGCCTGCTGCACAGCCGGCAGCAGCAATGCGGCCAGGATCGCGATAATCGCGATCACGACCAGCAACTCGATCAGAGTGAAACCCCCACGGCGACGTCGGTTGATCATCATTGGAACTTCCTTGGGACCCCCGTGAGACAACCCGGACCGAGCAGAATTGCCCATGCCGGTTTGAGCGGAGGCACAATCACAGTCTTTAGCTTTGTGGACGTTTGGGAGCGGCAACAGGCGGTTCAATTTCGCAGTTCACCAACCCCGTGATGCGTCCCGAGGCCGTATAACGTTCGGTACTCTACTCGTGCTTCCAGAAAACCGTCAAGGACAGTAATCGGCAATCGCTGTACATGTGGCTCAGCCGCGTTCGGGTCTTCCACGAATGGGCCGGCATACCGTACCCGTTGGTGGACAGGTGGCTCGGGAGATGTCGATGGCAACGGTGGCAGCGACGATTCTTCTGCTGTCGATCATGGCCGTGGTGTGTGACGACCGATAACAGGAGTCAGGGGCCGGTTGTACGGATCAGGCAGTTTGGGCAATGACTCAAGGGATCCTGGAGGGGGCTGGGGGAAATGATGGATCGAGATGAGACCCGGGCGCGAGTCGAGTGGCAAGCGGAACGGGGAGGGCGGGTGATCTGGCTGAGCGGTCGGGACGGTGTGGAGATCTCCTCGTTGATCGCACGGGCCATCTCCGACTGGCAGCAGGCGGGTCAGCGGGTGCTGTTCACCGATCTGTCACCGCTGGCAGTCTGCGACGCCGAAGAACACCCTGAGACCGAGCGGCGAGTGCTCGAACGGCTGCTGGGGCCAGACATCGACCGGGCCCGGGCCACTCCGGCTTTGTGGCATCGCTTCGAGCAGATTCTGGCAGCCGAAGGACGGTCCACTCGAGTGATTCTCGATCGGGTCGAGGCCGCCCGCGCACCGGGTCGTCGCCTGGTGGCGACGATTCGTCACCAGGTCACTCGCCACGGTGCCACCCTGGTCGTCGTGTCACCACGTGACGAATCGGTTCGATCCCGCACCCTGGCCGCCTGGACCGACCTGGAGGTGGGAAGTGTCTGCGACGGTGGCGTCGTCGAGCGAGCGGCGTGATGCGGGTCTGCCTGTTCGATATCGATGGGACGCTGGTCAGCGCCGGTGGGGCCGGCCAGGCGGCAATGGAGAAAGCGTTGTCGCGGGCCTTCGGTGTGACGCGACCGACCGAAGGCATTTCGACTGCCGGCCGCACGGACCGGGCCATCATCGAGGACCTGATGGCCTTCCATGGACTGCCGTGCGACGAGGCGGCCTGGGAACGGGTTCGCGAGTTCTACCTGGAGGGTTTGCCCGTGGAGCTTGCCCGGCTTGATGGGCTCGCGTTGCCGGGGGTCAACGAACTGTTGGCGGAGCTGTCCAAACGCGACGATGTCGTGCTGGGTCTGTTGACCGGCAACCTGGTTGAAGGCGCTCGTCGGAAGCTGGGCCATTTTGACCTGGACGGTCATTTTGACCGAAATGGGCAGTTGTTCGGTGGCTTCGGCGATCACGATCGGGATCGAGATGACGTGGCACGGCGGGGACGCGAGCACGTTCGCCAGGAACTGGATTGGTGGGAGCCGAACGAGGTGTGGGTGATCGGCGACACACCGTTGGACGTCCAATGTGCACGGGCGATCGGCGTCCGGGTGCTGGCGGTCGCCACCGGCATGTTCTCTCGCGACGAGATCGCTGCCGGCGAGCCGGATCAGCTGCTGATGGACCTGGGGGACACCGGCCGGGTGGTGTCGATCTTAGTGGAATAGCCGGCCATCGCCGGTCGACCGGTCGCTGGCCGGTTGCAGGCAGTCGGGCCCCTCGTTGGCCGGGCGATTGACCCAGGTGTCGATCCGATCGGTGACCAGTGCCCCGTCGGGGCAGGGCACCATCAGACTTTCGAGCCGATCGCGATCGTCGTGTTCGGGGTCGAGCCAAACGGAGAAGTTGGCTGGCTCGAGGATCACCGGCATGCGGTGGTGGATTGGTTCCATGCGTGAATTGGCGGCGGTTGTGATGATCGCACAGGTCTCCAAGCCCGACCCGTCGTCGGCTTCCCAGTGCTCCCAGATTCCGGCAAACGCCAGCGGGCTGTCGTCGGGGCGGTGGATGTGCCAGGGCTGTTTCCCCCGATCCCCGGTCTTCTGCCACTCGTAGAATCCCGTCGCCGGGACCAGGCAGCGGCGGCGACTGAAGGCAGCCCGGAACGACGGCTTTTCGGAAACCGTCTCGCATCGCGCATTGATCATCCGGTTGCCGGCGGCCGGGTCCCTGGCCCACTCCGGCACCAGTCCCCAGTTGACCAGCGATGCTGAGACCTGGTCGGATTCGGTACGAACTACCAACACCGGCTGGGATGGGGCGATATTGAAACGGGGTGCCAGCGTCGCCTGCAGTGGCGGGTCGAACACGATGTCGAAGAACGACGCCAGTTCCGCGGCGGGGGTCCTGAGGTTGAAGCGACCACACATGGACTCATGCTAGTCGACGGTGGTGTTGGTGGCGACAGCCGCGTTGCTGGGCGCAGCCTCCCGGTTGGCTATGCTGGTTCGGCATGTCGGCAACTGACACGACGATCGAGATCGGGACGACCGGGATCCACGTGACGCCGGTGGCGATGGGCTGTTGGCCGATCAGCGGGGTGACCACGCTGGGTGTGACCGACGCCGAGTCGGTCGCGACGCTCGAGGCCGCTCTGGACTCGGGTGTCAATTTCTTCGACACCGCTTTCTGCTACGGCTACGAGGGGGAGAGCGAGAAGTTGATCGGCCGGGGACTGGGCCACCGCCGCGACGAGGTGGTGATTGCCACCAAGGGAGGGGTCCATTGGGAGAACCGCATTCAGCAGAGGGACGCCCGTCCCGAGACACTCCGGCGACAGTGCGATGAGAGTCTGCAACGTTTGGACACCGACCGCATCGATCTCTACTACATCCACGCTCCTGATCCGGCCGTGCCGGTATCCGAATCGGCCGGTGGGCTGAAGCAACTGCTCGAGGAAGGCAAGATCCTGAGCGTCGGTGTCTCGAATTTCACCGCCGGCCAGATGGAGGAGTTCTCGGCCGTCTGTCCGATCTCGGCTTCACAGCCCCACTACAACATGCTGCAGCGCGAGATCGAGGCCGAGCATCTGCCATGGTGCCGTCAGCACGGTGTGTCGGTGATGGCCTACTGGGTGTTGCTGAAGGGGTTGCTGGCCGGCCATCTGTCCCGCGATCACGTTTTCGAGCCCCCCGACGGTCGGGCGAAGTATCCGATGTTCCAGGGGGCGGAGTACCAGCGGAACCTGGATTTCGTCGATTTGCTGCGGCGGATCGCTTCCGACGTGGAGCTGACGGTTTCACAGCTGGTGATTGCCTGGACGCTGGCTCAGCCTGGGATCAGCGTGGCACTGTGCGGAGGGCGGCGACCCGAGCAAATCCGCGAGTCGGCGGTGGCGATGGGTGCTGACCTGGGCGAGGAGGTGCTGGATCGCGTGGACCAGGCGATCGCTGCCCGGGGCGATGCGGCGTCGCGACCTCCGATCTAGTCGTCCCCCTCGGCCTCGACCACGTCGAACGCTCCGGACAGCTCCTCGGGGATCCGCCGTGGCATCCGTCGCTCGAAGCCGATGTAGACCCAGTTGGTCTCGGCCGTTGCCAACACGGTC
>DLVV01000239.1:0-33164 GCA_003445035.1 Planctomycetaceae bacterium | reverse complement strand
GCCACCCAGGTCCGCACAACGATCCGGTCGCCTTCCCAGGCCGATTGCAGGTACTCGATCTGGTGCGAGCGGACGACCCAGCCGGCCCCGGTTTGCTGGTAGCGTTCCGGTGGCCAGCCCTGGGCGGTCGAGTGGGCCATGGCTGCGTCCTGCATCCAACGCAGGAAGATGACGTTCCCGACGTGTCCCTGGGCGTCGATCTCGTCGGCGGTCACGAGATGTTCGTATTCGAAGATCGCGGGCATTGGGCAGGGCCCTTCGGGGCCGGACGCGGGAAGAACGGTGGGTCGCGGTTGCCATGATTGCTTGCCAGTGGTGTCGCGGCAATCGACAATGCGACGGAACCCGACCCGGCTTCCTGCTTCTCTCAACAAGGTGGACAGTCATGACCGTCTGTGATTTCAGCAGCGGCCGCCCCGATCCCGAGTCGTTCCCCGTTGCCGAGCTTGTCGGAGCGGCGACCCGAAGGTTGACAGCCGAGGGCAGTGACCTTGTGCAGTATCCCGATCCTCAAGGGTATGCCCCGTTACGGCGGTTGGCGGCCGAGCGATTTGAAGAGCGTGAGGGAGTCGGGTTGGATCCCGACTCATTCCTGCTGGGCACCGGGTCGACTCAGCCGCTGGCCCTGCTGTCCGAGGCACTGGCGCGTCCCGGTGATGCGATCATCACCGAGGAATTCAGCTACACCGGGGCCTTGTCGCTGTTCCGTCGTTACGGTCTCGAGACGGTCGGTGTGGCAACCGACGACGAGGGGTTGCGACTCGACGCGCTCGAAGAAACACTCGATCGCCTCGACGCCGATGGCAGACCGGCGAAGTTCGTCTACGCAATTCCCACTTACCAGAACCCAACCGGTGCCATCCTGTCGCTGGAACGACGCCGGGAGCTTCTGGACCTGGTCCGCCGTCGTGGAGTGCCCCTGGTCGAGGACAACTGTTACGCCGACCTGCACTTCGAGGCCGGGCGGCCGCCGGCATCGATTCGTGCCTTGCCCGGTGGCGAGGACGTGATCTACGTCGCCAGCTGGTCGAAGATTCTCGGTCCCGGTGCCCGGCTGGGTTACGTCTCGGCCGGCCCCGAACTGATCGAGCGGCTGATGTCTCTCAAGAGCGATGCGGGGACCAGCAACCTGTCGGCCATGATCGTCACCGAGTTCATGCTGCAGCACCGCCGGGAACACACCGCCGAGCTGTGTCGCGTGCTGAAGCGGAAGCGGGACATCCTGCTGGAATCGCTCGAGGACCAACTGGGCGACCTGTGTTCCTGGACCTCTCCATCAGGAGGAATGTTCGTCTGGGTCAAACTGCCCGACGAAATCGACAATGCCGCACTGGCCCGGGCGGCTGAACGCGAGGGGGTGCTCTATCATCCTGGCCGCAATTTCGACAGCGGCGAACGCGATATCCCCTACCTGAGGTTGGCCTTCGGGTTCCCCTCCGACGAAGCCCTGCGCCGCGGCACCGAGCATCTCGCCCGGGCCATCCGCGCTGCGATTCCGGCCGGCGCCGTCGGCTAGTCGGCAGCCTCCTCGAACCCAGCCTCGCAAGGGTGGATAACCGGATTCGAACCGGCGACCTCCAGAACCACAATCTGGCGCTCTAACCAACTGAGCTATATCCACCATCCGGAGCGGGCGGCCTTTCCCATACAGGTCGCGAGTACCGACTGCCCGGCGTGAACGGGCAAGAGTAACGGAGCATTTCGGGTGTTGCAACTGACGTCTTTCGGCGGTTTCGCCGTTGGCTGTGGGGCGATATGGTGAAGCTGGTTACTCGAAAGACCCCGCCGGAGACATCATCATGCGACGTTTCGCGACGCCCCTGGCCCTGTTGCTGGGCTCCACATTGCTGTTCTCAGTCGTTCAGGCTGATGACCAGGACGAGCAGGCCGCCTCCAGGGAAAAGGCGGCCGGGTTCGTTGCGTTGTTCAACGGCAAGAACCTGGAGGGCTGGATCGGTTCGACGAAGGGCTACGTTGCCGAAAAGGGGGTGCTGGCCTGTCTTCCCAAAGGGGGCGGCAACCTGCTGTCGGCCAGGCAGTACTCGGACTTCATCCTGCGGTTCGAGTTCAAGTTGCCGCCCGGCGGCAACAACGGGCTGGCGATCCGTACCCCGGCCTCGGGCAACCCGGCCTACGCCGGCATGGAATTGCAGATCCTGGACAACACCGCCAAGAGATTCGCCAGGCTCAAGTCGTATCAGTATCACGGTTCGATCTACGGCGTGGTCCCGGCCCAGCGGGGTCACCTGAAGCCGGTCGGCGAGTGGAATTCTCAGGAAGTGATCGTCCGAGGGACCTACATCCGCGTGATTCTCAACGGAGCCCCGATTGTTAACGCCAACATCGATGGCCTCGGATCGCTCGACGGTCGGAAGCATCCCGGCCTGAAACGCGACAAGGGACACATCGGCTTCATGGGGCACGGGGCCCGGGTCGAGTTTCGCAACATCCGCATCAAGGACCTCGCCGCGGCTGCCAGGTAGGTGGCTCAGAAGGCCAGGCAGCAGGGGATCGACGGCGTGGGAAGGAACAGCCGTCCGAGTTGCGGGATGGCGAGCCGATCTCTGCGGCGGAAGGCGAGTCGGCCGCCGACGATCACGGCGGTGACATGCGTGGCGTGCTCGAACGGATCGCCGTCGTAGAGGACCAGGTCGGCCGCCTTGCCTCGCTCGATGCTGCCGTGGGTTTTTTCGATTCCCAGCAAACGTGCTGCGTCGAGCGTGATGGCCCGTAATGCCCTGTCGAATCCCAGGCCGTAGGTCATGGCGATCGCTGCCTCGTAGCGGATCACCCGGGACTTGGGCACGTAGCCCTCGACACCGCTGGCGATCGCGACGGGTGGCCCCTTGGGACCGTAGGCGGCCGAGAGTGCCGCGGCGTTGCCCAGGAAGCTGTTGATCGTCTCGAGTCCACCGACCCGTTGCATGGTGGGGTGAACGATCACCGGGACACCGGCTTTGGCCAGACGACCGCGGATCAGGTAGCCCTCGGTGGCCATCGAGAGCACCGGTTTCAGCCGGAATTCGTTCGCGATCCGCAGCGCTGTCAGCAGGTCGTCGGCGCGATGGCCGCAGAAGACGCCGGGGATCTTCCTGTCGAGCAGCAGCCCGAGGGATTCGAGTTTCAGGTCCCGATCGGGAGGCGATACGTCGTCGTCATCCTCGGCAGCCTTCTGCTTGACCCGGTAGGCGCGGGCTTGTGAAAGTGCCTGGCGGATCACAGCGGCAGTACCCATCCGCGTGGTCGGTCTCTGGCCCGAATAGGTCTGTTTGGGGCTGACGCCCAGGTTGAAGGCCATGGCCTGGGGGAAGCGGATCGTCATCGCCTCGGCGTCGATGCCGTGAGTGCGGAAGACGCCGGTCAGCCCGCCGATGACGTTGGCCCGTCCCGGTGAGGCATGGATCACGGTGACACCCTGTTCGAGCAGAAATCGGAGCAGCGGCTCGGCCGGGTTGAATCCGTCAAGCACCCGGACGTCGGCCTGGTTGGGATCGCTGGTCTCGTCCTGGTCCTGGTCGGCGGGAATGTTGTATTCGCCGGAAAGCGGCACGATGGTGTGCGTGTCGATCAGTCCAGGCGTGACCACAGCAGCGGTGATCACCGGAGTCCCTCGAGGGGCCTTGACCCGACCGATGCGACCGACCTTCTGAATGACGCCTTTGCGGAGGAGCACCGCGGCATTTTCGACCGGCGGACCGGAAACGAGATGGAGTCGCCCGGCCAGCACCAGGACGGAATCGCTGCGGGAGGTGAGGGCCTTGGCTCGGTCATCGGCCCTGGGAGCCTGGACAGACTTGCGAGGTCGGACCATGGGTGTGGGAGCGGGGATCAGTTCGCTGCTGGCCACCTGGAAGCCACCCTCCTGGTAGAGCCGTTGACGGGGGTTGGACAGGTCGAAGACCTTCTGGCCGTCGATCCATGTCTCGAGCACGCGTGTGTAGATGCTGAAGGGGGCTCCACTGAGGATCACGAAGTCGGCGTCCTTGCCGGGGTCGAGCGATCCGACGCGGTCGTCGAGTCTCAGCGCCTGGGCGGGATGGAGTGTCACGGCCTTCAGGGCTGTGGCGGTGTCGAGACCGCCACGGATGGTGGCGGCGGTTGTTCTCAGGAAGAAACGGCTTTCGGTCACCGGGTCGTCGGTGTTGACATGGACCTTGACGCCCCGACGGGTCAGTTCTGCCCCGCACTGCTCGATGAAATCGACGACCTCGGCCTTTCCGCCGGGACTGTCGACGATGGTCATTGAGACCGGCACGCCGGCGGCGGCGACCTGGTCGATCACCTTGTAAGCCTCGGTCCCGTGCTGGATGACCAGGTCGAAACCGAATTCGCGTTTCAGTCTCAACACCGTGAGGATGTCGTCGGCGCGATGGGTGTGGAAGTGAACGGTCCGTCGTCCGGCCAGCACTTCGGCCAATGGCTCGAGCGCCAGATCACGATCAGGCGGCATGGCCTCCTTGTTCTTCTCGCGTTTCTTTTCGAACTCCTGCCACTTCCGCCGGTAATCGACGGCCTTGATGAACTCGACCCGCTGCAATGCGGCCACCTTCATCCTGGTCACCGGTGCTTGACCCCTGGAGCCGTAGGACCGCTTGGGGTTTTCTCCGTTGGCCATCTTCAGGCCACCGAAGTGGCCGTCGGTCCCGATCCACATCTGCTCGGGACTGTTGCCCCGCAGCTTGATGTAGATCGTCTGGCCGCCGATGACGTTTCCGCTGCCGGGCATCACATTGGCGGTGGTGATTCCGCCGGTGTGGGCCATGCGGATGCCGGGGTCGAACGGGTTGATCGAATCGAGTGCCCGGACGATGCTCTGCACAGCACCGCTCCGTTCATTCCCGTCGCTGTTGGCCTTTTCGAGTGGTCGCGAGGCCACACCGAGGTGCGAGTGGCTATCGACCAGTCCGGGAATGATCACCTTACCTGTGACGTCGACCACTCGGGCTCCGTCGGGGATCTTGGCCTTGTTGACGGGCCCCACCGAGACGATCTTGCCGCCAGCGACGATCATCGTGCCGGAGGGAATCGGCTTGCCGCTGGCCGGCAGGATCCTGGCTCCACGGAAGGCGATCACGTCGGCCGCTTCGGTCGTCTCGGGCCCGATCAGGGCCAGGGCCAGGCACAGCACACTCACACGTCTCATCGCGACGGCTCTCTCAAGGGGGTCTACGGGTGGCGGCTCGGGCCGACGGATTGCACTCGGTCGGGCCGCAGGAGCCGTATGGTGGACACGGCCGGGGGGTTTTTCAAGCAGCCGTCGGCCTGCGGCGTGGAGCGAATCAGGCCAGGGCCCGGGCTGCGACCGACTTCATCTTCTGCAGGCCGGTCCGGCAGACCAGTTCAGCATCCTGCTTCCAGTAAGTGCGGTTGAAGAGCTCGAGCGACAAAGCGACCTGGTGGCCCTTGCCGGCGATTCCCTTGAGCACCTTGACGACCGGAGCGACGCCGTCACCGGGGTAGACACGGTCGGCATCGGTGATCGTGGCCCGGGGTGGGTTGGCGGGGTAATCGTTGACGTGAAAGCAGTGGATGGCCGGGCCGGACAGCAGTGACAGGCCCGTGAAGTCGGAGCCACCCTTGTAGATGTGGTAAATGTCGGGCAGCACACAGGCGTCGGGATGACCACTCTCGATCGCGACGAAGACGGTTTCGCCGAGTCGCGAGAGCGACTTCGAGAATCCCCAGACCTCGACCTGCGGGGTGACGCCGATCCCGCGTCCGACTTCGAGCAACGCGCGGTAGCGATCAGCGGCGGCGAAGAGGTCGAGGTCAACTTGTCCGGTGGCCCCCGCCGGTGGTGCGGCGATCCGCGAGCCGCCGAGTTGACGCACCTTCTCCATGTCACGCTTGGCCTGCTCCAGTGCCGCGGCTCGCCGCTTGTCGTCATCGACGATCCACTGGGCGAAGCCGATGGCGCTTTCGACCTGCAGCCCCGCGTCGGTGATCCGCTTTCGGAGATCTTTCAGCGATCCGCCGTCACGGACGTACTGGTCGATCTCCCGGATCCAGGGTTCGATGCCGGTGTAGCCCACTTTTCCGGCCAGGTTGACCTCCTGGAGCAGATTCAGTTTCTGTCCACGGATCGTGCTGGTGTTCAGGCAGAAGCGGAAGGGAGAGGCGGATGGCAGTGATTTGGGAGTGTCGGCGGCTGAGGAGGTGGCTGTGGACGCCGACGTGGCTGCTGCTGCTGCTGCTGTGGTGAGCAATTGGCGACGAGTCAGCGACATGGCGTTGATTCCCGGAGAGCGAGATGCACGGGCAAGGAACTCCCTTCATACGCACGCCCGGTGCAACTGTCCATCTCGAGCCGCTTGCGATTCAGGCGGCCGAGCGGAGCGAGTGGGTTGGATCCTCGCCAGTGACCAGATCCTGGATGACATTCTCCAGGGCTTCAATGGCCTCGGCTCGCGAGCCATGCAGCGAACGTTCGAGTCGAGCCAACTCGTCTGCCATGTGCTGTCGGGTCGGTATCGAACCCGGTGCCCGGTAGATCTGTTCGTGGACCTTGCGGGCGCCCAGTTCCTGGTCGTAGAAGAGCGTCTCGGTCAACTTTTCACCGGGACGGATCCCGGTGAAGACGATGTCGATGTCATCGGGGTACTTCAGTCCCGAGAGTTCAATCATGTCGCGTGCGAGATCGACGATCTTGACCGGTTGACCCATTTCGAGAATCAGCACGTCACCCGATTCGCCGATGGCCCCGGCCTGAAGTACCAGTTGCACCGCCTCGGGAATGGTCATGAAGAACCGTTCCATATCGGGGTGGGTGACCGTGACCGGTCCTCCGGCAGCGATCTGTGACCGGAAGGTGGGGACGACGCTGCCGGCCGAGTCGAGGACGTTGCCGAAGCGGACGATCATCATCCGGGTCGCTGAGCCGGAGGTGATCGACTGGAGGTATTTCTCCGAGACGAGCTTGGTGGCTCCCATGATGCTGGAGGGGTCGACAGCCTTGTCCGTGGAGATCAGAACGAACCCATCGACGCCGAACGTGTCGGCCAGGTCGACCATCGTCCTGGTGCCGCCGATGTTGTTGGCGATCGCCTGCTGGGGATTCGATTCCATCAGCGGTACATGCTTGTAGGCTGCGGCATGAAACACCAGGTGCGGACGGTGCTCGACCATCACGCGGCTCATCACGTCGCGATCGACGACGCTGGCAACGACCGGATGCAGAGGCACCGGGCCGCCAGCCAACTCGGCTTCGATGTGGAAGATACCGGTCTCGGAGTGATCGACCAGCACCAGTGACTCGGGGGCCAGTGCGGTGATCTGTCGGCAGAGTTCCGAACCGATGCTGCCGGCGGCTCCGGTGACCAGCACCCGTCGTCCGGCGACAAGCTCACGAATTGCCTCGCGGTCGAGTTCGGCGGGCTCGCGTCGCAGCAGGTCAGCGATGGTGACATCCCGAACGGCCAGTTGCTTGCGACAGGTCAGCAGACTGTCGGCTGTCGGCACCACCTGGACGCGGACACTGGTGCCGGCGAACAGGCGGATCAGCTCGCGGACCACGTCGCCGGCGACGGTACTGGGAACCAGCACGAAGTCGGCGCGGCGTTTGCGAGCCAGTCGTGTCCAGTCGGTGGCCAGCACGCCGGCCTCGGACAACGGAAAGACGGGGATGCCGGCGATCAGGGTGTTCCGATTGCCCAGGGAATGATCGACGAACCCGACGACCCGAACCGGTCGGCCGGTTGAACCGAGGCCCCGGGCGATAGCCACCGCGTCGGGTCCGGCACCCAGGATCAGGGCTCTTCGATCGTGGCCGGCTCGAACCGCGCCCTCGCTGACCACCCGGATCCCGACACGCAGGAGTCCGACAGCCAGGATCGAGAGCATCGCGTCGATCAGCAGGACGGTGCGGGGGAGGGGGAGGGGACCCAGTACCGGCAACAGCAGCAGGTAGGTGATGGCCGCGGCGATCACGCCCCCGCCGAGCAGATTGAACAGGTCGGCGACGGTTGTGTAGCGGTAGGTCCTACGCCACTCACCGGTGGCCAGGCAAATGACGAATTTTACTCCCAGCACCACCGGCATCCCCAGCGCGATGACGTGCTGGTAGATCTGTGGCGGTCGGAAGTCGAACCGCAACAGGAATGCAGCCACGAAGCACAGCGCGTAGAGCACCGCGTAGGTGGGCAGGATCAACGCCAGGCGGTTGCGCATCGAAACGATCGGGCGGACTCGCGAGACCGACACGCAGGACGGGCCCGTTGGTTCGCGACGAGAGAGTGGGGAGAGGAGTGAGAGTGGAGGCGGGGTGATAGTCGATCACGTTGACGCCGTCCAGATCAGTCCCGATCCCAGGGGAACCGCATGGTGGGAGGGTTCGTGTACCGCTTCATTGCCAACACCAGCCGGCCGCCGGCCCCCGGAGCCAGGCGCACGCTCAGCGTGTCACTGTCCAGATCGACGGTGTCATCACCGCGGGTCAGGCCGGTGAACTGGTGTTCGGCGTAGCCTCCGGCCTGGATCACCACCGTGCGGGCGTTGAGCTGGTCGGTGTTGACCAGCGAGAGCGTGACGGAGGCGTGGTCCATTTTCTCGACCAACGCGGCGACGCCTTCGGGGATCCCGGCACGGCGGGTGACGGGATCGAAATAGCGGACGCGGGCGTGCAGGGCCTGTCCCCGGTGACCGGGATGGATCCCTCCGAGCATCAACTGGATCAGGGAGGAGACGCTGGCAGGATTGAACTTCATCGGGTCGTCGGCCAGGCGGGTGTCGGGCGTGGTCGTGTCGGCCCGCGATCCAGCCACCCGGCTGCGAATTTGCTCGAGATCTCCCCGCAGAGCTGCCGACGGGTAACCGGGGTTCTTGCCGTCGAGGTAGGAGACCCAGCTGCTTCCTCCGAAGAGTGACCGGTCCGAGTCTTTCATCGAGTGGTACCAGGTCTCGAGGCCACCAGAGGTGTAGGGGGAGGGGGTGAAGTTGTACCAGCCCTTGTCTCCGTACATCCGGGGAGTCATCCGCTTGCCGTCGATCATCTTCGACTGGGCGTTGATCGCCTTGATCTGCTGCCTCCAGACGTCGAGGTACTTGTCGTCACCGGAAAGCAGGAACGCGTTGGTGAAGCCGGTGTGGCCAAGGTAGTGGGTGTTGCGATGGGCCAGTGCTCCTGTCTGCGGCACCACCACCGAAAACGCCCAGCCGTAGACACCGCCGTACCACTTGCCATCGGTGGCTCCGCCAATGGTGCCGTCGAGTCCGATGTTGGTGGGGATGATGCCCTTGTTGTCCTTGGTTCGCTTTCGCCAGGCGTCAACGTACTCGAATAGCCAGTTCCGGTACTTGGCCTGGCCGGTCAGCATGAATGCGTTCAGTGCCAGGGAGGTGGCCAGCAGGTTCTGGGGGTGGTCGCCCACGATGTCGTTGTAGTCTTTGAAGTGGTCGACCATCTCCTGGTAGCTCCGCTCGCCGTGTCCCAGGCTGAAGCGGTTGGCGATCTCGATCGGATCCCCCGCCCAGTCGAGTCCCGTGGCCTTGCGCATCAGCGGGCCGCGGCTGCCGTTGAAGAGACTGCGGATGATCTTGTGCTTGGGGTCGTAGTTGGGGGCGCCGGGATCCTCGTTGAGATAAAACCCGGCGAAGCGGCGGACGCGATGTCCGAAGCGGATGTCGTTGGGGTCGGAGAGACCCTGGAGGTTGAAGACGGTCAAGCCTTCACCGTTGTGCACCCAGTCGAAGGTGACGGGAAATTCCTTGTAGTACATCCCGTCGCGGGCAAAGGGGACCTCGACGGTCTTGGCCAGCGTGTACTGCCTCAGGTGCCCCTCCCAGGCCTTCTTGTACATCCTCAGGATGTCGTTGTTGGCTCCCAGGGCATGCAGGATCGGCCAGTCGTTGCAGTTCTCGATGGCGTCATCCGGGCCGTCATCTCCCCCCCAGCGTTCCACGCACAGCAGGTAACCCCGCTCGTCGAAGTACCTGCCAAAGTACTCGCGGCACGCCGCGGTGTTGGCCACCAGCAGTTGTCGCTCGAGCAACGCCCATTCGGGCGGCGAGACCGTGCGGTCGAGCCGTACGGTGGCGGGTTGGGCGGCCTCGAGTCGAAGAGGCGTGGCCGACGAGACCACGATGGCGATCGTGGTGAGGGTTACGGCAGCAAGACGAGCGGCAGGCCAGCAACAACGCATCGGATGGTCTCCGAAAGAATGTCGGAGGCCACATCGTATCGATGCGGGATGCCGTTGGCGAGCCGGCCGTGGTGGCCGCGAACCCGGTTACGGAGCCAGCTCCCACCCGTAGTTTCTCAGTTCCAGTGCCAGGAGGCTGATCCCGGCGATCAGCGAGGCGACCGAGACGAACAACAGGCTGACGAAAACGTCAGGGCTGGGCTTGCTAGAGTTTTGAGGTGACATTGTCGCCCTTCGAAATCACGCCGTTCTTGGCCTTTTCCCGAACAGTGCCGACGGCCTTGTCGGGGAAGACATGGATAATGCGGACCTGCCCGAGATACTTCGTCTTCTGGGCCACTCCGTCGCCGGATCGGAAGATGGTCAGCAACTGGCCTTCCTTGATACCGTCGTCGCCGCCAACCGAGACCTCGACATAAAGAATGCGGTTGCCGATGCCGTAGCGGGACGAGACCACTTTGCCATTGAGTGGCGGGGGTGGCTGGATGTCTTCGCTGGGCAGTGCGCCCAGCCCGCCACCCTTGCGGCGGGCCTGCAGGCGAGCGGTTTTCAGTTCATCGAGAACCACCAGGTGACGCTGTTGCCTGTCACCCAGTTGCAGTCTCAGGTCAAAGACGATGTCCTCCAGGCCCCGGTTGGTTCGAACCGAATCGACCAGGTTCTCGTGCAACGCCTTGTTGACCTGCCGCTGTTCGATGGATTCGTCGCGACGGAACTTGGCCTCGTCACCTTCCAACTGGGCGACGGTCCGTTGCGTGTCGTGGGCGGTCTTGAGGTTGTTGAGCTGCTGCTGCAGGTTGTCGGCGCGGTTCTTTTCGCGGGTGAAATCCGACAACCGCTTCTTCGAAAGCGTGTCGAGTTCGGCGACCTTGGCCGACTTGACGTTCTTGTATTCGTTGAACTTGTTATTAGTCGACTTGTGGAAGTCCTGTTCGGTCTTCAGGTCCTGGTCCTTGTCGGTGAACTGTTGCTTCCAGTTCTGCTCGACGGTGAACA
Organism: Planctomycetaceae bacterium; assembly: GCA_003445035.1. Lineage (GTDB taxonomy): Bacteria > Planctomycetota > Planctomycetia > Planctomycetales > Planctomycetaceae > UBA8437. Next base: position 22,032 of record DLVV01000239.1, on the reverse strand, counting down.
CCGCTCCGGCAAACGCCATGAACAGGAGACTCAGGACGAGTTGCACGACGACGAGCATCTTGCCAATGAAGGTCATGATCTCTCTCCGCCCGCCACAGGTGGCGGGGTTGGGTCAGGTTCGTGTGTCTTGAGGGGAGCTTAGAGCTTGGTCTTCTTCGTGGACTGCGGTGCTGTCTTGGCCGCTGGAGGGGAGTTCGGATCGGCCTCGTACTGGCCGCGGGCTCCGGATCGAACCAGTTGCACCTGTCGCCTCTTGAGTCGGTTGACGATGCCACGTTTGCGGGTCAGCAGGTCGCGGAGCCGCTTCTGTTGTTCGTTGATCTGGAAGAGGTCGGTCTCGATTTCGTCGAACTGGGCCAGCAGCCGGTAGACCTCCTCTCGACGTGCTTCGTTCTTTCGCAGAGTTCCTTGGGTCTTTTCGACCTTGGCAATGTTCTTTTTCGAAACTCCGTCAATCTGCTGGTTGAGCGTTAACAGTTCCTGTGCGAGTTCATCGCACCGGGCGGTCATCGCCGCTTCGTCGACCGAAACCGTACTCTGCCAGGACGCCATTTCGGTTTCGGCGACCTGTGTCTCTTCCTGGAGCTTGGCGATGCGGGCGTTTTGATGGGTGACCATGTCCTTGCGAGCGGAGATGACCGCGGCGGCGAGGCTCTTGACGCCCTGGGCCAACTGCCGATCGCCTCGACGCGCTTTCACGCTGTACGTGGTGCCGGTGGCTTCACTGGTGGTTGACTCGAACGAGTAGTCTCCGGTGACCTCATCGCGTTCGACCTGCCAGTTGGCGCCTCCAACGGATGTCACTGCGGCGACACCGAGGAAGCCGAGGCTGACAGTGAGGACGAAGACACAGAGGATTTTGCTGATTGTCGTCATGAGGCGTATCCGCTCATCAGGCTGTCCAGCACATTTTTCGCAGAACGCGTCTGCTGGTCCAGACGATACCAGAAGTATAGGCCCTCTGTTTTCAGATGGTCAATTAGGAACTTGACGAGAAGCCGAAGCCGTGCCCACACAGGCAATCGAGGCGGTGAAAGTGCCAATTTCGGCGTGATCGTTGAGGTTTGCCTAATCCGTCGTGCCGGGTACCCAAATAGAAAGCATGCCCGGTCGTCGGTGAGAAAAGAAGAAGCGGCATCCGTGCCTGAGGACCGTCCCTGGTTTGTTCACCTGCTGACTGATTGAGTGAACGACGACCTCTTTCCACGTCCGTGACCGGGCATGCCCGGGGTAGATCTTCTGCCGATTCGAGAGCGGAGACGAAACCTCGGGCCGGTCATCACTCGGTCAACTGCAGGAACAGGGGCCCGAACTCGGGCATGTCCTCTCGCAGAGTTTCGATCCACGCGTCGACATTCCAGATCTCCACGCAGATCACCGCCCCGACCAGCATCACGTCCTGGTTGGGACCGATTCCGAGAAACGACCGGAATTCGTCGGGTACCAGCAGTCTCGATCGGTTCGCCAATCGGACCGTCTGGTGCCGGGTCGACAGCAGGCGTCCAAGCCGCTGCACTTCCCCGTAACGATTCTCCATCCGTCCCGCCTCGATCTTCTGGTGGATCAGTGCCACACCGGCGTCAATCCGTTGCTGCCAGTCGGCAGCCCGCCAGAGGCTTACACAACCAAATCGTTCCTTCGAGATGATTGTCTGGCCGTTGTCATCCGTGACCGCCTCGGCCATCTCCGCCGGCAATGACACGCGGAACCGTTCGTCGACGGTCCGTCGCATTTCGCCGGTGATGAAGGTCTGGGGAGGCATCGGCCAGTGGCTGGGGTGGGATGGTGCGGAGTACAGTCGGGCCGGACGGTGTCCTTGCCGCCGACCCGTTCCGCAGGTCGCATCCAGCATAATGGGCAGAAAACCCACATGCAACTCAGTTGTCAAAGAACCATGGGCACAAAACCCACAAAGAGGACTGTAGTGAGATGGGATTGGGTTGGCAAATGGAAAAACCGGAATGAAAGAAAAAACCGGAAAATAACTCACCAGCCGAACCTGGGGCCTGCTGCGGCGACGGTCACGCGGAGTGCGGCCGGGACCGGTTGTCTTACCTGGGCTCGAGTTTCACGCTGGCGGTGATGCGGCCGGTGTTGTCGTGCAACCGGCCCCAGCCGTCGCTACAGCGAAAGAACAGCTTGCCGTCCCGGGCCGGTTTGATTGTGGCCTTCGCACCGACCTCGACAGCCCGGGTCAACTGGTAGTCGCTCCAGATGACCGCCTGCAACCGTCCGATCCCCCGGTCATCTCCGTCCGCATCGACCGGCTCGGCGTCTTTGGCCGTCTGCCATTGGCCGGTGGCGGTCACGTTGTAGGTCCGGTCGGCCTGGACGGCGATCCGGCTGGCCTGCCAGCCGCGTCCGGCTTCGATGATCACCTTCACCGCCCGTCCCTCTCGATGTCGCCGGAACCGCGACTTCCAGTCCCAGCGGCACAGGTCGACGCGGTACCCGTTTTCGAGATTTCTCAGGAAGACCTTGTACTCGAACTCGATCTCGCGGTTCATCGTCCCGAAGAATGACAGGTAGCTGGCCCCGGGACGCTGCCCGAGCAGCGAAAAACCCAGCGTGCGGAACCTCTGTCCATAATTCGGGTTGTTGGCCAGCAGGTGACACAGTGCCCAGCGCTGTGCGTATTGTTGCCACCCGTCGGAGGTTTCTCCGCCGCGGGTCAGGGTTTTCAGGGGCGGGGGCTTGAGCGACCTCAGGTAACGGATGGGGCCGCGGTCGGCCCGCACGCTGCGGTCGCCCTTGTTGGCCCAGTACCGTCCCATCTCGGCCATCCCCTCGCTGTACCAGACCGGCCCTGATGATCCGAACATCTGGTGGCAGTAGGCGTGAACGGCTTCGTGCTGGGTGGTCGCGGTGTTGGCCACCGCGTACACGACGCTCTTGGCGACGAACGCGTTGCCCTGCATTCGCTTGACAGTGATCGTCACGCCGCTGCCGGAGCGGATTTTCTTCAGCGCCAGCGGGGGAAGTCTCCCACCGGGCCAGTTCTCCAGGTCCTTGACCACGCAGCACTCGATCACGTGACGATTGGGCCGACGCCAGTACGCCGAGACGATTCCGAGCATGCGTTCGAGTTGTTCGAGCAGTTTCTTGGCGCGGTCAGGATCGTCGTCGGTGTGCAGGAGGAAGTTCTTGGAGCGGTGTGTCGCGACACCGGCGGCCTCGAGTCTCGGGCCTCCCAGCAGCGCCACCAGCAGGCCCATCGCCAATAGGGATCGACAACTGCGGGCCAGTGGGGAATGGAAGAAACTGGTGATCACGGCGACGTGTGATGGGAACAGGCGAGCGGGCTACCAGAGGTCCTTGATTCTACGCCGGATCTCGGCGGCCGTCACCTCGGCTGTGAAACTGTCGTCGTCGGCCCCCTCGCTCTCCAACGTCCGTGCCGCCCGTCGCTGGCAGCACCCCAGCACGTCATCGGTGAGGAAGCGACTGAGTTGGGAGAACCCGTGAGCGTCGCTGCGGCGACGGCCCCGGAAGTAATACCTCTGTGGGTAGCAGACAAACAGCCGGTTCTTCGCTCGGGTCATGGCCACGTACAGCAGCCGCCGCTCCTCCTCGATCTCCTCGGCGTCCCCGGTCGCCATGTCGGAGGGGATGTTGCCGTCGGCGGCATGGATCACGAACACGCTGTCCCATTCGAGCCCCTTGGCCGAATGGATCGTCGAGAGAACCAGGAAGTCGTCGTCGAGAATCGGCTCGCCGGCGAAATCCTGGGTGGAGGAGGGAGGGTCGAGCGTGATTTCGGCCAGGAATCGGCTGCGGTCGTTGTACCGGGTGGCGAGTTGCTCGAGTTGTTCGAGGTCACGGAGGCGTGCGGCGGCGTGGTCGTACCGGGTTTCGAGCAGCGGCGTGTAGAACTGCCGGACCTGGTGCAGTTCGGCCGAGACGTTCTGTTCGGCTCGGTCGTCACCGGCCAGCCGCTTCAGCAGCGTCATCAGGCTCGGCCAGATCTCCGCGCAGGGCGGAGGCGGCTTGATGTCGTTCCAGGCCGAGAGTTGGCCGCCGGTTTCCAGGAGTGCCTCGACCATCCTTCCGGCCCGAACCGGTCCGATCCCTGGCAGCAACAGCAGCATCCGGGTGGCGGCCACACCGTCCCGGGGATTGTCGACGAGTTTCAGGAAAGCCAGCAGATCCTTGATGTGGGCCGTCTCGAGGAATCTCAGCCCACCGTACTTGTGGAACGGCACGTTTCTCTGGGCCAGTTCGACCTCCAGCGCCAGGCTGTGGTGCGAGGCACGGAAGAGCACAGCCTGGTCCTTCAGCGGCACCCCTTCTTCCCGTCTGGCCAGTACCTCCTCAACCACGAAATCACTCTGTTCGTCCTCGTCGGTGCAGTCGACCAGCATCGGCCGTTCGCCGGTGGTCCGGTCCGACCACAGCGTCTTGGTGTGTCGCTGACTGGCCTGGGCAATCACGAGGTTGGTGGCCTCGAGAATCGGCTGGGTGCTGCGGTAGTTCTGCTCGAGCGGCACGACGGTGGTGCCGGGATGCTCGTCAGGGAAATCGAGGATGTTGCGGATGGTGGCGGCCCGGAATGAATAAATTGACTGGGCGTCGTCTCCGACGGCCGTCAGTCCCACGCCGTCGGGGCAGAGTCCCTTCAGCAGGCGGCTTTGCAGCCGGTTGGTGTCCTGGTATTCGTCGACCAGCACGCAGTCGAACAATTTTCGCACCGCCGGTCCGGCACCGGGGTCGTCCAGCAGGGCTTCCCAGAAGACCAGCAGGTCGTCGAAGTCCAGGCAGTGTTGAATCTCCTTGCGATCCACGTACGCGGCGAACAGTTCGCCCAGCCCGTCGAGATCCTCGGCACACCAGGGGAAGCTGTTTTCGAGAACCTCTCGCAAGCTCGTTTGCGTGTTAACGACCCGGCTGTAGATGGCCGCACAGGTCCCCTTCTTGGGAAACCGTCGACCCGTCTCGCCCAGCCCCAGTTCATTCCTCAACGAGGCCATCAGGTCTTCGGAGTCGCCCCGGTCGAGTATCGAGAACTCGGATGGCAGTTCGATCATCCGTCCGAAACGTCTCAGCAGCCGGGTGGCGATCGAGTGAAACGTGCCGCCCCAGACCCGTGTGGATCCCTGGGCGGTCCCGCCGGGGCCACTCTCGAGTTGTCGCAGGATGGCTTCGACCCGCCGTAGCATTTCGGCCGACGCCCGGCGGGTGAATGTCAGCAACAGGATCCTCGACGGGTCGGTCCCTTCGTGGATCAACCAGGCCACGCGGTGGGCCAGCGTGGTGGTCTTGCCCGTTCCGGCTCCGGCGACGATCAGCAACGGAGAGGGACCGTGGCAGGCGGCCTCCCGTTGCGGCGGATTCAACGCGTCCAGCACCGTTTCGATCGACGTCGACTTCTGGTTCATTCCCGACCCGGTCTTCTTCTGCCGGTTTCCTGCTGCTCGATGGGCCGGACCATCATGCCGCAAGCGGACAGCCAGCGGAAGGCTCGTTGCATCGGGGGATTGGTCGCGGTGCCGACCGGGCGTTACCATGGCGGGCATGCGGGCCGGAATCGTCAGCAACTGCTTCAAGAGTCAACTCGATGCGGGTGAGTCGTTGTCCGGGCTGATTGGCCGGGCCACCGCCTGCGGCTTCTCGGTGATCGAACTCCGTCAGGGTTGCCTGGGTGACGGCGAGAGTTCAGGCGAACTGGTTCCCGATCCGGACAACCTGGAAGCGCTGGCGGAGTCCTGCCCGGGTGTGTGTTGGGACCTGGCATTGGGTTACCCCTGCTTCGATCCCGCGACCACCGGCGACGATGTCGTGTTCTCGGCGGGACGGACGTCGATCGGGAGGTTGGCCCACGGTGGTCCTCCCCACCTGCGGCTGGTCGATCTCACCACCGACCACTCGCGTGTCGACACCGCCGATGCGGCCGCGACGGTCGGTCGGTTGTTCGAGCGTGTCCGCGACGTGGGCGGCATGTTGTCGATCGAGCACGCTCGCGAGAACTGGGAGTGGTTCAGCGAGGTCTTTGCTCGTGCCAGGGACAATGCGGGCGAGGACGGACAGTGGTTGAAGATCTGTTTTGATCCCTGCAACCTGCTGATGGCTCCGGGGCATCCCGATCCGGTGAAAGTCACAGCCGAACTCGATCCCGAAACCGTATCGATGGTCCACGTCAAACAACGCCGGAACGGTCAGCCGTGGCCTGCGGTGGCCGACGGTGAGGTCGACTGGGCCGGGGTGATCGAGGCCATGGGTGCGATGGGCGATGGAGCGGGTTTTGACGGGCCGGTGTTGTTCGAAGTGGCTCCGAGCCGGGACGTGTGGGAGTTTCTGGAGGGCAGCCGGGTGTACCTGCAGCGGCTGGGACTGGAGATGGGCCTGGACACCCAGGGCCGGGAATAAAGAGACCAGAGAGGGGTGTGTGATGAAGCGGTCGATCACCTGGATCGGATTGGTCCTGCTTGTGCCATCGTTGGTGTGGGCCGGGGAAGCGAATACGAAGATCGGGAAACTGGTCGAGGGGATGCGTGTGGGGCCGTTGAAGCGGCTCGACATTGGAGTGACCCGGAAGGGGACGTCGATCCCGGCGCTGGTGACCGACGAGGACCTGGTGCTGGGGTCGACCAAGACCCGAGTGCTGCTGGTCAATTTTGGCGGGGCGTCCAACCCGGAGGTGTCGGTGGGATCGACGCTCGAGTGGTTCTACAAGTCCCGGGAGGCTGCCGGGTTCCGGAAGAGGTTCCTGTTGTCGGCCGTGCCGGTGGTCAATCCGGACGGCTGGTCTGCGGGACGGGGTGACCGCAACCTCTCCGGCGGCACTCCCTCGAAAGTCTTTCCGCCGGAAGGGACCGCCTACGGGGATCCGAAGAATCCCGAGGCGCATTACCTCTGGCGGTGGATCGGCATCTCGGCTCCTGACCTGGTCATCGAGATCGTTGACGGTCGCCCGTCGTTGTCGGTCCCGAGGACCGGGCTGGTTGCAATGAAGCCCCTGCTCCAACTCGGGCCGGACCTGAAGCCCGGCGACGGCCTCGCCGCCGCCTTGCCCCGGCACAGTCCCTGTGGCACGGGGCCGGTTCCGGCGCTGCGGTTGCGTGGCGATCCGGGACAGGTGCCTGCCCGCCTGGCCAAAATTCTCGGGTCGGGTTTCGTGGGTCCGTCTCCAGCCCGACGTGAGCTCCAGAAACGCCTGGACCGCACCCCGATCCAGATTGCCGGTCAACTGGCCAAGCGGTATGGCCATCAACTGGGCACGGTCGCCTACATCCCGGCCCTGGCCCTGGTCGGCCGGATTCGTCTCGGGAAGCTCATCGACGACCCTTCTCACCTGGCCGACGTCGAGCGGATCGTGAGGCCCTATGTCGAGGGCAAGAAGCCGACAGTGCCACCGGGCCGGATCTTCGGGAGCAATCACTCCGGCCACCTCATTTTTTCAGAACTGGCCCGGGTCACCGGCAAGCCGATCTACAGGAAGCTCGCCAAGAACGCCGCCGACCTGGCCTTCGACAAGCGGGGGCAGTTGCGGGAGGCGATGCCCGGGCATGTCGAGATGAGCGATTCGGTGTTCATGGCCTGTCCGATCCTGGTCGAAACCGGCGCGTTGACGGGGAATCGTCAGTACACGCGGATGGCCCTGCGTCACATGACGTTCATGCTCAAGACCAATCTGCGTTCCGATGGTCTTCACGCCCATTCCCCCCTGGACCCCGCACCCTGGGGCCGTGGCAATGGGTTCCCGGCCCTGGGGCTGGCCTGGTGTCTGAGTCACCTGAAGGAGTCCGCTCCTGAACGCAAGCCGATCCTGGCCGCTCACAGGGCCCACCTGGCCGCCCTGGTCAAGCACCAGGATCTCACCGGCACGTGGCACCAGGTCGTCAATCATCCGGGCAGCTACAGGGAATTCACCAGCACCTGCATGATCACCTATTCGATCATCCGTGGGATCCGTCGCGGGTGGTTGGACAGAAAGAGATTTGGTCCGGTTGTGGATCGGGCGTGGCCGGCCATCAAGTCGCGGATCGCCGCCGACGCGACCCTGGTGGATGTCTGCACCGGGACAGGCAAGCAGAAGGACCTGCGAGCTTACCTGGATCGCCCCGCGATCCTCGGGCTCGATGACCGTGGTGGCGCGATGGCGTTACTGGTGACAACCGAGATGGCCGCGTGGCAGCGTGACCAGAAGACGCGATGACCGGTCGCCTGGACGGCATCGTGCTGGGCACCGGCCACAACGCACTGGTCTTGCAGGCCTATCTCTGCCGTGCCGGTCTCCGCGTGTTGTCGGTCGACCGGGCCGAGACCCCTGGCGGGGGGTTGGCGACGGTCGAAAATCCTCGGCACCCGGGTTTCCTGCACAACACGCACTCGTTCTTCCATCGGGCGATCACGGCGATGCCGTGGTATGTCGATCTGGAACTGGAACGTCACGGGGCCAGCTACATCGAGCCGGAACTCAACGTGGCGATGATCTGCCCCGACGGGCGAGTGTTGAAGTGGTGGAGGGATCTCGACCGGACACTCGAATCGGTGGCCGCCATTTCGTCCCGCGACGCGAAAGTGCTGGCCGCCTGGATCGAGCGGTTCGAGCCGATTGTCGACGGGCTGCTGGTGCCGGAGGCCAGTTCCCCACCGCTGCCACCGGAACTTCGTCGCGAGCGATTGGAACGGACTGCCGAGGGCCGGCTGTTGATGGAGGTCTCGGCCAGTTCCCCCCTGGAGTTTGTCCGCAGCGAATTCGAGGATCCGACGGTCCGGGCCGGGTTGTTGTTCTTCAACGGACTCCGAGAGGTCGACTTGCGGTTGCCGGGATTCGGACACTCGATTCCTGCTCTGTTGGCCGGCCGTCATAAGGCCCAGATGTGCGTCGGTGGTTCGGCGCGGCTGGCCGAGGCTTTGGTTGCCGACATCGTCGAACACGGGGGAGAGGTGCTGTGCGGTGTCGAGATCGACGGGATCCTGGTCGAGCGGGATCGCGCCACGGGACTCGCCCTGGCCGATGGCCGGCGGATCGAGGGGGTTGATTTTGTTGTCTCGGGACTCAATCCGCAGCAAACGCTGCTGGAGTTGACCGATGCCGATCACGTGGACGCTGCGGTACGGGACCGCGCCGAGCGGTTCGAGTACAACCTGCTGGCTCCACTGTTCGCCCTGAACGTGGCTCTCTCGGAGCCCCCGTCGTATCAGGCTGCCACGGACGACTCGGACCTGGAGCAGGCCTTCATGACTATCCTGGGCTTGGGTCACGATGGCCAGTTTGACGAGATCCTCAGTGCGCACCAGCGGGGGGCGATGCCGTCGACGGTGATGTGGGGAGCGGTGCCGACACGCTTCGACTCCACTCAGGCTCCGCCGGGGCATCACACCGCCTTCATGTGGGAGAAGCTGCCATATCGTCTGGGAGGCGACCCGGATGGTTGGGACCGCGTGGGGCGGGACCACGGCCAGTTGATGCTCAAGGAGTGGACCTCCGCCGCCCCCAATCTTGCCGACTCGGTGATCGACTGGTTTGTTCGCACACCGCGAGACACCGTTCGCAGCCTGCCGAACATGCGAGAGGGGGATCTGCTGGTGGGTGCGTTTGCCAATGATCAGGTGGGCTTCCACCGGCCGTTCCCCGGGGCCGGGCACTACCGGTCCGGAGTCGAGGGGCTGTACCTGTGTGGCGGGTCGTGTCATCCGGGCGGCAACATCACGGGCCTGTGCGGCTACAATGCCGCGGGAGTTGTCATGGCGGACCTGGGAGCGACGCCGTGGTGGAGTCCTGCGGTGAGATGAGGAGTGACCGGCGATGACCATCGAGGTGCTTGGCGGCGACATTCACCTGGTCGACCTGAAGACCCGGCTGCCATTTCGTTATGGCATCGCGACGATGACCGAGGCTCCCCACGCCTTTGTCCGCGTTCACGTGCTGGTTGACGGTCGGCCCGCCACCGGCATCGCTGCCGATCACCTGCCGCCCAAGTGGTTCACCAAGGTCCCCGAGACGCCGCTGGAGACCGAGGTGGACCAGATGCTGACGACGATCGAAGTGGCCGTCGGGTTGGCCAAGGGCTGTCGGGCCGAGACGCCATTTGACCTGTGGCGAGAACTCTACGATCGCCAGGATGACTGGGGCCACCAGCAGCAGTGGCCGCCGCTGCTGGTCAACTTCGGCATGACACTGGTGGAACGCGCGGTGCTCGAAGCGGTGGCCCGGGCTCGGGAGACGAACTGGTTCGAGTTGCTGCGGAGCGGGGGTCTGGGGATCCGGCTCGGCGAATGCGACAGCCGGCTCGAGGGGTGTTCGGTTGCCGAACTGTTGCCACGGGAACCGGCCGGGGAAGTGATCGCTCGTCACACGGTTGGAATGGCCGACCCGCTCTCCGATGCCGAGATTGCGGGCGATGAGAGGTTGGACGACGGCCTGCCCCAGTCGCTGGCAGCGTGCCTGTCCGATTACGGCCTGTGTCATCTCAAGATCAAGGTCAACGGCGATCTCGAAGCCGATCTCGACCGTCTCGGGGATATTGCCGCGGTGGTCGAAGCGGCCGGTGTCGAGGGTTTCGGGTTCACGCTGGACGGCAACGAGCAGTTCCGTGACCCGGCCGCCTTTCGCGGGTACTGGGAACGCCTGGTGGGCCGAGGCGACCTGAGGGACTTCCTGTCTCATCTGATCTTTGTCGAGCAGCCCTTTCATCGGGACGTGGCACTGGATCCCACGGTGATGGGTGGGGAGGACGGGTTGACCGGATGGAGTGACCGGCCGCCGATGATCATCGACGAATCCGATGCCGAGACCGACAGCCTGGTGCGAGCGCTGGAACTGGGTTACCACGGCACCAGCCACAAGAACTGCAAGGGGGTCTTTCGTGGCGTGATCAACGCCTGCCTGGTCGGGTGGTTGAATCGTCAGCGGGCAACGGCCGGATCCTCCGAGTACATCATGAGTGGCGAGGACCTGGCCAACATCGGGCCGGTGGCGTTGCTCCAGGACCTGGCGGTGGCCAGCTCTCTGGGTGTGTCGAGCATCGAGCGGAACGGGCACCATTACTTTGCCGGGCTCTCGGCGTTTCCCGGGCGGGTGGGCGAACAGGTGCTGGAGGCCCACGGCGACCTGTATCACCGCAGCCGCAACGGATGGCCAACCCTGACGGTCCGCGACGGCCGGGTGTCACTGGCCAGCCTCCGGCGAGCTCCGCTGGGAGTTGGCTTCGAGCTGGATGTTGAGCGGTTCACCCCGTCGGCCGACTGGCGATCCCGCAACTGAAGCCGTCGTCCTTCCTTGCCGGGGTGCTGCCGCCGGGTTGGCCCGGTGGTTATGATGAGCCGATGACCGCTTCGATCCAGACCACCGTCGTCGGCAGCTATCCGGTTCCCGACTGGTTGCCGGCCTACCCGACCGCCGGTCATCTCCACGACGCGACGATGCTGGTGCTCAAGGCTCAGGAACTGTCCGGTCTGGATGTGATCAGTGACGGCGAACTGAGCCGTTTCGACGTGAACCATCCCGAGACCAACGGGATGATTGACCACTTTGTCGGTCCGCTGGAGGGGGTATCGACCGAGTTGACCGGTGAGGAATTGTCACGCTTTCGGTCTCTGCCGGACTTCCGGTTTCGTTCCAAGCCGGCCGGGGTTGTTCGTGGCCCATTGGGGCCGGGTCGTCTTGACCTGCTCGACGAGTACCGGCAGGTCCGCGACCTGGCGGCGGCGCCGTTGAAGTTCACTGTCACCAGTCCGTACATGCTGGCTCGTACGCTGCTCGATGGGCACTACGGCGGACTCGAACCGTTGGTGATGGCGTTGGGGGAGGTGTTGAGCGCGCAGCTGGCCGAAATCGATGCGGCGGTGATCCAGGTCGATGAGGCGAATGTGCCGGGGCGGCCGGAGGATGCCCTGTTGGCCGCCGCGGGCATCAACCGCGTGCTTGACGGGGTGTCCTCCGAACGGGCCGTGCATCTGTGCTTTGGCAACTACGGCGGCCAGACGATCCAGCAAGGCGCCTACCGGTCTCTGCTGCCCTTCTTCAACGCGCTGGAATGCGATCACCTGGTCCTGGAGTTTGCCCGTCGCGGCGATGCCGAACTGGAGGTCTTCTGCGAGGTGAAGCCGGAGATCGCTCTGGGAATCGGCGTGATCGACATCAAGGACAACGAGGTCGAAAGTGTTGATGTGGTGGCGGAACGGATCGAGCGGGCGATCGAGGTACTGGGCAAGGAACGGGTGAAGTGGGTTCACCCCGACTGCGGGTTCTGGATGCTTCCACGCAGCGTCGCCGACGCCAAGATCGCGGCGCTGGTTGCCGGCCGCAACAAGGTACTGGGAACCCGTTCGGACTGACGTTTCCTTCCTCAAGAGAGAGACCCAGGCGATGCCCCACATCAATATCCAGGACCTCGAGCCGTTGGAGGTGGTTCCCGGCTGCCGGATGCGGACGCCGTACGGCGAGAACCTGATGCTGAGTTATCTGGAGATGGATGAGGGGGCGGTGGTTCCCCTGCACGATCATCCGCACGAGCAGGGAGGGATCCTGCTGGAGGGGCGGGTCGAGCTGACCATCGGGGACGAGGTGCGGGTGTGTGAGCCCGGCGCGATGTTCCTGATCCCGCCCCACACGCCCCACAAGGCGGTTGCCGTCGGTGGCCCCGCGCGGGTGCTCGACGTGTTCAGCCCGGTCCGCGAGGACTACGTCGAGTTGTTCAACAAGTACATTCCGGACGTGGATGACGATCCGAAGACCTGAGTCACAGTCGGCGGATCAGCAGGCCGCCGTCGATGGTCAGCACCTGGCCGGTGGCGTAGGTGAGGTCTCCGCGAGCGAGCATGGCCACGGCCCGCCCGACATCCTCGGGTTCGCCCCACCGCGGTTCGACCGTCAGGCCCTCGGCGATCAACCGGTCGTATTTCTCGGTGACCCCGGCGGTCATGTCGCTGTGAATGATGCCCGGCTGAACCTCGTAGACGGCGACCCCGTGGGGGGCCATCCGCACGGCCCACAACCGCGTGGCCATCCGAGTGGCCGACTTCGTCAGGCAGTAGTCCCCCCGCTGGATCGACACGACTTCACCGGAAATCGACGAGATGTTGATGACGGTGCCACGGTACTCGGGGTCGTCGTCGTACTGGGCGATCATCCACGCGGCGCAGGCCTGGGTGAGAAAGAAGGGCCCCTTGAGATTGACGTCGAGGACCCGGTCGAAGGACTCCTCGTCGGCTTCGAGGATGTCGCGTCGACCGGGGGAGGTGATGCCGGCGTTGTTGACCAAAAGGTGCAGGGCCCCGAATCGTCCGCGGATCTCTTCGATGATCCGCCCGCGGTCGGCCTCCGTCGCGACATCGCCACGACAGTAGCACACCTCGACTCCGTCCTGCTCGAACCCATTCATCACGTCGGCGACATCCTCGGCCGGCCGCCGTCCTCCCAGTGCCAGCCGCCAGCCCTCCGAAGCCAACGACCGGGCGATGCCCAGTCCGATGCCTCTCGCGCCGCCGGTGATCAACGCCACCCGGCTGTCGGACCGGCTCATGAGACCTCTCCGGCTTCGGCTCCGAAGAACGAGTGCTCTTGTCCCCGGGCCAGCCGACCGGCGTACACGGCGGCCTCACGGAGGTGATAGTCTCCCCACAGGCACGACTCGCCCCGCGGGATACTTGAATCCTCGGGCACGTGGTCCCAGCCGTTGGGTCGGTGGTAGACGGCGTGGAGCAGCAGGCCCTGGTGGTCGGGATCGGTCGAGAGGTAGGGGGCATCCAGCAGCGTGGCCAGCGTGGTCAGGCCCGCGAGGGTGTAGTGTTGGGCGGCGGCGGGGTCGGTCGATTCCAGCACCCGGCCCAGTCGCACCAGCCCCTGGCAGGCGATCGCGGCGGCCGAACTGTCGACCGGTTCGTGGCCGTTGTGGGGATCGGCAGGTCGCTCACGGTGACCGGGCATCTCGGCCAGGCCGGGAGCCCCGGTGTCCCAGTAAGGGATGCCGTCGGAGGGAGTCGTCTCGATGTAGAAGTCGCAGGTGGCCCGTGCCGCTTCGAGCATCATCCCCACAATGTCCCGCCGGCCTCCCAATGGTTCGAGTGCGGAGTCGTCGATCGTCTCGAGGAACTCCAGCAGTTCGGCGTATCCGAGCATGATCCACGCCAGGCCACGGGTCCAGGTGGTGAACGGCGAATAGCCCTGTTGCGTCGAGGCGCACCGGTAGCGTCCGTCGTTGGTGTTGAAGAGGCTTTCGTGAGCGACTCGGCCCCGCACGTCGTAGCGGTCGCGTCCGGTGCCCTGGTAGACGTTGTAGCGGGCGGTGGTGCGGGCGTGCTGGACCAACCGCTCGAGCAGTCCGATTGGCTCGTCGTGTTCGCCGAGCAGCCGGTGACCAAGCTGGTGGGCCAGGGCCAGTGAACGGAGGCTGCGGATGGTGTCGGCAAACAGGGAGTGGGGCCCGTTGAAAGAGTGGATGAAGCCGTCGCCGTCGGAGGTGGTGGTCCAGCGGACCGCCTGCACGGCTCCGCTGACCCGCAGTGCCAGTTCCCATCCGTCGATCTCGGCGGTTGTCGCTTCGAAGCGACCCTCCCGGGCCATTCGCCAGAGATTCCCGTAGGTGCTGACGTTATTGAAGCCGTGGTCGTGCACTCCAACGTGAGTCAGGTGCGGGGGCATGTGGGCCAGCGTGTTGGCGCGGCCGGATTCGAGGAACCGGACCTCGTCGGTGGCGTCGAATTGCAGCAGGGACGAGCCGAACTGGAAACCCTGGGTCCATTCGGTCCAGCCGCGGGACGTATAACGGCCTTCGACCGTGTAGACCGGGGCACCGTCCTCGGCAGTCCAGTTTTCCGCGAGCTGATCCAGGGCGATTGCCGAGACGGTCCAGAACCGTTCCAGCGAAGGAACCAGGTCGGAGGCGGTGCGGACTGTTCCTGGGCCGATCATGCCCCCTCACACTCCGCAGGACGACCTCGACCGCCCGGCCTAGGAATCGGCCATTGGTTCCTTTTTCTCGGTAAGCACCGGCAGCGGCGGGTCAGCGTTGCACATATCCGCGTTGAGCTGCGTGAAAGGTTCCCACTCAGCCGGCAGATTGTCTTCGATGAAGATCGCTTCCACCGGGCATTCGGGGATACACGCCTCGCAGTCGATGCACTCATCCGGATGGATGTAGAGCATCGATTCACCTTCGTAGAAACACTCGACCGGACAGACGACCACGCAGTCGGTGTACTTGCAGTTGAAACACGGTTCGGCGACGACGTGTGTCATTGGTTTTCCCTCTTGATTTCCGTGCAGATGCTACGCGGAGGCGGAAAATCGCAGCT
Organism: Planctomycetaceae bacterium; assembly: GCA_003445035.1. Classification (GTDB taxonomy): domain Bacteria; phylum Planctomycetota; class Planctomycetia; order Planctomycetales; family Planctomycetaceae; genus UBA8437. Next base: position 6,795 of record DLVV01000239.1, on the reverse strand, counting down.
CATAGTGACCCGTTGGAGTGCCAATTTTCGAGTGACTGCGAGATGGTAGTGTGGTCGCCGGTCGAGTGTCAAGTGGCCGGCTGGATCGAGTTGAATCGTCGAGGAATTTCGTCTGACACCACAATATGTTTCGGCAGAATCGAGACCCATCTTGCCTCAGGTCTGGCCTCTGACTAAAGTTTGCGCGGGTGGGGGGCAAAATCGGGCCTGATTTTTACTCACCTTTTGCGCGCAATCTCTTGGCACTCACCGAAGTTGATCGCAGCCTGCTCGAACGTTGCCTGGAACATCATCCCGGCGCGTGGCGAGATTTCGTGGATCGGTTCATCGGCCTGTTCGTCCACGTGATCAACCATACCGCTCACGCTCGCAGCGTGAGGTTGTCCACCGACGACATCGATGACCTGTGTGCCGAGGTGTTCCTGGCGTTGTTGGCCGACGATTTCTCTGCGTTGCGGCGGTTTCGGGCCAAGTGTTCATTGGCGACCTACCTGGCGGTGATTGCCCGTCGCGTGGTGGTCCGCGAGATGGCCAGGAGACGGAAAGCCGAGGCGCTGGGCCACGTGCCGGCTCACCAGGCCACTCTTGACCAGGCTGGTTCACAGCCGGTCCACGAACGGCGGATCGACGACGTCGACGAGGTCGAGGCGATGCTGGCCGGACTGGATGAACGTGATGCCGGCGTGGTCCGGTTGTTTCATCTCGAGGGACGAAGTTACAGCGAGATCAGCCAGGCACTGGGACTGTCGGAGAACTCGATCGGCCCCACATTGGCTCGCGCCCGCAGTCGGCTCAAGCGACAAAACGCCTAGGTCCGATCCGCATCTCGGTTCCCCGCAAAGCTGTCCCACAATCCCTTTCCGGACCGTCTCAATTTCGGGACCGGCCCGATCGCCGGTGTCTTGTTGACAGCGTGTCGTGGTCCGGTTACAGGGGGGGTGAGTGGGACGTGTCCGGTCGTTGGTGGCCGGCAGGCGGCAGGCTGTCGAAGCTGAGAGAGTTGAGACATGTGGAGTGCTTCTCGAATGCGCTGCGTGCGGTTGGTTTCGAGACCGTGGTGGCTGGCGCTGGGTGTTATCGCCCTGTGTGTTGCCCCCCTGCAGGCTCAACAACAGTCCGACGAGACTCCGAAGGGACGGTTCCTGAAAAAGGTCTACGAGGACGACCAGGGAACCCACCAGTACCAGGTCTTTCTGCCGGCCGGTTACGACAAGCAAAAACGATATCCCACGATCCTGTACCTGCACGGTGCCGACGAGTGTGGTCGTGACGGGGTGAAGCCTGTTCAGATCGGGCTGGGGCCCTATGTGCGAGCCCGCTTGGCCGATTACCCCTTCATCGTGATATTTCCTCAGTGCGAGACGACACGAGGCCGCCGGTTTCTTGAACGCTGGCAGGCCGGGTCGCCGGATGCCAACCGCGCGCTGAAGATTCTCGACCAGGTCGAAAAGGACTACGCCGTCGATCGCAGCCGGGAGATTCTGACAGGCTGGTCGATGGGAGGGTACGGGGCCTGGAGTCTGGCGATGGCCCATCCGGACCGTTGGGCCGCGGTGGTGCCGGTGTCCGGTGGTGGGGATACGACCCGAGTGGCCGCGCTGAAGAACATGCCGATCTGGGTCTTCCACGGACCCCAGGACCGGATCGTCTATCCGGAACGGTCCCGTGAGATGGTGGCGGCGCTGAAGAAGGCTGGCGGGCGAGTGCGGTACGATGAGCCAAAGTCGGAGGCCCATGGGGTGTGGCAGCGGGCTTACGACAGTCAGCTGCTGGAAAACTGGTTGAAGAACCCTCGCCAGCCGATTCCCGATTCTCCACTGGTATCACGTGGCACACCGTTGCCCGACGCGTTGGCCCCCTTTGTTCCGGTCGCACACATCGGCGGGGCGGCTTATTTGCGAGTGGGGGCCGAGGTGCTCGATGCGATTGCTGCGGCGATTCCCACCGCGGTCCCGGAGGACATTCTCTCGGGAACCCTCGACTCGGTGTCCATCAAGGAAGATGACGGAAAACCGCGGAAGAAGCCGGACAAGAAGTTCTACGAGGCGACTCTCGATGACATCTCGTACCGCGGCGAGATCCATGCGGCAGGTCTCTCGACCCGGAGCGACGGGACCATCAGCGTGCGAATGGCGTTGAAGAACATCACCGTGACCATTGGCCAGACCCGGATCCACAGGGTCAAGCTCGATGACAAGAAGGTCAACGGAGAGAAGATCTACTTCGAAAAGGAGCGAGAACTGAAGTTCACCGCCAGCGCCTCGCACATCCTGGTCGGACACCAGCAGCCGGTTGCCCCTGTCATGCTGGATTTTGTCGTCGAGCCGTCGGTGGCCAAACGGCGGCTGAAACTCAAGCTGGTCCAGTCGAGTTTTCAGATCGCTCCCGAGCAATACCAGGTGATCGGCCCGGAGACCATCGAGGTCACCGGTGGGTTCCAAGACACCAAGCGGCGGAGGGTGTATGAGACGATCGTCACGAGCCTGGCCGAGCAGCGGGGGCTGGTCGAGGAGAAGATTCGCGAGTTGGTTCCGACATTGATCACCGAAATGGAACAACGGCTCGAGTTCGCAGATTCCTCGGACCTGTTCCGCAGCCTGTGGCCGCTGCCGGTCTACCAGCCCCGTGTTCGGCTCTGGCCAGAGGCGGTGGCGGTGGAGAAGAGCGGACTCTCGATCGCGATCGGGATGACCGTTGCGGCACCCGATCCGTCGACCGCGCCGCGTTCACCCCGGGAGATGATCCTGGTCAAGGACCTGGTGAAGCGAATTCCTCGAACGCAGACCCTGCGGGTAGGTTTTGCGCCGGGACTGCTCGATCCTCTGACCCAGATGCTGATCGACGGTGGCGTGGCCCGAGTGGATGTTCGCGACACCCCCGAGGAACTGGTGCGGAAACTGGGGGACCGTGGCGAGTTGTCGAAGGTGATTCCCGCGATTGCCACGATGCCGGCGACGACCGAGTTGCGGTGCGAGTTGGAACTGACCCGGCCGATCTCGATCGTGCCGACCGACGAATCGGCCTCGGCGATCCAGGCCCCGATGGGCTTCCGGTTCCTGATCCCCGGTGCCCGTCTGATTGTCTCGACCCGGGCGGATGGCGACTGGAAGCCACTAGCCGTCTTCGACCTGACACTCGAGCACACCGCGAGGTTGAAGTTGTTGCCTCGAACCGGAAAGGGCGGTCAACCGTTGCAGATCCGTTTCCCCTCCGATCCGGTGATCAAAATGACCGGCAGCTTTGCAGCCGGTATCAAGATCGCCGATCGCCGGTTGCTGACCGACGTGTACCGCAAGCAATTCGACGTGGCCTGGCGGTCGTTTGCCAAGAATGCCCTGGCGTCAACGGTTTCGGTCAGCGATTTCGAGTTCGGTGACATCGCATTGCCGTTGAAGGACATCGGTTGGTCATCGCCGTTGATGTCGATCGAATTCGGGTTGGCTCCGAAGGCGAAGGCGGCGTTGCGGCAAATCCGGAAGGCGAAGTTCGAGCCGCCGATTATCCGGCCAGCGCCTCGGGCACGCACGGCGCCGGGTTCCCCTCAATTGCCCAAGTCGTCTCGGAAGCTGAGGGATCGGGGAAGCCGATAAGTCGGCCGAGGAGGATCACCGGTCCCCTGGCGAGGTGCTTGAATCGCTTCCAGCGGATTGACACAATGGACTGAGGCTCTGGTCGGCCTGGTCCGGTCTCTTGCCGGTGACCGATCGGGCCGATTGACTTCTGTTTGCTTGCTGCGACCTGTTCTGATTTCACCATTGGTTCTCCTGCTGTTGCGAGAAGGATCCAGAGAATGGCCGCCAATTTCGTCGAAGGTCAAACCGTCGGCATCGACCTCGGGACCACGTATTCGTCAATTGCCCAACTCGATGACGAGGGCAACCCTCAACTGATCAAGAATGTTGATGGCCGTGACATCACTCCCAGTGTGGTTCTGCTGGGCGACGGCGATCGCGTCGTGGTCGGCCCCTCGTTCGCTCGCATTGCCGAGGAATCTCCCGATCGCATCGTCGAGGCGATCAAGCGGGAGATGGGGAACAAGGACTTCCACGTGGTTTTCAAAGACCAGAAATTGACGCCGGAGTTCGTCTCGGCCCTGATTCTCAAGAAGCTCAAGCAGGACGCCGAGAAGGAAATCGGCCCGATCGGCAACGCGGTGATCACCGTGCCGTACTACTTCAACGACATCCGCCGCAAGGCGACCCAGGACGCCGGTCGCATCGCCGGGCTCAATGTCATTGACATCATCAACGAGCCGACCGCGGCCACGCTGTCCCATGCCTGGGAAAAGGGCGAATTGGGGCGAGCGGATCTCGAGCAGGTTGAGCGGACGATCCTGGTCTACGACCTCGGTGGCGGAACCTTTGATGTGACCGTCGTCCGGTACACGCCGACGAATTTCAAGGTACTGGCCACTGACGGGGACGTGATGCTGGGCGGGCTGGACTGGAGTCGACGGCTGGTCGATCACGTGGCCGAGGAATTCCAGAAGAAATTTGACTTGGATCTCCGAGGGAGGATCCCACGACAGTTGACCCAGGATTGCGAGGATGCCAAACGGAAACTTTCCGAAACCGCCCAGGTACCGATCGAGGTTTACTTCGAGGGCAACTCGATGACAGTGTCGATCACTCGCGGAGAATTTGAGAATCTCACCAGCGACCTACTGCAGCGGACTCGCGACACGACCGAGTTGGTACTGGCCCAGGCCGGGGTTGGTCCCGGAGATCTTGATGAACTCGTACTCGTTGGCGGGTCGACTCACATGCCCGTGGTCGAGAAGATGCTCAAGGAGATCTGCCAGCGTGAGCCCAACAAGGAAGTGGACCCCGAGGAAGCGGTCGGTCACGGAGCGGCGCTGCACGCCGCGATTCTCGAGGCGCGTGCCACCGGCGGCGAGACCCGCATGGGCAAGGCCATCATCAATCGCCTCAGAAGTGTCGCGACCGCAGACGTCAATTCTCACTCGCTGGGCACCAAGGTGACTGATCCCACGGATCGTGAGAAGAAGAACCACATCATGATCCAGCGCAACACCGAGTTGCCCTTCGACGTGACTCAGCGGTTCGCCACCACCTCGGACAACCAGCAGCGGATCCACGTGACGGTGCTCGAGGGCGAGGTCGAGGACATTGATGCCTGTGCCAATATCGGAGACTTCTGGATCACCAACCTGCCGGCCAATCTCCCCAAGGGATCCCCGGTCGAGGTGACTTACGCCTACGACGCCTCCGGTCGGATCAACTGTACGGCACGCGAGTTGACCAGCAACAACGAGGCGTCGATCGAGATCGTCCGGGACTCGGGTCTCGATGATGAGGGTGTCGATGCGTTTGGGGCGTTGGCCGAGAGTTACCAGGTCGAGTAGTCGGAGTGCATGACTCTCCGGGAATCACCGGAGGGATCGGTCCGCAAGGAAGGCGACTCGTGGCGTTGGACGTCTACAAGGACTGGCTGGGAATCCCGGAAAACATCCCCCGGCCGCCGGACCACTACGCGTTGTTGCGGCTGGTAACGTTTGAGGACGACGTCCAGAAGATTCGTGGCCACTACAAGAAGCTCAACGAACACGTTCGTAAGTACGCGACGGGGACCTACCAGGTCGAGTCGCAGGAATTGCTCAACGATCTTGCCAAGGCGATGTTGTGCCTGACTGATCCCGAGCGAAAACACGACTACGACGAGGTGTTGGGACGGGAATTCGACGAGAACGATGAACTGGTCCGACCCACGATCGCTCAAACCCTGGTCCGCAGTGGTGGACTCAGTCGTGATCAGATCGATGAGGCGAAGGACTTTGCCGAGCGGCGTGGATTGTCGTTGCGGGATGCCGTTGTCCAGATGAAGCTGGTGGATGCCGAGACGGCCGCGGAGGCCCTGGCGATAGAACTGGGGCTTCCGTATGTCGATCTCGAGCAACTGACCCCTGACGATTCGATTCTCGCCAAGATTCCCCGCAACGTCGCACGCCGCAATACGATCCTCCCGTTGTTTGTGGACGACGACACGTTGCTGGTCGCGTGTGTCGACGAACCCACTCACGATCTCGAGGATGAACTGCGGTTGCGGGTCGGCGTGCCGATGCGGCGGTTGATTGCCAGTCCGCTTTCGGTCAACCAGGGCATCGCCCGGTTTTACGCGGGGATTGAAGCCGATGGAGAGGCGGAATCGGGCGCGGACCGTGCCGACACGGAAAAAGTGAAGAAGACCAAGAAGAAACCGAAAAAGCGAACAGCTGCTCCGAAATCGGGCAGCCCCGAGGCCAAGGAAGCTGAACAAAAACGTCGCCAGGTCGGGTTGATTCTGATGTGCTGGAGCGTGGTTCTGCCGGCGGCGCTCGACCAAGCGGTACTGCCCGATTCGATCAAGTTTCTCGACATCTTCGGCTTCTGCTACACCTTGTTTCTTTCGCCGGTTCTTCTGCTCCTGGTCTTCAAGAGTTACTTCCGGCGAAGGTAGTTGGTGCCAGCTCACCTGTCGTTGTTGACGGTGTTGCTCCAGATCGCCCAGTAGATCCGCTTGCCGCGGACCTCGTGATAGCGGTCGACCAGTGCCCCGATGTAATGTTCGTCCCACGGTTGCTCGAGCGCCAGGCGGTGTACGTCGCCGGCCCGGAATCGCTTGAGATTGCCTCCCAGGTCGGGATAGAACTCGTCGGCAACCTCGGCGCGGGGCTTCCTGGGATTGTAGTGTGCGACGTAAATGGTTGATTCGACCTGGTCACCTCCGCGGTGGACGGTCAACACGTCGTATTTCAATACGAAGGCGTAGTTGTACAGGCCATCATTGGCCAGGAAC
>DLVV01000339.1 GCA_003445035.1 Planctomycetaceae bacterium | reverse complement strand
CCAGACATCGGCTGTTCCCGTCAGTTGGACTTCACGGGGAATCTCGTCACCAGGGGTCTGGAAGTCGATCCGGAGTTGCAGGCCGGGGTCACTACCTTCCAGCGGCAATTCGAGCGTGGCTTCGGGGCTTCGCGGGTCCAGTGGTTTCGTGCGGTCGTCGTCGAATTGGCCGGTCGCACGGAAGTTCGCGGGACGACAGACGAGGTAGAGTGGTCGCAGTCGAGGTTCGGCCATCCACGACAGTCTCAACGGCAGCAGGTGGCGATCGCTGTCAGGGATCGGTTTCGGGGTCGCCGTCGTTGCGGTGACCCGAAAGGGTCCCGAGAGGGCGATCGACCGGTCGATCTTGCGGCCCGTGCGAGCGACCAGCGTGCTGGCTCCGTCGCGGTAGACCAGGTCGAGCTTGGCGCGTGACATCACGGCATCAATCGCCTGCCAGTAAGTGGCGCGGACCAGCTTGATCGGCACCGATCGCCGCAACTGCCTGGAGGACAACCGGTGCAGCGTCAACCGATTTCCCGTCTGCCTGGAGATCGAAGCGACCAGTGTCTCCAGGGTTGGGCGGCCACTGAGGGTCACCTGGGATGCCCGGGCCGAACGGGTTGCGGTGGTGCGTTCGAGTGTGCGAATCAGCCGGCGAACGGCGACTCGTGTGGCGACGTTCTTGACCGTGTCGGGAGCGGGCAGGTGTTCGAGAATGGCTGGTCCGAGCGCCAGCAGTCGGCGTCGAGCACTTTCTCGTACGGCTCGCCGGCTGTTGCCGAGATCGTTGACCAACCGTTTGACCGGACCGGAGAGATCCGTTTTCGACTTGGCCGGTGGTGGTTCGGCCGCGGAAAGTGCAAGCGAGCACGACGTGACGACACACACACACAGGCTCGCCATCGCGGCATTCGAGAATCGGGCCAGCGGGAATTCAGACCGCATGAGAGCCAGTCCGTGTCGGGGAGGAGATCGCCGGGTTCGACGATCCTCGTGCCGTTCAGTCTACGACAGGGGGCGGTGTGATGCACGGCGTGTTGGGTGACGGTGATTGACTCGAACCGGGACAGGAGATGTAATCGGGGACTGAGGAGCCGTGTGGATGCCAAGCCTGACCGTCGAAAATTATCTGAAGGCCATCCTGCAGATCGGGTTGCGCGAAAGTGCCGAATGGGTGTCCGCCGGCCAGGTCGCCCAGGCACTGGGCGTGTCTCCGGGAACGGTCACCAGCATGCACAAAACGCTGGGGGAAGCCGACCTGGTCGTGTATCGACCCTACGAGGGCGTGTGTCTGACCGAGGCGGGGCAGATGCTGGGAATGAGGGTGCTGCGTCGGCATCGGCTGATCGAGCAGTTCCTGGTCGAGACGCTGGGATTGTCGTGGGACCAGGTTCACGAGGAGGCCGAACACATGGAGCATGCCGTCAGCGACGACCTGGTCGAGCGGATCGACGAGTTCCTGGGGCGGCCGCGGTTCGATCCTCATGGAGATCCGATTCCCACCGCCACCGGCACGTGGCCCGAGACGGTTGAGAGTGCGACGACGTTGGCCAGTTGTCCTCCCGGCAGCACCGTGCGGGTGGTGCGAGTTACGGACCAGGGGGCCGAGTTCCTGCAGTTCCTGACCCACAACGGAGTGGCGCTGGGGGTCGAGGGGCGGGTGGTGTCGAACAACGCGACCGCGGGCACGGTGATGCTGGAAATCGACGGCGCGGCGGTGTCGCTGGGTGGCCAGGAAGCCGCACAATTGATGGTCGACCGGCTGTAGAGACCGCCGGGGGCGGTTTCTCACTTGCCCGATTCTCTGAGGATCGTCAGGTCGACGGGTCGTCCGGAGTCGAGCACGACCTTGGCTGCCACCTTGGCGAAGATCGCTCCGATGGTGTCCAGGTACATCCGTCTCATGGCCAGGTACCGTACGGCGGCGTAGTCCTGGAGTCCGCTCTGGGCTTCCCTCTGGATCTGGGTCACCAGCTGGTTGAAGCGGGCCGCTTCACCCTGTGCGGCGGCCACGGTCCGGCTGCGGTAGCCTTCGGCTTCGAGCCTGGTCCGTTCGGCGTCGGCCTCGCGTTCGAATGTCCGCTTCCCCTCGTATGCCCGTGCGTTGTTGATGTGTGTTTCACGTTCGGCCCGTGCGTTCATCACTTCCAGGAATTCGGCCTTGGCCTGGATCGGGGGATACACGGCCCCAACGGTGACATCGTCGACGACGAGGCCGAGTTGCTGTTCGGGGAGCGTGGCGGCCAGGTGGCCGACCAGGACGTTGCGGAGCCGATTTCGCCCGTGGACGTAGACGAAGTCGACACCGCTGCCGCTGACGGTGTCGGCGACCAGCGATTCGACCAGGGATCTCAGCCGGGCACGCGGTTCCGATTCGCCGAACAAAAACCGGTCGATGGCGTCAACGTGGTAGTGGACGGTGACTTGAAGATTGAGGATGTTGCGGTCACCGGTGAGAAACTGGGACTGGTGGGCGGGGTCGACGTCGGTGAGGAAGCTGGCTGCGGCGTCTCCGTTGAGCTCCGGGCCGAATTCGGGCAGGCCAATCGTCAGCGTACGGACCTCGTGGGTGTTGACGCGGTCGACTTGTGCCAGCGGCCACGGCAGGTCCCACCGCAGGCCACTTGGCGAGATCTCCACCCGGCCTGCGTCGTTGCGGACCAGCCGACCGAAACGGCGGACCACCGCCTGCTGGTTGCCCTGGACGATGTAGAACCCACTGACCAGCCAGGCCAGCAGCACGGCGGCTGTTGGCAGCCACAGCGGTAGACGGATCCGGTTCCGGGGGCGAGCGTCCTGGTCGGGACGATTGGTCATCGATCGTCCTCCTGACTCGAGGTCGACGTGGCAGGAGTCGCCGCCGGTGGTGGCGAACTGGCCGACCGTGTGGCGGGCACGCCCTGGGTCAGCAATTTCAGCAATTCGCTGGATCCCGACAGCACCAGGGTGGTGCGGTCATTGAGAATGCGGCGGTAACTCTCCAGCGTGCGGGTGAAGCGGTAGAACTCGACGTCGCGACGATGGGCCTGGTTGAGAATCGAGAGGCTTTCGGCGTCGGCGTCAGCCCGAATCAACTCGGCCTCCCGACGCGCGTTGGCCAGGATCTGGCTGTACTGCAGATCGGCCTGGCTCTTGATCTTGGTGTTCTCGGCCAACCCGTCGCTGCGGTATTGCTCGGCGATCTTCTTCCGCTCCGTCTTCATTCTCTCGTAGACGGCCACCTGGTTCTGTTGCGGGAAGTTCAGCCGCTTGATACGGACATCGATCAACGCGATGCCGTAACGATCGTGGACCAGTTGAGACAATTCGTCGCGAACGGCCTGGGGAATCGCCACCAGGCGACCCGCCTCGATTTTTTCCGGTCCGGACTGGGAACTGTCGACATCGACCAGCTGATCGAATTCGGTCTCGCCGAGCTTGGTTCTCAGAGCCGGCAGGACATGTTCGGAGAGCCGGATTTGGGCAGTCTCGGTGTTGCCGAGCGCTGTGAAAAAGCGATAAAGCGGCCGGGATGACCAGTTTGAGTCGTCGTCGCCGGCTGTGTCCGGAGTGGCGATTCGCCAGCAGAGGTAGGCGTCGACGGTGATGTTCTTCTTGTCGGACGTGACCATTTCGCCACCGGGGGGGTCGTAGATCCGGGTGCGGGCATCGAAGGGGCGGACGGTTTCGATTGGCCAGGGGAGTTTCCAGTTCAGACCGCGATCAACGGGTTGATCGAGGACGCGGACGACCTGTCCGAGCCGTTCGACGAGCACCCATTCGGATTCGTCAACGAACGTGCAGGAGGATCCGGCGAGACCGCAGGCGATGGCGAGTCCGACGACCGCCAGTGGGACGCGTGCGCGTGAGGGGCGGTTGCCATCGATCGGCGTGGGGGCGTTATCGTTCATCGGGAGTCTCCCGGTCGGTTGTCGCAGGTCGGGGTGGCGAGACGATCTGTTCCTCGTCGTCGCCAGGTGCGAGCGAGGGTGAAAGCAGAGGCAGTCCGCGGGTGCGGGGATCGGTCAGCATCAGGTGCTTGCGACCGGTGGCACGGGGGTCGAGCACGGTCAGCGTCCTTCCGGAAAGCGCCTCGTCAATGGCCTGGAAATAGAGGTGCAGTTTCGAGATGTCGCGGGTTTCCGGTGGCTGGGTGCCGGCAGCGAGCAGCTTGTTGTGGCGGTTGGCCTGGGCGTGCGCCTTCGACCGCGTGTCGGCGGCGGCGGCACGTGCCGAGTCGAGGGTGGCGGCGGATTCGCCGGAGAGCATTTTGCCGTCGAGCAGAGCCCGCCACGTGTCGGGATCGGCCAACGACCAGTTCGATATTTCGAGTTGGTGTCCTGTGGCGGCGGGAGTGTCGCCGGTGCGGACAGTCGAGTTGAGGAAGGAGATGGCCCGGGCACCGGCGGCGGCGAGCAGCCGTCGGGCGTAGTATCCTTCGGCCTCGTTGATCAACCGTTCGCGTTCTTCGAGCGCATCGGCGACCTGGCGGTAGGCGGCAACGACCTGCCGAGGTGGATGGACGTCCAGCAGCTGGAGGTCGACGATCTCGAGTCCGAGCCGGTAGGGCGTGACGGCTATCCGGACAGCGTCCAGGCAGTCGGTTTGCAGTTGCCCCCGGCGATCGGCCATCAGGTCGGCGAGCGAAGCGGTGGCCGCGATTTCGCGAATCGCACTCTCGGCCGCCGCCCGCAACAGCTGTTCGGGCTCTGCGGTCTCGAAGGCGTAAAGACGCAGGTTGTCGCTGCTGCCGATCCGGTATTCGACCACCGCGGTCAACTCGACCAGCACCTCGTCGCCGGTCACCAGTTGCGATTCGTCCAGCAGGGACGATTCCAGGGCAAGTCCATCGTCGTCAGCAGTCCGATCGTGCCGGCTGTTCCACTCCACGGGTGAGACGTAGACTCCCGATTCGTTGGCGGATTTCCCCGAAGGGTCGTGCCGGAATCCGATCGGCAGAGCCCGGATTCGGAACAGCTTTTCTCGATGAACGACTTCGAGAGGTTCCGGCCACCGCCAGTGCCACCCGGAACCGAGGTCCTTGTGCCAACTCCCGAATCTCGCGACCACGGCGTTTTCGTCTGCGGGGATGACGGTGATGCCCGAGATACACCAGGCGAACAGCAGCGAGGCGGCGACGAGCTTGAGTCCAAGTTGCCAGTGGCGGAGGGCGTGGAAGGTGAGTCGCGAGGGCGAGAGTGTCTCGGTGATCCTGGTGGCGGTGTCACCCAGGGAACGTGCCAGGGCACTCCATCGGGTTTCGTGCCAACGTTGGAACCAGAGCAGCCGCAGCGCGTTGAGCATCACGGCCAGCGAGGAACACTCGTGGAAGATGGCCGCGGCAGCCGGTGTCAACAGGCCGATGGCCCCCAGCAGGATCCCGAGTCCGTTCATGCCGAATGCGAACAACCAGATGCTCTGGCGGATGACTCGGACGAGCTGCTTCGAGAGCAGAAACAGGCCGGGAAGTGGTCTGAGCGGGTCGCCCATCAGGACCAGGTCGCCCGCCTCGGCGGCGATGTCGCTGCCGACTCCTCCCAGTGCGATGCCCACCGTGGCCGTGGCCAGGGCGGGTGCGTCATTGACGCCATCGCCGACCATCGCCACCTGCCGTCCCTCGTCTTCGGCTGCCGTGATCCAGCTGGCCTTTTCAGCGGGCAGCATCTCGCTCTCGACCAAATCGAGAGCCGGCAGCCCTGTTGCCACGGTGGCCGCCGGTTCCGGCCGGTCCCCGGTCAGCAACACCACCTGGCCGATGCCGTTCTGCTTGAGCTGGTCGAGCACGTCGGCCGATTCGGTTCTCGGATCGTCGGTCACTCCGATGGCCCCGGCCCAGCGGCCGTCGATGGCGATCTGGATGGCGGTTTGTCCGGACGAAATGAGTTCCCCGATCACGTTCTCGGCCGATTCGTCGATCTCCACGTCGTGCTGTTCGAGCAGCCGTCGATTGCCGACAAGGACGCTGCGGGGTTCGTCACCGGGTCGGTCGGATGACAGCGTGGCGGTGACACCGAACCCGGGTTCAGCCGAGAAGCTCTCGGGAGTTGGGACGACCATCCCGCGGTTCTCCGCCTCGCGGACGACCAGCCGGGCCAGCACATGCTCGCTGGTCCGTTCGGCTGCTGCGGCGATGCGGAGCAACTCGTCGGGTTCGAGTCCACTTCCCGGTGCGGGCTGAACCAGCCCGAGTGTTGGTTCACCTCGAGTCAGTGTCCCGGTCTTGTCGAAGGCGAACGTGTCGACCCGAGCAAGTCGTTCGAGAGCTTCCGAGCCCTTGACGACGACGCCTTCTCGGGCCAGCCAGGCCATGGCGGCCATCACCGCGCTGGGAGTGGCCAGGATCAGTGGACAGGGGCAGGCGACCACCAGCACCGCCAGGGCCGGCAGGTATCCGGATTCCCACGTGCCCGCCTCTCCGAGGAAACGCCAGCCGACGAGGGTCAGCAGTGCGGTGCCGAGCACGGCGGGCAGGAACAGGCGGGCCAGCCGGTCGGCGGTCCGTTCCAGCGGCGCCTTGCGCTGGGTGGCCTCGGCAACCAGGGTGATCACCTGTCCCAGTGTCGACTGGTCGCCGATTCGTTCGGTGTTGATCACCAGGGCGCCGAACTGGTTGAGCGTGCCGCTGTAGACCGAGTCTCCGGCCACCTTGTCGATTGGCAGACTCTCTCCGGTCAACGCCGACTGGTCGACGGACGAGGTTCCCGAGTGGACTCGTCCGTCGACGGGCATCCGTTCGCCGGGCCGCACGACCACCTGGTCCCCCACGGCAAGCTCTTCGACCGCCACGTCGGTTTCCACGTCGCCGACCAGACGATGTGCGATGCGGGGGCAGAGTTGAAAGATGCCGCGAATGGCCCGCTGTGCCCGATCGACGGTGTACCCTTCGATACTCTCTCCGCAAAGTGCTATGAACACCACCAGGGCCGCGGTGACCGGTTCACGGAGCAGGATGGCCGCCAGGCAGGCGATTGTCAGAGCGAGGTCGGCACCGATCCGGCCGGCGAACAGGCCTTCGAGCGTCTGGAACAGGATCCGGGAGCCGCCGAGAACCGCGGCGAGCAGCGCCAGGCGGAAGCCGAACAGAACCTGGAATTCGGCCCAGTCGGTCACACCGGCCGCAGCGATCGAGCCGGCCAGCAGGTCACCGCCCAGCAGCAGGCCGACGATGGCCGTCAGCAGGTAGATCGGCGCCGAGCGGTAGTGGAAACCCATCTCTTCGGATGGCACGGTGCCGACCGAAGAGGCGTCGTCCTGCAGGAATTCCCGCGCCGACTCGGGGACGTAATGCATGGGGCTCGCGCGTCCTGGACCACGTGTGGCCTCCATGCACCACCTCGGCGGTCCACGACCGCCGACACCCCATCCTAAACCCCGCAGGGGGAGGTTGCCAGACGCGGTCTGGGTGGCGATGCCGCCGAGATGGGCTGTTCGCTACAATCGAGGTGATGGGACGGGCCAAAGACGATGATTTCCCAAGCCGGGACGCTACGGATATGTCGGAATTCGAGAGTTACCAGAACCCATTGAACACGCGGTATGCGTCGGCAGAGATGAGCCGAATCTGGTCGTCTCAGATCCGCCATGCGACCTGGCGACGGTTGTGGGTGGCGTTGGCCGAGTCGCAGCAGGAGCTGGGACTGGAGATCAGCGACGAGCAGTTGGCGTCGTTACGCGAAGCGACCGACGACATCGATTTCGAGGTGGTCGCCGGTTACGAACGCGACCTGCGGCACGACGTGATGGCCCACGTGCATGCCTACGGTGACCGGTGCCCGGAGGCCCGCGGAATCATTCACCTGGGAGCCACCAGTTGCTTCGTCACCGACAACACCGATCTGCTGCTGCTGGGCCAGGCCCTGGAACTGATCCGCGACCGATTGGTCGGCGTGATCCATCACCTGGCGGAGTTTGCCGCCGGCAACCGTGATCTGCCCTGCCTGGGATTCACTCACCTGCAGCCGGCCCAGCCGACGACCGTCGGCAAGCGAGCGACGCTTTGGTGCTATGACCTGGTGATGGACCTCGAGGAGCTCGAGCACCGTCTCGACGGCCTGCGACTGCGTGGCGTGAAGGGCACCACCGGCACACAGGCGTCATTCCTGTCGCTGTTCGACGGCGACCACGACAAGGTGTCTCGCCTGGAACAACTGGTGGCCGAAAAGATGGGCGACGGTCGCGTCTACCCGGTCACCGGACAGACCTACTCGAGAAAGATCGATGCCCAGGTGCTGGGAGTCCTCTCGGGCATCGGCATCTCGGCCCACAAGGCGGGCAACGACGTTCGCATTCTTCAGCACCGCAAGGAAGTCGAGGAGCCGTTCGGGAAGAAGCAGGTCGGTTCCTCGGCGATGGCCTACAAGCGAAATCCGATGCGGTCCGAACGGATGTGCAGTCTCGCGCGTTTCGCGATCTCTC
Organism: Planctomycetaceae bacterium; assembly: GCA_003445035.1. Classification (GTDB taxonomy): domain Bacteria; phylum Planctomycetota; class Planctomycetia; order Planctomycetales; family Planctomycetaceae; genus UBA8437. The sequence continues at coordinate 1,595 of DLVV01000339.1, read as the reverse complement.
TGCACGACAGCGCGGCTGACACGGCGGCGACCCAGTGGATGGAACGAACACTCGACGACAGTGCCAATCGCCGCCTGACGTTGCCACAGGCTTTCCTGGCCATCGACGCGGTGTTGATTCTCTATCGCAACATCGTTGACGGCCTGGTGGTTTATCCCCAGGTGATTTCCCGGCGGTTGGGCGAGGAACTGCCGTTCATGGCGACCGAGGAGATCTTGATGGCGGGCGTGCGGGCCGGTGGCGACCGGCAGGAACTGCACGAGGCGATTCGTGTTCACAGCCAGGCGGCTGGCGAGGAGGTCAAGCAGCGGGGCGGCGAGAACGACCTGATCGCCCGGTTGCAGGGCGACCCGCTGTTTGCCGACATCGATCTCGAAGGCACGCTCGACGCCCGCCGGTTCACCGGTCGGGCGGCCGAGCAGGTGGACGAGTTCATCGGGGCGGTGATCGATCCGATCCGCGATCGGTATCCATCGGCCCTGCAGGCCGATGGCGGTGAAGTGACCGTCTAGGGGTCGCCTGCTGGGTCGACCGGCGTGACCTGGACGGCGCAGACCTTGAACTCGGGGATCTTCCCATGAGGGTCAAGCGCGTCGTTGGTCAACGTGTTGGCGGAGGCCTCACGGAAGTGGAACGGAATGAATATCTCGCCGGGCTGGACCCCCTGGTCGGCCCGAGCGGCCAGTTCGATCGATCCGCGGCGACTGGTGATTCTCAGCCACTGACCGTCGTCGGCATCGAGTCGCTTCAGGTCGTCGGGGTGGATGGCAACAAACGCCTCGGGTTGAATCGCATTCAGTGCCTTGCTGCGGCGGGTCATGCTGCCGGTGTGCCAGTGTTCCAAGACGCGGCCGGTGTTGAGCACGAAGGGGTATTCGTCGTCGGGCAATTCGTCGGCCGGCTGGAATGAGCAGGGCACGAACCGACCGCGGCCGCTTTCGGTTGGGAAGCCGTCGCCAAAGAGGATCTGGGTCCCGTCGTCATTTTCCGGGTCGGGACACGGCCAGAGTCGCCCGGTGGTTCCGAGGATCTCGTGTGACAGGCCCTGGTAATTCTGGGTCAGCGAGGTGAACTCGTCAAAAACGGCCGCAACGTCAGCGTAGTCGGATTCGAGTCCGACTCGACGAGACACCTCGCAGAGGATCTCCCAGTCCTGTCGGGCGTCGCCGGGCGGATCGAGTACGGGACGTCCCAACTGCACCCGGCGATCGGTGTTGGTGTAGGTGCCGATCTTCTCGAAGTAGCTGCTGGCCGGCAGGATCACGTCGGCGAATTCGGCGGTCTCGGTCAGAAAGATGTCCTGGATGGCCAGGAACTCGAGTTCGGAGAGCGCCCGGCGGACCTTGTTGGCGTTGGGGTCGGAGATGAAGGGGTTTTCGCCCATGATGTACATGCCGCGAATCGACCCCTCGAGTGCCCCTTTCATGATCTCCACGACCGTCAGTCCCGGTTCGGGATCCAGGTCGTGGCCCCAGGCCCGGGCGAACTTCTGCCGGTGGGTGTCATCGGAGACCGACTGGTAGTCGGGGAAGACCATCGGGATCAATCCCGCGTCGCTGGCTCCCTGGACGTTGTTTTGTCCGCGAAGTGGATGG
>DLVV01000381.1 GCA_003445035.1 Planctomycetaceae bacterium | reverse complement strand
GTGCTTTCCTCTTTCCCGTTCCATTCGAAATGGACCAACCTGCCGATGCGGCCCGAATTCGTGCCGCTGTTGCTGCGGATGGTCAGCCACGTGATGAAGCAGCCGGAACTGGGGGGTCCGAGCGTGGTGGGAGCGGGGGGGACCGCCGAGTTCTTTGCCGACGAGGCCAGCTGGGATCCGGTCTCGGCCAAGGTGACCGGCCCCGGAGGACAGGTCAATCCCCTGGAACAGTTCCAGAGGTCCCGGGCCCGATTGGTCGGGGCCTTTGACCGGACGGTGCACCAGGGGTTCTACGAGGTTGAGGTCAGCGGAGGCAACACGGCTCGGCCCAAGGAAGGTCGGCTGTCATTTGCGGTCAACCTGGCTTCCAGTGAGTCCGATTTCAAGACGATCGGGGGCAACCTCGAACGCGTTGACGACACCAACGAAGCGGGCCAGCGGATGGAGCGGATCGAAGTCGAAACGGCGGCAATGCTCGAGGGGTTGGTGGCCGGCGAGACGCTGAAGGTGGTCGACGCCAGTGCCGACGCCCAGCAGAAATTCGGAGAACCCGGGACCCAGAACGAGATCTGGCGATGGCTGATCTACGTGATGTTCCTGGTCATCGCGGTTGAGTTCCTGCTCTCGACACTCAGCGGACAGGTCGCTGGTGAGGAGGACGACAAGGCGATGGAGCGGATCAAGCAGTTGAGTCCCGGGGGCTGGGTCGGCCGGATGACCGGGGCGGATGTGACCGAGGAGGCCCCAACGGGTGCAGCGAGCGAATGAGGCCTGCTGGATCCAGGTCTCCACGTCCAAAGACAGCGATTGACAACCTTCCTGTTCCGTCATTGAATACACTGTCTACACACAAGCCGACGTCGATGCGTCGGCCCCCACCGCTTGGTTAGGAACGACTCATGACGAGTGACCATTCGAGTAACGGCAGCGGCCAGCACAACCCGTCGGCGGGAGCTTCGGCAACCGACACGTCGCCGATCCGCAGCCTGGTGTCACGGACACGGGTGCTGTTGCGGTCGACGTGGGTGATCACGGGCCTGTTGGCCAGTTTCGGCCTGGGCCTGTTGCTGGTGGTGGTGTTGTCGATGACCGACTTTGTCGTCTCGAGTGCGGCGCCGTCGGAGTGGACCACGTTGCGAGCCCTGGCGCTGGTGCTGCTGGTCGTGCCCACGACGTGGGCGGTGATCGCCGGCGTGTTGCGGCCCTTGTTCCGCCGCCTTTCCAACGTGCTGGTGGCCCGCCGGATTGAGACCCAGTTGCCCAAGATTCACAACCGGTTGGTGACCTGTATCGACCTCGAAGACGAGAGCCGGGCGGTGCCGATTTCGGAGGCATTCCACCGACGGCTGATATCCGAAGCTCTCGAACGTATCCGGGGATTCAACCCCCGCAAGGTGCTCGATATCCACAACCTGCAGCGTGCCGGCGCGGTGGCGACGATCGGCGTGCTGGGCCTGGCGGTGGTCTTCATTCCCGGCGTGACCACGGCGATGGCACGGGTCTTCAACCCGTTTGCCGACATTCCGCCGGCCGGCCATGTGGCCTACTCCGTGGCGGTGGGTAACCGCGACCAGGTGAAAGAGGGTGACGGAGCGGTCGTCCGTGGTGACGACGTCGTGTTCCTGGCCTCGCTGTCCGATGACCGCAGTCTTTACGAAGACGAGCGGTTGCAGTTGACGATCGAGACGCAAAACGATGAGGGCGAACCGGTGGTGCTGCGGCACACGCTGCCCCCGTTCAAGCAGGCCGGCGATCAACGCCAGGCGAAATTGACGCTCAAGGGACTCGAGTACGAGTTCCGGTATCGGGTCAGTGGCGGTGGCACTTATACGAAGCGTTTCCGGGTGAAGATGTTGGCGCGGCCGGAAATCGTCCGCGTTTCCACTCGGCTGTCGTATCCCGAATACATGGAGAAGCCCGAACGGTCGTCGCCGGTGGCCGATGTCGAGGGGCCGATCGGCAGCCAGGTGTCGGTGGATGTCGTCGCCGAGGGGGACATTCACGAGGGGAAGGTCGAATTCCTCGAGTTGAAACGGGTGCAGCAGAACGTGGCCGACCGCACGCCGCGGAACTGGTTCGGGGCGACTCGCCCCGAGGGTTCGACGGCCAGCGGGACCTGGCAGGTCGAATCGCTTGCCGGCAAGGACGCTCATACCGATCCCGCCAATGCCGCGGTTCACTCGCACGGATTCACCAAGGCGACCGAACCGTTCCAGGTGGGGACCAGCGATGTGCTGTTTGCCGAGGTCTACCTTCCGCCTGACCAGCAGCCTCGACAGATCATGCTCAAGTGGCACGATGGCCAGGGCTGGGAGCACAGGGCGTTCTGGGGAGAGGATCTGGTCGGCGAGGGGAAGGCGGGGACCGCGTCGCGGTTCCGTGTCGGCGATCTGCCCGAAGCCGGGCGACGAGTGGCGCTGGAGGTTCCCGCCGCAGCCGTCGGACTGGCCGGCCGTACGATCTCGGGCATGATGTTCACCCTCCACGGCGGCCAGGCCGTCTGGGGTGCCTCGGGCACAATGCCCCCGGCGCAGGAGACCGTCGTCAAGCTGGTGCCGACCGGTCGTGAGGAACCGCTGGAACTGGTTCCGGCATCCGAGACTCCCGAGACGGTCAAGCAGGATGACGGACAGCGGCTGTTCACCGGAACGTTTTCGCTGATGGAGAACGGGCTGTACCGGGTGCAGTTGAAGAATGAAGCCGATCGCTACAACAAGACGATGGCCGAGGCCAAGATCGTGGCCATACCGGACAATCCGCCGCAGGTCATCATCGAACGGCCACGACAGACGCTGGTGCTGACCCAGCCCCGCGCCGTTCCGGTCTTCATCACCTCCTTTGACGACTTCGGAGTGAAGGAAGTCGTGCTGAGCGTGAAGACGGCGGACCAGGATGCGTTCGTTGGCGAGCCGGTTGTGACACTCAGTCCGCCGCTGCAGAACGATCGTCGGGAGGTCACCCTGGACCTTGCCGATCGGGGTCTGAAAACCGGCGATACGTTGACCTACCGGGTCGAGGTTCGTGACGGCAAGGGCCAGAGCGGGCAGACGATCGATTACCAGATCCTGATCAAGAACGACAACAGCGCTGCCGACAAGCAGTTTGAACAGCTCGAAAAACAGACCGACACCTTCCGTGACAAACTGGTCGATTTGATTTCGAAACAGAAGAAGATCCAGACGAAATCGAATGAACTCGAGCAGGACTACAAGGAACTGACCGAGAAGATCGAGAAGGCCAAGGAGGAGGCCGACAAGGAGAAGCAGGAGCAGGCGAAGAAGGACGCCGAGGACAAGACCAAGAAGAAGGACGACCCCAAGGCGAAGCCCGAAGAGGACAAGCCGGTCGAGCTCGATGCGGAGGAGCAGAAGAAGCTCGCCGAGTTGAAGAAGGAACTCGCGAAGCTGTTGGCCGAGGAAAACAACAACGCCAAGCTCTCCGAACAGGTCAAGAACGACCTGGGCGCACTGGCCAAGCAGGCCGAGGAGAATCCGCTGGTGCCGCCCCAGGTGGCCGAGCAGATGAAACAGCTGGAACAGGCTTTCGAAAAGGCCGCCGTCGATCCGCTCAAGCAACTCGCCGAAGATCTCCAGAAGGCCACACAGCCCAAGCAGCAGGACACCAAGCTGCCGGAGATCAACAAGAAGGCCGACCGGGTCCAGAAGGATCTCGAGGCGATCCAGAAACGGATGGACGCGCTGGCCCGGGCCCAGCGGGACAGCCGCGACGACCTGAAACAGGCGATGCAGGATCTCAAGAAAGACCTGCTCGAACAGAACGCCGAGTTGGCCCGTGACGCGCTGGAGGATCTCAAGGAATACCTCAAGGCGATGCAGAAGGATCTCGAGGCCCTCAAGGGCAAGGAAGAGAACCTGTTGAAGTCCAGCCTCCAGGATCTCTCCTCCAAGGAACTGCTCGACGCGCTGAAGGACCTGCAGGAGGACACTGCGAAGAAGTCCGACAAGAAACTCGACAAGACCGCCGAACTGCTCAACTCCAAGCGGCAGCCCGACTTCCCCAAGCGGCCCTACAAGCCCGAGGACAAGGACTACAAGATCCCGCCCAAGGAACAGGACACCCAGGAGGGCGATCCGACCAAGGAGAACGAGGACGCCAAAAAGGACGGCGAGAAGAAGAAGGGCGAGAAGAAGAAGGGCGACGATGAGGCCGAAGAGGAGTTCTTCCTTCCGGCCCTGGGAGGCCTGCGTGCCGAACTGGATCCTCGCTTCGAGAAGATGATCCGCGATCTGAAGGAGAAGCTGAAGAAGCAGCAGGAGAACGGTAAGGAGGCGTCCGACCCCGAGCAGCAGGAACGCAACCGCCAGCAGTTACAGCGGCTCGAGGAACTCGACATGGCCCAACGGGCGTTGAAGAGTGACCAGAAGTCGCTGAAGGATCTGCAGGAACAACTGCAGCAGGCTCAGCAGAAGTCCGAGCAGGGCGAACAGCCGCAGCAACAGCCGCAGCAGAAGAACCTCGAGCAGACCCTGCAGCAGGCGTTGATGCAGCAGGCTCGCAAGATGATGCAGCGGATGCAGAAGCAGCAGAACCAGCCTCAACAGCAGCCCGGTGATCCGAAAAACCAGCCGCCACAGGATCAGCAGAAGAACCAGCCGATGCCGCCACAGCCGACGCTGGCCAACCAGTTGATCGGCAACCAGGACCCCGACGGTCAGGCGACCGAGCAGGTGCTGGTGGACCTGGGCAAGCTGGACGTGGCCACACGGCGGGTGATCATGAAGATGCAACCCAAGGAACGGGAGGAGTTGTTGCAGGGACTGCGCGAAGAAGGACCGAAGGCCTACCGGGGCTTCATCCGTGACTACTTCAAGAAGTTGTCGCGGGCCCGGACGAAGGGGCCAAAGAAGTGACTCTGCGTTTGGCTTGTTGAGCCGACCACGGAGGGGGGCGTAGTCCGAGGATGCTTGAGTCGTTGTTGCGGTCGATTGGCGTGGCCGACGAGATGGTCATCAACATCTCGGACACCCATATTGCGTTCCAGCGGCCGCTGTGGCTTTATGCCCTGTTGCTGGTGCTTCCGGCAGGCTGGTTCATTTACAACCGCCAGAAAACCAACCTGGCGACGGTCCGACGCGGTTTTCGGGTGGCGTTGACCGTCACCCGCGTCTTCGTGCTGGCGATACTGATCCTGGTGCTGGCCAGCCCGGTGTTGCGACTGACCGAGGAGATCGACAAGAAGCCGATCCTGGCGGTCGTCTTCGATGCGTCGCAGAGCATGCAGTTGCCGGCGGGTCCGTTCGAGACCGATGAGGAGCGTCTGGCGGTCGCGCGAGCGGCGGGATTGGCCGTTGGAGATGACGATTTGCTGGACGCTGATGTCCGGGAAACGATCGCCGGGTACGGGCGGGTGCAGTTGGCCGAAGAGGCCGTCGAGGTCGCTCGTGAGGACGTCTTCGACAAGCTGGCCGAGAAATACGACGTGCAGTACTTCGCGTTTGCCCGTCGCCTGGAACCGATTGAACTCTGGGCCGAGAGCGACGAGGGCGAGGGAGATGAGGCGGAGGCGGGGATCGCCGTCACGCAACCCAACGCCTCCTACCTTGGCGACGCCGTCCTGGGCGTGCTCGACCGTGCTGCCGGGCAGCGGGTCAGTGGCGTGCTGTTGTTCTCCGACGGTCAAAACACCGGTGGGGCCAGCCCCGCCGACGCGGCAGCAGCGGCACGGGGTTATCGTCGGGACGGGGCGCCGGTGTTCACCGTACCGGTCGGCTCGACCGCCGACATCCAGGACGTTGCCATCATCGATGTCTACACCAGCGGGCTGGTGGCCAAGAAGGACACGGTGCGGGTGCACGCCACGATCGAGGCTCACGGCTTTGACGGGCAACCGGTCAAGGTCGAACTCGTCTCGCACAGTCGCGAAGGCGAGACGGTGCTGGCGACCAAGGAACTGGTGCTCAGCGGAACCGAGCAACAGCAGGTCGAACTGACCTATGTCGCCGAGGAATCGGGGCCGCAGTACCTGGAGGTGCGGGTGCCCGAGCATCCCAACGAGAGCCAGCAACTGCGGGCCAACAACCACGACGTGGCCTACGTGCGGGTCAGTGAAGAGAAACTCAAGGTACTGCTGCTTGACGGCCGCCCCCGCTGGGACTTCCGGTTCCTGAAGAACGCCATGCGGCGGGACAACGGCGTGGCGGGCCGACTCAGCGAAGACGACCCCGAGGTGGTGGTCGAAACCGAATGGCGGCGACAGCCGAAAGCCGAGCAGGACAAGGCCTTTCCGGCGACGATCGAGGAGATCGGCGAGTACGACGTGATCGTGCTCGGAGATGTCTCGCCGGAATTCCTCAATCGGGAACGCGAGGACCTGTTGATCCGCGCCGTCCAGGAACTGGGCGTCGGGTTGATTGTCGAGGCGGGATCCGAGTACATGCCGCACGCCTACGGGCCGGATTTCCAGGAACTGCTGCCGGTGGTGGTCCGGGAAGGCGTGGCCGGTCGCGAGGCGAAGGTGTTTGAGCCGTTCCGGATGGAGGTCTCGGCCAGCGGAGCCGTGCACGAGACGATGCGGCTCTATGAAGACACCGGCCGAAACCAGGTGGTCTGGAGCGGGATGCCCGAGTACTACTGGTGCGCGGCTGTTGAGCGGCCGGCGGCCGGAGCCGAGGTGCTGGCCTGGAACCCGTCGGTGCGGTTGGCCCAGGGCAAGTTGCCGTTGATTTCGTGGCACCCGGCCGGAGCCGGCAAGGTGATGTTCATCGCCACCGACTCGACCTGGCTCTGGCGACGCACCGTCGGAGATCGCTTCTTCTACAAGTTCTGGGGCCAGAGCCTGAGGTTCGTGGCGCCGCGGGATGAGAAGGGCGGAGCCAAGAGCTTCATCGAAGTCCGACCGGTGCGGGTGCAGCCGGGCGAGGAAGCGACGATCGAACTGACGGCGTTTCTCGACGCGGACGGAAAGCCTCGGGACGAAGAAAAACTGGCCGTGGCCATCAACGGTCCCGGGGGGAGCAAGACCGTTGAACTGCAGAAGGATTCTCGGCGCGAGGGATTCTACCGGGGCAGTTTCCTGCCTGAGGAGCCCGGTAAGCACGCCGTGTCCTTCACTCCTCCGACGGGGGCTGCCGAGCAGGGGGCCGAGGCACTGCTGAATGTGATGATTGCTCCGGAGGAGTTCCGCCAGCCACAGCTCAATCGCGCCACGCTCGAAGGACTCTCGCAGGCGACCGGTGGCAAACTGATCCCACTGGACCAACTCGGTTCTCTCGGACCGTTGTTGACCGGCAAGACCATGACCACGCGGCGACAGGACCAGGCGACGATCTGGGACAACTGGCTGGTGCTGGTCTTGCTGGTGGTCGTCTACTCCATCGACGTCGGGATTCGCCGGCTGATGGGGCTGTCCTGATGTCCGATCACGTCTCCCAGAGACAATTCACGGCACATCGCCAAGTCACTCAACCGACTGTCACTCCATGACCAGTCTTCGATTTGCCTGTCGCTGGCCCACCGCAACGCTGGTTGTCGGCTTGGCCGTGGCCGTCAGCTTGGGAATCTTCGTCGCCGGCACGACACGCCCGGTACGAGCTCAGCCCAAGAAACAGGCCACCAAGGCGGCGACTGCCGAAATTTTGACCGAGACGGACATCGTTGATCAGGTGACCGGATCGCTCGGTCGCTCGGTCAAGTATATGGCCGGGGTGCAGATCCGGGACGGGTCGCCGATGGATGGGGCCTGGGACGACTGCAACGCGCCCAACGCGATGGCGATCCTGTCGATCATGGGCCTGGGCCACGTGCCCGGACGAGGCCCCTACACCGATGTGCTCGAACGGGCCAAGAAGTACATCTTGCGGACCCAGCAGGACAGCGGCCTGTTCCGCTCGAAGCGGATTGCCGGC